>NZ_JAFAUS010000316.1 GCF_019243155.1 Mycobacterium sp.
GCACCCGTTCCCACTCCGCGTGCTCCTGCTTGAGCAGCAGGCCCGAGGCGCCCACCCCGGCACAGGTCACGACGCGGGTCGGCACGCCGTGCTCGCGTACGGTTTGCCCCATCGCGGCCGACACCGCGCCGGGATCGCTGACATCACAACCGATATCGCCACCCTTGAGGTCCCACACCACGACGTCGTGGCCCGCGTCGCGCAGCCGTCCGGCGACCTCGAGCCCGATGCCCGAGGCTCCGCCGGTGACCAGCGCGGTCGCACGGGCGGTCATCGGGCGGGGCCGATCAACTCGACAAGCACGCCGTCGGGCGCGGTGATGACCGCCATCGGGACCGTCTTACCGCCCGGGGCCGGCATGGTTATTCGACGAACACCGTCGGTGAAGCCCAATTCGGCTAGCGTGCCGAGTGTTTCGTCGACGTCGCGCTCCAGGGAGAGTAGGAAGAGCCCGTGCCGGGGTCGCTGGGGTGGTGCCGACGCATCATCGGCGTCGTCGAACACGACAAGTTCGACGATGCCGGCATCGGGTGTCTGCGGATCGCCGAGGAAAACCGACTGCAACCGGTCGGTCTTGGCGCCGAACAGTTCTGGCCAGTCCCCGGTGAAGGTGTGGTCGAACAGCTCGGCGAGTCCCAGGCCGTCACGCCAGAACTTCTTCGAGCGCTCCACGTCGGCGGTACAGATCGCGGCATGGTGGACACCCAACATCGGCTTCCTCTCGATTGCAGAGCCTGCCCCCCATCATGCAACGTCGAGGGTTGCTTGCCTACATCTTGATCGCGGGTATCAGCCTGCTGACATTCCAGAGTCGGTCCCGCCGCGCGGACAGGCACGAGATTGCCAGAGCGAACGCCGATATCGCGACCAGCACGACAATCGCCTGCCAGAGTCTGCCGTCGATCCCACCCAGGATGAGCTGTCGAAGTCCGTTGACGCCGTATGTCATCGGGTCGAACCGATGCAGCACCTGGAAGGGCCGTGACGTCGTTTCCACGGGATACATGCCGCCCGCACTGACCAGCTGCAGCATGAGCAGGGCCATGATCAATACGCGGCCCACGGCCGGACCGACCAGTGCGTTGATCGCCTGCGTCGCGGCCACGAACGCAGCGGAAATGAGGATCATGAAGCCCAGCATCGCCACCGGGTGAACCACGTGCATACCGAGGCCGAAGCGGACGACGCAGTACAGAATGGCCGCCTGGAATATCGCGATCACACCCGCGGGTAGGTAGCTGGCGAGCACCACCCGGATCGCGAGCACCTCCGCGGCGATCGCGCGGCTCTGCAAGGGCCGCAGCACCATCCACAGCACCAACGCACCGAAGAACAAGGCCAGCGTGAGGAAGAACGGGGCCATGCCGGTGCCGAAGTTGGGCGCGGCGTTCTCATGCGAGGCCTCGAGTTGCACCGGGCCGCCGATGGTGTCGGCGACGGCGTCCTTTTGCTGAGTTGTCCAGTTGGGCACCTGCTTGGCCCCGTCGGCGAGTTTGGTCGCGAGCTCGGCCGATCCCGTCTTGAGTTGGTGTGCGCCGTCATCGAGTTTGGCTATGCCACCGGCCAATTCGGCATTGCCGGTGGCGAGCTGCTGGGCCCCGTTGCGCAGCTGGTTGAGCTTGTTTGTCAGCTCTTGACCCTTGCTGCCGACCTGGTCGAGGGCCGATCCGAGCGGACTGCCCGGGTTCCGCAAACCCGATGTCATGGCGATCGCCGCGTTCTGCGCGTCGGTGAGCTGCTGGCGGATCTGGGGAGTGAACTGGTGACCACGGAGCTGATCTTGGATGCCGCGCAGGTTGTTCGCCAGCGGATCCTGTCGGGCTGACAGCTGATCGATCACCGATGACAGCGAGTTTGCGGCTGCGTCCTGCGCCGTGGCGATACCACCGATCTGATCGTTGACCTGTTGTAGCGCATTAGCGCCCTGTTGCAGTTGCTGTGTGCTGCCGCCAATTTGCGACACCGCTTTGGTCACGGCGAGCAGCGGATCGGTGGCCTCGTTGATGCCGTCGGACAGTTGCTTGGCACCGGTGGCCAATTGCGCCGAGCCGGACCGGGCTGTGTCCAAACCGGTCGCCAGCTGACCCACGCCGTTGTCGAGTTGCGCGGCCCCCTCGGCGGCCTGCTTGATACCCGCGCCGGACGAAACCACCACGGACAGCACCTGATTGACCGCCTGTCCGGATATCCGGCTCGATACCGCGTTGAGTACCTGGCTGATCGCAGTGCGACCGATACTCGTTGAGATGTAGTTGTTGGCGTCGTTGTAGACGGCGATCAGGTTGGCCTGTCTTGGTTGCCCGGTC
>NZ_JAFAUS010000388.1 GCF_019243155.1 Mycobacterium sp.
ACGCCCGCCGAGTTCGGCGAGTCCCACACCTCGAGCTTGTACTCCAGGTTCAGCGGCACGTCACCGAAGGCGCGACCCTCCAGGCGGACGTAGGCCCACTTGCGGTCATCGAGCCAGCCGACGTGGTCGGAGGGACCGATGTGGACGTCTTTGGCGTTGAACTCACGGTGCACGTTGGAGGTCACAGCCTGAGTCTTGGAGATCTTCTTGGACTCCAGCCGCTCACGCTCGAGCATGTTGAGGAAGTCCATGTTGCCGCCGACGTTGAGCTGCATGGTGCGGTCGAGCTGCACACCGCGGTCCTCGAACAGCTTGGCCATCACTCGGTGGGTGATGGTCGCGCCGACCTGGCTCTTGATGTCGTCTCCGACGATCGGGACACCGGCATCGGCGAACTTCTTGGCCCACACCGGGTCCGACGCGATGAACACCGGCAGCGCGTTGACGAATGCCACGCCGGCGTCGATGGCGCACTGGGCGTAGAACTTGTCGGCCTCTTCCGAGCCCACTGGCAGGTACGACACCAGCACGTCGGCCTCGGCGTCCTTGAGTGCCTTGACCACGTCGACCGCCTCGACGTCCGACACCTCGATGGTGTCGGCGTAGTACTTGCCGATGCCGTCGAGCGTCGGGCCGCGCTGCACGGTGATATTCGTGGGCGGCACGTCGGCGATCTTGATGGTGTTGTTCTCCGACGCGAAGATCGCCTCCGAGAGGTCGAAGCCGACCTTCTTCGCGTCGACGTCGAATGCGGCCACGAACTTGACGTCGCGGACGTGGTACTGGCCGAACTTCACGTGCATCAAGCCCGGCACGGTGCTGTTCTCGTCGGCGTCGTAGTAATACTGGACGCCCTGAACCAGCGAGGACGCGCAGTTACCGACGCCGACAATGGCGACCCTTACCTCCGACTGCGCCTCTTCCGCCTTCGGCGGCTGGTGCTCACTCATAGGGCGTTCTCCTAACTCCATAACCTTGTGTGTCGCGGTATTCGAATTCGTGCGGTTTTACGTTTGCTCGGAGAGGCCGGGCGTTGCCCGCTCCGCAGCGATGAGCTCGTTGAGCCACTTCACTTCGCGCTCACTGGACTCGAGCCCCAGTTGGTGAAGCTGACGGGTGTACCGGTCGAACGAGCTGGAGGCCCGCGCTACGGCTTCACGCAAACCTTCCCGCCGCTCCTCGACCTGGCGGCGGCGACCTTCCAGGATGCGCATCCGTGCCTCCGCCGGAGTCCGGTTGAAGAAGGCCAGGTGCACGCCGAAGCCATCGTCCGTGTAGTTGTGCGGACCGGTATCGGCCACCAGTTCACCGAACCGCCGACGGCCCTCATCGGTTAGCTGGTAGACCCGCCGGGCGCGCCGAACCGGCGTGCCTGCCGGGGCGGCGTTCTCGGCCAGAAGCCCATCGGCCTGCATGCGGCGAAGGGCCGGGTAGAGCGAACCGTACGAGAACGCCCGGAACGCACCGAGCAGACCCGTCAACCTCTTGCGCAATTCGTAGCCGTGCATGGGCGACTCGATCAAGAGTCCCAGGATGGCGAGCTCCAGCATCAAGACACCCCCTTTGCACGATCAGTTACGACGGTCCGACGCCTCGCGCAATCGTATCGTTTCGATATATTTGCCACAACACCACCTGATGTTCGTTCGCTATTAGTCACGCTGCGAGGACGGGAATCGGCTCGGTGAACCCGCGGTTAAGACGGCAGGCTCAGCCGCTTGACGCTGCCGTCACCTGCGAAGACGATGTCGCCACCACCGTAGTCACTGGAGACGTACAGCGACAGCGATAGCGCGCCGGGTGTGGTCGGGTCGCTCGCCGGTTCGACGATCAGATACGTGTTTTTCACGTCGGACTGCTTCATGTGCAAGGTCTCGGGAGCGCCGCGCAGGATGCCGACGGTCGCCGCGATGTCGAACTTGCTCAGGTCGACGGGGACGGGACCATCGGCGGAACTCTTGGCCGAACTGGTCGGATCACCCCACCCGCCGCGGTAGGTGTAGGCCAGCACCCGGCGGTCGTCGGAGGGATCGGGCCGGTCGAGCACCGCGTACGTCGGATAGACCACCAGGCGGTAACCCACGGTATTGCCGAACCTGTTGCGCATTTGCTCGAGCAGGCCGGTGAGCCCGCCGACGGAGTGCAGTTGGGTCGGCGGCGTCAACACGACCGCGGCTACTCCGTCCGGCTTGGCGCCGGGGTCTGACGTGAAGTCGAGCGGTGACCCGGTGTTGCCGTACAGACCCCACCCGATGCCGATGCCCAGCAACACCGATACGACGAAGCCGATCGCCGGCGCGCCCCACCGGTTGAACCGCTGGCGCCTCGGCGAGTCGGCGGTGGGCAACTGCAGCGCGGCCTTGTCGACTTGCAGGTCGGCCACCAGCGACTGCAGATCACCGAGCGTGACGGCCTTGGTGGCCGTGCTCACTCGTTCCCGGTGTTCTTCCATGGAGAGTTCGCCGTCGCTCAGCGCGTCGTCGAGAATCTTGCAGGCTTCCTGGCGGTCGGTGTCCTTGGCGCGAGTCGACGCCGTCACCCCGCCGGCCTGCGGTGTCCCGAGCCATTTCGCCACGGGGACGATCGTAGAAGTCCCGCGCCGCTTCGGCGCGGGCATATATGTGTTCTGGGTCGCCGATTGAGGCGACGCGGGGCGCAACAGGTTTGGTTGCGTATCGGTGCTCCGCACGGCGACGTACTCTGGTGGGCGTGCGATTGCAGCGACAGGTGGTGGATTACGCGCTCCGGCGGCGCTCACTGCTGGCCGAGGTGTACTCGGGCCGCACGGGTGTGTCCGAGGTTTGCGACGCGAACCCGTATCTGCTGCGCGCCGCGAAGTTTCACGGAAAACCCAGCCAGGTCATGTGCCCGATCTGCCGCAAGGAGCAGCTGACGCTGGTGTCGTGGGTGTTCGGCGAACACCTGGGTCCGGTTTCTGGTTCGGCGCGGACGGCCGAAGAATTGGTCATGCTGGCAACCCGCTTCGAGGAGTTCGCGGTCCACGTGGTGGAGGTGTGCCGGACCTGCAGCTGGAATCACTTGGTCAAGTCGTATGTGCTCGGCGCGGCGCGCCCGCCCAAGGGCACCGGCCGCTCACGGACGGCGCGTAACGGCGCCCGCACGGCCATTGAATAACGAAGGACGCCACAACTGGTCGTCCAATGACGCAAGCGCGTCCGCGACCGGACCTGTGGGGAAGCATGGAAGCGGCGACGTCCCGGACACGTCGTCGGGCCCCAGCCGCCGTCGTCAGGTGCCACCGGACGACCGGATGACCACGATCCTCCCGGCGGTCACCGACGACCAGGCGCCTCGGCGTCGCGATCACATCGATCAGGTCAAGGCCGCGATGGAGAGTTCCCGCACGGCGCCGACCCGTCGCGATCCGCTCGAGGAAGTCAAGGCCGCGATGGACGGTCGCGCGGCGTCTCTGCGACGCGACCGGCCAACACCCGCGGGCCGCCCACCCGGCGGACCGCCATTGCCGCCACCACCCCCGCCGCGGCGGCCCGAGGGCTCGGGAGGTCCGGGCGGACCCCGCGGACCGCGCGGACCGTGGAACGACTGGGCGTGGACTCATGAGATCAACTGGCTGTGGGTGCGGCGAGCAGCCTATGTGGCCGCAGCAGTGCTCTTGCTGTTGCCGGCCGTCACCTTCGGGATGGCGTATTTCATCGTCGACATCCCCAAGCCCGGCGACCTGCGCACCAACCAGGTCTCGACCATCCTGGCCAGCGACGGCTCGGAGATCGCGAAAATCATCCCGCCCGAGGGCAATCGGGTCGACGTCAACCTCAACCAGGTTCCCGTCCACGTCCGCCAGGCGGTGATCGCCGCCGAAGACCGCAACTTCTATTCGAACCCGGGCTTCTCCTTCACCGGCTTCGCGCGGGCGGTGAACAACAACCTCTTCGGCGGCGGAGATCTGCAGGGCGGTTCGACGATCACGCAGCAGTACGTCAAGAACGCGCTGGTCGGTTCGGCGCAGCACGGCGTCAGCGGTCTGATGCGCAAGGCCAAGGAATTGGTCATCGCCACCAAGATGTCGGGGGAGTGGTCGAAAGACGATGTGCTGCAGGCCTACCTGAACATCATTTATTTCGGCCGCGGCGCGTACGGGATCTCGGCGGCGTCGCATGCCTACTTCGACAAGCCCGTGGAGCAGCTCAGCGTCGCGGAAGGCGCACTGTTGGCGGCGCTGATTCGTCGGCCGTCCACCCTGGACCCGGCCGTCGACCCGAAGGGCGCCAATGCGCGTTGGAACTGGGTGCTCGACGGGATGGTGGAAACCAAGGCGTTGTCGCCAAGTGACCGCGCCGGCCAGGCGTTCCCGCAGACCGTGCCCGCGGATCAGGCGCGGGCACAGAATCAGACGACGGGACCCAACGGGCTGATCGAGCGTCAGGTGACCAAAGAGTTGATGGAGCTGTTCAACATCGACGAGCGGACCCTCAACACACAGGGGCTGCAGGTCACCACCACGATCGATCCGAAGGCGCAGCAGGCGGCCGAAAAGGCCGTATCGAAATACCTCGACGGCCAAGACCCCGACATGCGCACGGCGGCCGTGTCGATCGATCCGCACGACGGCTCGATCCGCGCCTATTACGGCGGCTCGGACGCCAACGGGTTCGACTTCGCTCAGGCCGGGCTGCAGACCGGGTCGTCGTTCAAGGTGTTCTGTCTCATCGCCGCGCTCGAGCAGGGGATCGGCCTCGGCTATCAGGTCGACAGTTCGCCGCTGACGGTCGACGGGATCAAGATCACCAACGTCGACGGCGAGAGTTGCGGTACCTGCAACATCGCCCAAGCCCTCAAGCAGTCGCTGAACACGTCGTACTACCGCCTGATGCTCAAGCTCAAGGGCGGTCCGGTGGCCGTCGCCGACGCCGCGCACCAGGCCGGCGTCGCAACCAGCTTCCCCGGGGTGGACCACACCCTGTCCGAGGACGGCAAGGGTGGGCCTCCCAACAACGGAATCGTGCTCGGCCAGTACCAGACCCGGGTGATCGACATGGCCTCGGCGTACGCCACCCTGGCCGCGTCGGGCCTCTATCACCGGCCGCATTTCGTGCAGAAGGTCGTCAACTCCGATGGCCAGGTGCTTTTCGATGCGAGCAAGTCCGAGAACAACGGCGAGCAGCGCATCCCCAAGGCCGTGGCCGACAACGTCACCGCCGCGATGGAACCGATCGCCAGTTACTCGCGCGGCCACGCACTGGCCGGCGGGAGGCCGTCGGCGGCCAAGACCGGGACCACGCAGTTGGGGGACACCAACTCGGACAAGGACGCCTGGATGGTCGGGTACACGCCTTCGCTGTCGACGGCGGTGTGGCTGGGCACGGCCAAAGGCGACGTGCCGCTGGTGACGGCCTCGGGTGGACCGGTGTACGGCTCGGGGCTGCCATCGGACATCTGGAAGTCGACGATGGACGGCGCCCTGAAGGGCACCTCGACCGAGTCCTTCCCCAAGCCGACGGAGATCGGCGGTTACGCGGGTGTGCCGGCGCCACCGCCCCCGCCGAAGCTGCCGCCGGCAGAGACCGTCATCCAGCCCACCATCGAAGTGGCACCCGGCATCACGATCCCGGTAGGCCCGCCCACGACGATCACCAATGCGCCGCCTTTACCCGGCGGCGGGCCGGGCGGTCCCGAGCCGGGTGGCGTTCCGCCGGGCGGCCCGCAAGCTCCGCCGCCGGGACAGTGACCGACGCTCAGGAGCAGCGCGCCACCATTTCACCGCGGCCGCTGGCGGCCGATCTACGTAGCGCCGACAACCGCGACTGCCCGAGCCGAACCGACTTTCTGGGCGCCGCTTTCACCGATGTCGTCGGCGGGCCGGTCGGTCGGCATGCCCTGATCGGGCGCGCGCGGGTGATGACGCCCCTGCGGGTGATGTTTCTGATCGCGTTGGTCTTCTTGGCTTTCGGCTGGTCGACGAAAGCGGCCTGCCTGCAGAGCACCGGCACGGGGACGGGCGATCAGCGTGTCGCCAATTGGGAGAACCAGCGCGCGTACTACGAGTTGTGCTATTCCGACACGGTGCCGCTCTACAGTGCAGAGTTGTTGAGCCAGGGCAAGTTTCCCTACAAATCGAGCTGGATCGAGACCGACGCCGGCGGCGCCCCGCAGACCCGCTACGACGGCAAGCCGGCAGTACGGTACATGGAGTATCCCGTCCTGACCGGGATCTATCAGTACACGTCGATGGCGCTGGCCAAGACCTACACGGCGCTGAGCAAGGTCGCCCCGCTTCCGGTTGTCGCCGAGGTGGTGATGTTCTTCAACATCGCGGCATTCGGCCTGGCGCTGGCGTGGCTGGGAACGGTCTGGGCGACGGCGGGCCTGGCCGGGCGCCGGGTCTGGGATGCGGCACTGGTGGCCGCCTCGCCGCTGGTGATTTTTCAGATCTTCACCAACTTCGACGCCCTGGCAACGGCGTTCGCGATGAGTGGGCTACTGGCCTGGGCACGGCGAAAACCGGTGCTGGCCGGTGTGCTCATCGGACTGGGCGCCGCCGCGAAGCTGTATCCGCTTTTGTTCCTTGGCCCGATGCTGGTGCTGGGGATCCGGACCGGGCGCCTGCGCGCGCTGGGTCGTACAGCGGCCGTGGCCGCGGCCACCTGGTTTCTGGTGAATCTGCCTGTCATGGTGCTGTTTCCGCGTGGCTGGTCGGAGTTCTTCCGGCTCAATGCGCGACGCGGCGACGACATGGATTCGCTCTTCAACGTCGTCAAGTCGTTCACCGGCTGGCGGGGCCTCGACCCCAAGCTGGGGTTCTGGCAGCCGCCCACAACGCTGAACACGACGGTCACGTTGCTGTTCGTACTGTGTTGCGCCGCAATCGCATACATCGTGTTCACCGCGCCGCGCCGGCCTCGGGTGGCGCAGCTCGCGTTCTTGATCGTGGCGGCCTTCCTGTTGACCAACAAGGTGTGGAGCCCGCAGTTCTCGCTGTGGCTGGTGCCGCTGGCGGTCCTGGCGTTGCCGCATCGCCGGATATTGCTGGCGTGGATGACGGTCGACGCGCTGGTGTGGGTGCCCCGGATGTACTACCTGTACGGCAACCCGAACCGCTCGCTGCCCGTGCAGGTCTTCAGCACGACGGTGTTGGTCCGCGATGCCGCGGTCGTGGCGCTGTGCGCGTTGGTGATTCGCCAGATCTACCGGCCCGACGAGGACCTGGTGCGCTGGGGCGGACGGGTGGACGATCCGGCGGGCGGCCCCTTCGACCGCGCGCCCGATGCCCCGCCAGGTTGGCTGCCCGACTGGTTGCGTCCGGCCGGCAAGCGCCGCACGCCGCACGTCCGCAACGCCGCTGACGCGCGCGAAGTCGAAGCCGCGGCGCCATGACGCGCGCTGACGGCGATGATGCCGGCGTAGCCGGGATCGCAGGAGTGGCGCCATGACCTTGGTCGCAATCCCCCTGTTTCCACGGTTCACCGCGCTCGATGCCGTGGGTCCCTACGAAGTGCTGCAACGCATTCCGTCGATCGATGTGGTGTTCGTCGGGCATCGCCGGGGCGAGGTGCGCACCGAGAACGGCATGCTAGGCGTCAGCTGCGACGCCACCTTCGACGAGGTGGGGGCGCCGGACGTCGTGGTGTTTCCCGGCGGGATCGGCACCCGGCAGCTGGTGAACGACGACTTCGTGTGCGCCTGGCTGCAAGCGGTACACCCGAACACGACGTTCACCACCTCGGTGTGCACCGGTGCGCTGCTGCTCGCCGCGGCGGGCTTGCTCGACGGCCTGACCGCTACCACCCATTGGCTGGCCGCCGACCTGCTCAACGGGCTGGGCGCCCGCTACGTGCCGGACCGCGTCGTCGAACACCTGCCCCAGCGGATCATCACCGCCGCGGGTGTGTCGAGCGGCATCGACATGGCCTTGCGGCTGGTCGAGCTGCTCCTCGACCGCGAAGCCGCGCAGGCCGCGCAGCTGCTGATCGAGTACGACCCGCAGCCGCCGTTCGATGCGGGCGCCCTCGCGAAGGCCGACGAGGCGACGCTGGCGAGGGCCAACGAGTACCGGGACGTTCGGAAGTGATCGGGTTGCCCGATCGCCCGGATTTTTACGGTTACCCCGGCGTCCGGTAGCCTAGGGCGGTTGCCAACGCAGGCGACCCTCCTGCCACGGATAGGCCGTGGCCGTACAGACCAGAGGAGGTGGTGAGGTTTCCATGCGTCCATACGAAATCATGGTCATTCTTGACCCCACGCTCGACGAACGAACCGTCGCTCCATCATTGGAGACGTTCCTCAACGTCGTCCGCAAAGACGGCGGCACCGTCGACAAGGTCGACATCTGGGGAAAGCGCCGGCTGGCATACGAGATCGCCAAGCACGCCGAAGGCATCTACGTCGTCGTCGACCTGAAGGCCGAGCCCGCGACGGTCTCCGAGCTCGACCGTCAGCTAAGCCTCAACGAGTCGGTATTGCGCACCAAGGTGATGCGCACCGACAAGCACTAACAGCCATGGCTGCGCCGCGGGCGCTCCGTCGGTGCAGATGTTTAGGCTGTTCAGAGCTCAGCGCAACTACGCTCATGACATCCACCACCGGAGAAGCGGACCCAGGAGGAAATTGTGGCTGGTGACACCACTATCACTGTCGTCGGAAACCTGACCGCTGATCCCGAACTGCGGTTCACTCCGTCGGGTGCCGCCGTCGCGAATTTCACCGTGGCGTCGACCCCTCGGATCTACGACCGCCAGAGTGGGGAATGGAAAGACGGCGAGGCGCTGTTCCTCCGGTGCAACATCTGGCGCGAAGCCGCTGAGAACGTGGCCGAGAGCCTGACCCGTGGTTCCCGGGTGATCGTCACCGGCCGGCTCAAGCAACGTTCCTTCGAAACCCGCGAAGGGGAGAAGCGCACCGTGATGGAGGTCGAGGTCGACGAGATCGGACCCTCGCTGCGGTATGCAACCGCCAAGGTCAACAAGGCCAGCCGCAGTGGTGGCGGTGGCGGCGGCTTCGGCGGCGGTGGCGGTGGCGGCGGATCCCGTCAGTCGGCGGCCCCGGCCAGCAGCGGCGCACCGGCCGACGACCCGTGGGGCAGCGCCCCGGCATCGGGTTCGTTCGGCGGCGGCGACGACGAACCGCCCTTCTAATCCAAAAACTTCCATAGCAAGAAACGAAATAGAAAGACAGAGATGGCCAAGTCCACGAAGCGGCGCCCGGCTCCGGAAAAGCCGGTCAAGGCGCGAAAGTGCGTCTTCTGCGCGAAGAAGGATTCATCAATCGACTACAAGGACACCGCGCTGCTGCGCACTTACATCAGTGAGCGCGGCAAGATCCGGGCGCGTCGCGTCACCGGGAACTGTGTCCAGCACCAGCGCGACATCGCGATCGCGGTGAAGAATGCCCGCGAAGTGGCGCTGCTGCCCTTCACCTCCTCGGCGCGATAAGCCGCCGAACGCCAACCGAAAGAACGAAACGATGAAGCTGATTCTGACGGCTGACGTCGAAAACCTCGGCACCGTGGGCGACACGGTCGAGGTCAAAGACGGCTATGGCCGCAACTTCCTGTTGCCGCGCGGGATGGCGATTGTCGCCTCGCGCGGAGCGGAGAAGCAGGCCGGCGATATCCGCCGGGCCCGCGAGACCAAGGTGGTGCGCGACCGCGAGCACGCAAACGAACTCAAGACGGCGATCGAGGCGCTCGGGCCCGTTCCGCTGCCGGTGAAGACTGCGTCGGACTCCAAGAAGTTGTTCGGCTCGGTGACCGCCGGCGACGTCGTCGCCGCCATCAAGAAGGCCGGCGGCCCCAACCTGGACAAACGGATCGTCCGGCTGCCCAAGTCGCACATCAAGGCCGTCGGCACCCACCCGATTGCGGTGCACCTCCACCCGGAGATCGACGTCGAGGTTGCGCTCGAGGTCGTCGGCGAGAGCTAAGCGTCCGGCATTTGCTCGTTCCCGGCGGTGGCCATAAATGGCCGCCGCCGGGCTTTTTTGCGCTGCGAGTGTGCGTTGCTGCGGCATCGAACGCGACCGCGGACGCGCGTCCTGGCGAACTAATTCGTCGGGGTGATCCCCCCATCGCCTTTACCGGCCTGTAACGCACCGAAAATCTGGCTGAAAACCAACACGCCCGGGGCAGTAACCTGGCCCGACACGCCGTAGAGATTCTTGTCCACACCAAATTCGTGGCGTTGTATGGCCCTAATCTGCACCGATGTACTGGCCCTTTGCATTGATCCACAGGTTCTCCACACCCCACTCAACACAGGTGTCGAAGGATATGCACACACGATGCACAGCTTCATAAACAACGACCCTTTCAACTACTAGCCAGCAACGTCTAACGTCGTCCCGGCGCAAGGCGTGCGGCTGCTGTGGGGCGAAGTGTCGGCGGCTCGGCTTACGCTGAAGACGACGATAATCGAATGTATGTTCGATACTTCATGCAAGGGGAGGAGGGAATCCATTGGCGGTCGTCGATGACCTGGCTCAGGGAATGGATTCGCCGTCGCCCGGTGAAGACTTCGGCCGTCAGCCGCCGCAGGACTTGGCGGCGGAGCAGGCGGTGTTGGGCGGGATGCTGCTCAGCAAGGACGCCATCGCGGATGTGCTGGAACGACTGCGGCCGGGCGATTTCTATCGTCCCGCCCATCAGAGCGTGTACGACTCCATCCTTGACCTGTACGGGCGTGGCGAGCCCGCCGACGCGGTCACCGTCGCGGCCGAACTGGACCGCCGCGGCATGTTGCGCCGGATCGGCGGAGCGCCATATTTGCACACCCTGATCTCGACGGTGCCGACGGCGGCCAACGCGGGCTACTACGCGGGCATCGTGGCCGAGAAGTCGCTGCTGCGCCGGTTGGTGGAGGCGGGCACGCGGGTCGTGCAGTACGGCTACGCCGGCGCGGACGGTGCCGATGTAACCGAGATCGTCGACCGCGCCCAGGCCGAGATCTACGAGGTCACCGAGCGGCGCACGTCCGAGGACTTCGTTCCCCTCGAGGACCTGCTGCAGCCGACGATGGACGAGATCGACGCCATCGCCTCCAACGGCGGAATCGCGCGCGGCGTGCCGACCGGGTTCACCGAACTCGACGAGGTCACCAACGGACTGCACGCGGGGCAGATGATCATCGTCGCGGCTAGACCTGGAGTCGGGAAGGCGCTCGCATTGGACACGCCGCTGCCCACACCGACCGGCTGGACGACGATGAGTGATGTCGCCGTCGGTGATCAATTGATCGGCGCCGACGGGCGACCGACGCGGGTGGTGGCCGCTACCGAGGTGATGCTGGGGCGGCCTTGCTACGAGGTGCAGTTCTCCGACGGGACGGTGATCGTCGCGGATGCAGAGCATCAGTGGTTGACCGACACCCGCGCATCCCGAAAGTCGGCGCAAGCCGCGGCGGTGGGTTACAACCGCTATAAGAATCAGCGCACGTTTGCGGCGGTGCGAACGACGGCCGAGATCGCCGAAAGTTTGCGCTGTGAGACGAAAGACCGGCGGCTGAACCACAGCGTGTTAAACGCGCGCGCGCTTGAGCTTCCGGATCGCGAATTGTTAGTTCCCGCATATACTCTCGGCGCTTGGCTAGGGGATGGCACCAGTGCCGCAGCCCAGCTTACGACGACCGATCCGGAAATACTCATGCGGATCGAAGCAGAGGGGGTGGTGGCAATTCCCTCGAATTCCGCTCGGTACCGCTATCAACTGCGCCTGCCGGCGGAGGCCGAGCCGGCTCCGCGTGCATGCGTGGTGTGCGGCAAGTCTTTCGTTCCTCACACCAGCCAGGTGCGGACCTGTGGCCGCTCCTGCGGAGGCCGGGCACGGTTCGTCTCTGCTCCGGTTCCAAGCCCAACCTGCGTTCGCTGCGCCGGACCGTCGTGCGGGCTGCGGTTGTGCCAGAGCTGCCATTCCGCTGTGGGGACCTTGCAGGCGCGACTACGCACACTGGGAGTGCTTGGTAATAAGCACATTCCGGTGGAGTACCTGCGGGGGTCCGAGACGCAGCGACGCGCCCTACTGGCTGGGCTGCTCGACACTGACGGAACGGTGACGGCGGGTGGCGCCGTCCAATTTTCCGTCACGAATCTTCGGTTGGCGTGTGATGTCGCCGAACTGGTCGTCAGCCTTGGCTATCGCTGCCAAACCTCGACTAAGCGCGTCCAAGGCCGCCATGAGTCGTCCAGCATCGCTTATACCCTGACCTTCTCCACCGACGACACGGTCTTCGCGTTGCAGCGAAAAGCCATAGCTCATAAAGAGCGTCGCGCCGTCACTGGAACCGAGCGCTCGGGATCCCGGTTCATTGTGGACGTTCGCCGGGTCGAGACAGTTCCCGTGCGCTGTGTTCAAGTGGACAACAACAGCCACATGTACCTGGCGAGCAATGCCATGATTCCCACCCATAACTCGACCCTGGGATTAGATTTCATGCGGTCGTGCTCGATCAAGAACCGGATGGCCAGCGTCATCTTCTCACTCGAGATGAGCAAGTCCGAGATCGTGATGCGGCTGTTGTCCGCCGAGGCGAAGATCAAACTCGGCGACATGCGTTCGGGGCGGATGAACGACGACGACTGGACGCGCTTGGCGCGGCGGATGAGCGAAATCAGCGAAGCGCCACTGTATATCGACGATTCGCCGAACCTGACGATGATGGAGATCCGCGCTAAGGCGCGGCGGCTGAAGCAGAAAGCCGATCTGCGCCTGGTCGTGGTCGATTACCTGCAGCTGATGACGTCGGGCAAGAAGGTCGAGTCCCGGCAGATCGAGGTATCCGAATTCTCAAGGCATCTCAAGCTTTTGGCGAAGGAGCTCGAGGTCCCGGTGGTGGCGATCAGCCAGCTGAACCGTGGCCCGGAGCAGCGCACCGACAAGAAGCCGATGCTGTCGGACCTGCGTGAGTCCGGATCGCTGGAGCAGGACGCCGACATGGTGATCCTGCTCAACCGGCCCGACGCCTTCGACCGTGACGACCCGCGCGGCGGTGAGGCCGATCTGATCCTGGCCAAGCACCGTAACGGCCCGACCAAGACGGTCACCGTCGCCCACCAGCTGCACCTGTCGCGCTTCGCCAACATGGCACGGTAGTAGGCGTCGTCGGCGGCGTGGCAGTCTAGGTTGTCGTCCAACGTGGCGGAATTTTGTCTTGGTGACGTCAAAACGGGCATCACCGGATACGAACCGTTCGCATCGCCAGCGCTTCAGCCGCGCAGCGTTCGTGGCAGTCCGAACCAGGGCAGCACGTCGTTATCAAAGCGGGTCAAGCCGTAGATCCGATTCCCGGCGACGCTGAGGACCAAGAGACCGGCGGCGCGGCGGATCGCACCGGTATCGGTGCGGAGGTAGGCCCCGAAGGCGGGCTGACCATTGGCGCGGGTGGGTACGAGCGCATATTCGCGAGTGCGAAAGATGCTGGCGTAGAACCGTCTAACTGCGTCACGCCCGTGGTATTCCAGCGGGATCGGTGGCATGGAGACGCGAACGTCGGCCGTCAGAAGGTCGACGAGGGCATCGACGTCGCCGGACTGATAGGCGTGGACGAACTTGGTCACCAGCGCCCGCTCTGCCGGAGAGTTCGGCGTAAGTGCGGCGTTGTCGTCGTCCAGCTGACGGCGCTGCAGAGCAGCGCGTGCACGTTTGAGCGCACTGTTGACCGACTCCACGGTCGTGTCCATCATCGCGGCGACTTCGCCGGCCGGATAGCCGAGCACTTCACGAAGGATCAGGACGGCGCGCTGGCGAGCGGGAAGCACCTGCAGCGCGGTCACGAAAGCCAGGGAGATGGATTCCTGCTGTTCGTATCGCGCCTCCGGGCCCAGCACCCAGGACTCCGTCCCTTCCAGCAGGTGATCGGGAAACGGTTCGAGCCAGACGATTTCACCGACATGAGTGGGCTCGGGTAGATCAAACGTAGAGATGTCGACCTCCTTGGCCGGTCGCCTCTTCGCGGCGCGCAGCGCGCTCAGGCATTGGTTCGTGGCGATGCGATAAAGCCAGGTGCGGATGGAGGCCCGGCTCTCGAAGTCCGCGAGGCCCTGCCAGGCTGCGAGGAGGGTGTTCTGCACCATGTCCTCGGCATCCTGGAGCGACCCCAGCATGCGGTAGCAGTGCACCTGCAGTTCTCGGCGGTGCGGCTCGGTCAACAAGCGGAACGCTTCGCTGTCGCCGGCGCGTGCGCGTTCGATCAACTCGGTTGTCATCCCACGTCACCACCCACCTCACCGCGCGTCGCCGACGGCGCGCCCTTCTAAGTATCGACGCCGGCGCGGGGCCGAACTGGGCGCAAAACGGGCGCCCAGTTCCGGCAGCGTGGCGCATCTACCTGTCTGAGAGCTATCACGTTTTCGTTGCCAAGGAGGATTCATGACGATCGCAGGTAAGGCGGTGCTGGTGACTGGCGCCAACCGGGGAATCGGACGGGCGCTGGTTGAAGAAGCCCTGCGTAGAGAAGCCAGCCGGGTATATGTCGCCACGCGCCAGCCGGTGACTCATCCCGATGGGCGGGTCACACAGCTGACGATGGACGTGACCGATCGTCAGCAGATCGAACGCGCTGCCGAACGCGTCGAATCACTTGACATGCTGATCAATAACGCCGGCATGGCACTTTACGATGACCTCAGCGACCGAACGTCGATCGAGCGTCACCTCGCGGTGAACCTGCTCGGTACCTTCGACGTGATCCAGGCGCTCCTGCCGAAGCTGCAGAGCTCTGGGGGAGTCATAGTCAACAATCTCTCCGTCAACGCACTCGCTCCGTTACCCCTCATCCCGGCATATTCGATCTCCAAGGCTGCCGCGCTCAATCTGACGCAGTCGCTGCGGGTCCTGCTGGCGCCCCGCGGCGTGCGAGTCCATGCGGTGCTCACCGGCCCGGTGGACACCGACATGACAAAAGGGCTTGAGATCCCTAAGGCCACTGCCGCATCGGTGGCGCAGGCGATCTTCGACGGGGTCGAACTCGACCAGGACGAGATCTTCCCGGATGCGATGTCGCAGACCCTGGCGCCGAGCTGGCGCAATGGGACCGCCAAGACACTAGAACACCAATATTCCGCGCTTCTTGATGCAGCGCCCATTAGCTAGCCGCCGCGAAGCGGTCGACCCGAAAGGCATTGAAATGAAGGACTTGTCAGGAACGAGGACGCTGGTCGTGGGGGCCAGCCGAGGCTTGGGCCGAGGAATTGCAACGGCATTCGCCGAACACGGTGCCGATGTCATCGCCGTCGCACGGACGGCACCGGCGCTCACCGAGCTCGCGGCAACCCACCCGGGCGTACGCACCGAAATCGCCGATGCCGCTGACGAGGCGACGGCATTCCGGCTGATCGACCAGCACGAGCC
>NZ_JAFAUS010000487.1 GCF_019243155.1 Mycobacterium sp.
GCTCATCGTCCCTGCTGACGTTGGGCCGTTGGCGCCCAGCAACCACATTTGGTAGACGGTTCCCGCGGAAGGAGGTGCGACATTGTTCATCACCAGCACACCAGCGTTGCGGTCGTGTGAAAAGACCACCGTGGCAGTCCCATTGCCGAGCGGGCGAGATACTGTGCGCACGTCCGGGGCAGCCAAGACCTGTTCGGCAACGGTCGACGCCTGGTGCGGACGCATCACCACGCCGACACCGAACGCCGCCGCACCGACCACGACCGCGGCGGCCGCGGACGTCAAAGCGGCTGCGCGCCAGGATATCTTGCGTCGGCCGCCAGATTCGATGACGGTCAGTGTGGCGGCCCGCAGTCGAGCCGGCGGTTCGACAGCAGTCGTCGACGAGAGGACCGCCATCGTCTCGCGGACCGCGCGGACCTCGTCGTCAAAAGCCGCCGCGACCGGCCGCGGCGCGGCCGCCAGCCACCGCTCGATGTCGGATCGCTGCTCGTCCGATACGGCGTCCAACGCGTATGGCGTTGCCAGTTCCAGCAATTCGAAATCGTTAGGTTCGGTCATGACACTTCCAAGCAGTTACGCAGGGCGCGCAGCCCGTCGCGCATGCGCGTCTTGATTGTCGATAGATTGGCCGCCAATCGCTGCGATACTTCGTTGTACGTCAGGCCGTCGTAGTAAGCCAACTGGATGCACTGCCGTTGTATGTCGGTCAGGGCCCCCAAGCATTCGGCCACTCGGCGACGTTCATCGCCCGCAATCGCCGATTCGGCCACGTCATCGGTGGCCGCCTCGGCGTTGGCCGCGGCGTAGCGAGACTCCCGCCTGCCGCACGCTTCTTCGGACCGCACTCGATCGACGGCGCGGCGGTGCGCGATGGTCAGCAGCCAGGACAACGCGGAACCCTTGTCTGAGTCGTAGTCGGGCGCCGTCCGCCATACCTCGTAATAGACCTCTTGAGTGGTCTCTTCGCTGTAGCCGGAATCGCGCAGCACCCGCACGACCATTCCGTAAACCCGGCTCTTGGTGAGGTCATAGACGGCAGCGAACGCGGTGCCGTCGCCGCGCGCGACCTTGTGCAGCAGAGCGGCCAGATCGTTGCTGGGCATCGTCGGTCCCGTCATCGATCGGTAGCCTAACGCCGGTGACTGCAGTTGCATCGCAGTTGTTCTACATAGGTGGGATCTGAGCACCCGCGATTGGTCCACTCCCGTTATTCGTAGCCGGGAGGTCGGGTGGACGGTCCGGGGGTTCCGCTGTCTCTAAACCAGCTGGGCGACGGTGGTCACCGCGATGAGGACCAGCACCGCCGTCCCGATGACGTACACCTGGCGGCGAGGCGTGACCCGCTCCGGAATCGGGCCCCGCTCTAGCGTCCGTTGACGTCGAACGGCGATGAAATAGGTCCCGAGGGCCACAGCGGCTGCCAAAACGGCGGGGATCAGACCCTTCGGCCCGACCGAGCCGTGCAGGTTGCGGATCATCAGCAAGGCGCCATTGACAAGGAATGCGAACGACGTGCGCGTCCAGGCCAGCGCGGTGCGCTCGGCCTGACTGCCGCGATCGGGCGGGTTGGTGGTCAACCCATCACCGCCTTGGCGATCACCAACCCGAGCGCGATGACGCCCACCAGGCTGAGACCGAAGGCCAGGTAGACCGGTGACGGCTGGCGGGGGAGCGGCTCGCTGTGGCGCATCGCGTGATCCGCTTGCCGCCAGCGCAACAGCCCCATGCCGCTGGTGAGGATAGCCAGAACCGCGAGCCCTACGGCGAGTGATCGGCGTGCGCCGGGAATCGTCAACTCAGGGACCAGTTGCACGAGGGCGACCGCCGCCGCGAGCAGTCCCAGCGCGGTGCGTTGCCAGGCCAGGAAGGTCCGCTCGTTGGCGAAGATCAATCGATAGTCGGGCTCTTCGGTGCCGTCGGAGCCGCCCCCGTTGGCGGCCGTGTTCTCGGTCACGTCGCACATCGTAGATTCTTGGCCGCCGATGGTTGCATGATGAGGCCTGTGGTTAAGGCGCTGTTGTTCGACGTGCAAGGGACGGCGACGGATTTCCATTCGACGGTCTGCGACCAGTTGCAGCGGATCAGCGCCGGCCGCCATCCCAGTGCCGATTGGCCGGACGTGGTGCGGCGGTGGCGCGCGGCCTACTTCACCGCGTTGAAAAGTGCGCAGAGCCGCAACGGCGAGTGGGTTTCCGTGCACTCGGTGTACCGGGACTCGCTCGACGACGTGCTGGGCGAGTTCGGTTGGGAGTTCACCGCCGCGGAACGCGACGAGCTCACCCTGGCCTGGCGACGGCTGAGGCCGTGGCCCGATGTGGTGGCGGGGCTGACGCGGATGAA
>NZ_JAFAUS010000124.1 GCF_019243155.1 Mycobacterium sp.
AAGGCGTTCGACATGGTCTTCGCCGAGGCGCTGTGGGCCGAACTGCATGACAAGGGCGTCGACGTCCTGGGCCTCATCCTCGGCAAGACGAACACGCCGGCATTGCGTGAACTCGAGTACAGCCGCGGCCAGATCGGCTCTCCCGACGAGGTGCCGGCAGGCGCGGACGCCGTCGAGGATGTCATCACCGAGGCGTTCGAAAATTTGGAGAACGGTCCGACGTTGATGGTTGGCGACACCATGCGCGCCGCCGCGCAGTTCCTGACGTCGCTGAGCCGCAATCAGGCCGTTGAGGTCTTTGCTCAGGCGGCCGCCGCGGCGATGGGGCCGGACGACTGATCGGAACCTCAGCCGTTCGCCCGGCGTCTTAACGCGTAGTGCCGCTTCGCGGGAAAGGTTTGCCAAAATCTCAGATCAGGCCAGCCTAACTTTTCGACCCAGGTCTACCTGGCCAGCAAATATGGTTTCGCGGATACGTTCGCTTCGCTGACCCGGCACGTTGCTGGGAGGAAGTTACGCGGGTAACTTGAGGAGGCAGTTCGCCACGGCAAGCCGGCCGGTACGGCCACCTGTCGCCACCCCTCCATGAGCCGAAGGATGACGATGCTCGCCACAGAAAGGCCGACCGCCACGGTGTCGAAGGCGGCACGGTCGCGGCGCCACACCCTGATCCGTTCGGGCTTGATCACCACGATCTTCGTCGTGCCGGCCGTCGTCCTACGGGTATCGGGTCTGCACCCTGACCCGCTGGCCGCCCTATTCATCTTCGGCGCCGCGGTGGTGTCCGCCAGCTTCCTACTGGCGTGGGCCGCCGAGGCGGCGCAGATCGACGTCGCCGGTGGGCTGGCGACGGCGGTGCTCGCTTTGATCGCGGTGCTGCCCGAATACGCCGTCGACCTCTACTACGCGTACGTGTCCGGCCACAACGCCGATTACACCCAGTACGCCGCGGCGAACATGACCGGATCCAATCGGCTGCTGATGGGCCTGGGCTGGCCGGTCGTCGTGCTGGTCAGCATCGTCGTTGCCCGCAGGAGCGGGTCCGGGAAAACGACCGGGCTGGCGCTGCAGCCGGGCAATCGTCTCGAACTGGGCTTCCTGCTGATTGCCGGGGTGCTCGCGTTCGCGATACCGGTGTCCGGCGAAATCCACCTCGGGTTGGGCCTGGCGCTGCTGGCCTGGTTCGGGTTCTACCTGTACAAGCTCAGCCACGGCGACGTGGAGGAGCCGGAGCTGATCGGCACGGCCGCCGCCATCGGGGAGCTACCGGACCGCAGTCGGCGCATCGCCGTCGTCGGCCTGTTCCTCGCCTCCGGCGCGGTGATCCTGCTCTGCGCCAAGCCGTTCGCCGACAACCTGGTCGGTGCAGGCACCGAACTGGGCATCGACCGCTTCCTGCTGGTCCAGTGGCTCGCCCCGCTGGCCTCCGAAGCTCCCGAGTTCATCGTCGCCACCATCTTCGCCAGCCGGGGCAAGGGCACGGCGGCCATCGCCACCTTGATCTCCTCCAAGGTCAACCAGTGGACGCTACTGATCGGATCGCTGCCAATCGCCCACCTGCTCGGCGGCGGCGGATACTCGCTGGTGCTCGACAGCCGCCAGGTCGAGGAGGTGCTGCTCACGGCCACTCAAACGATGATGGGAGTGGCGCTGATCCTGGGGCTGCGGTTCCACCGGGCAACGGCCTTCGCGCTGCTGGCGCTGTTCATCGTCCAGTTCCCGCTGGTCTCCACGCATGGACGGCTACTGCTATGCGGTGTCTACGCCGCGGTGGCCATCGCCGGGCTGATCGTGAACCGCCGCGACGTGGTCGCCACCATCCGGGCGCCGTTCTTCGGGACGGCCATCCGCCACAGCGGTCACCCGCACCACGATGCGGAGCATCCCGCGTAGCGCGCACCAGCAAACCGCGCCCCACGGCTCCGTCTGACATCACACGACGTATACGGTCCAGGTATGAATCGAGTGTCGGTAATCACAGGCGGCGCGGGCGGCATGGGCCTGGCCACGGCCAAAATCCTCGGCCGCGATCACACGCTTGTTCTCTGCGACGTCAGGCAGGACCGGCTCGACACGGCGGCCGCGACCCTGAAAGACCTCGGGGTGACCGCGACGGCCGTCAACTGCGACGTCACCGATCGGCATGCCGTCGACGACCTGCTCGACACCGCGACCGGCCTCGGCACTCTCGCCTCGGTGATCCACACCGCCGGGGTGAGTCCGAGCATGGGCGCGGCGGAATACGTCATGCGGACAAACGCGATCGGCACGGTGAACGTCAACGAGGCGTTCCACGCGAAGGCCGGTGGCGGCTCGGTGATCGTCAACGTCGCATCGATGGCGGCACACATGCTGCCCGCGGAAATGATTCCGACAGACCAATTCCCGGTGGCGATTTCCGACGGCGACGCCTTCATGGAGACAATGCTCAAGGCCTGCGCGATCGTCCCCGAAGACGCGCAATCCGGCATCGCCTACGCGCTGAGCAAGAGCTTCGTGAAGTGGTACAGCCAGTCCCAGGCCGAGAGGTTCAACGCGAGCGGACTGCGCATCGTCTCGGTCTCCCCCGGGTCCATCGACACCGAGATGGGCAGGCTCGAGGAGCAGGCCGGCGCCGGAGCGATGGTCGCCGACGCCGCGGTCCCGCGCTGGGGCAAGCCCGAGGAGATGGCCGAACTGCTCGCCTTCTGCGCCAGTGACAAGGCCGGCTACCTCACCGGCACCGACATCCTGAACGACGGCGGAGTGATCGCCTCGATGACCGAGCGGGCCCGGGTGGCCGCCAGCGGCTAGACCAGGTAGTACAGCTCGGCGTGCGGGGCAAGCTCGGGCGCGGATGTGAAGGGCCCCTTCAGTTTCAGCTCCGCCAGCTGGTTGTGCGCGTAGCGCACCGCCTTCAGCGTCGCCGAGTATTCCTCGTCTTCTTCCGGGAAGACATGCTCCGCGCTGAACCATTCCTGCAATCCGACGTTGTGCAGGACGGAGAGCGTGTCGGCGCGCACCCCGGCGAGCAGGATCGTGACGCCTCTGTCGGTCTCGGCGCGCAGGAAGTGCTCGATCCGCTCGATGCAGACAACGTCCGGATGGCGCACCCGTTTGAGGCGTAGCACGACGAACTTCAGGTCATCATCGGCGATCCGTCTGCTGATCTCCGCGAGGTAGCGGTCCAATTCCGGTGCGGCCCCGAAGAACAATTCGCCCTCCAGGTCGTAGATGACGATCGACGAATCCGGCGGATCGCCCGGGATACGTTCGCGGACAACGCGTTCGGGTGTGACGATGAGTTCCTTGGCTTTCAATTTGGCCGCGCGGGGCACGAACAGCAAAATCGAAAGGACGACGCCGAGTAGGACCGACTTATCGAGATCGATTGCCACCCCGGTGAATGCCGTGACGACCACCAGGCCCGCGTCGTAGCGGGACGCCTTGAGCGTGTACACCAACCGCTTCCAGTCGACGAGCCGCGCGGCCGTGACGAGCAGCAGACCCGCCAGCGCGGGCTGCGGCACATACCGCAGCAATGGGGCGAACAGCAATAACGCCGCGGCGACCGTCGCGGCCGAGACGATCCCGGAGAACCGCGTCTTGCCGCCGGCCTGGAAGTTGATCGCCGACCGGGACAGCGAGCCCGACCCCGGCAGGCTCTGAAAGAATCCCCCGGCGAGGTTGGCGAGCCCTTCCGCCATGATCTGCCGGTTGTAGTCGATCTGCTGTTTCGTCTGATAGGCAATGGCTTTGGCGATGGACAGCGCTTCGATGATGCCGACGAAAGCGATGGCCAGTGCGCCGGTTGATAATTCCGGCAGCCACCCGGTGTGGATTTCAGGGACATGCGGGGTGGGCAGGCTCCGCGGGATCTTGGCGGCCACCGACACCGCGGTGTGACCGTTGGCCCCCGGGACCGACCAACCCGCGACATAGGCGATCAGGCCGGTGATGATCAGCACGGAGAGCATGTCGATCTGCGGCCACCGGTAGCGCTGCACCACCTTGCGCAGGACGACCGCCAGTATCACCGCCGAAACGCTCAATACCAGTGCGCGGTAATTGATGTGATCACCGTGGGTCAGGGTGAGCCACACCCGGTGCAGCACCTGCATGTGGCCGTTGCCCTTGTCTTTGACGCCCAGTGCGTTGCCCAGCTGTCCGGCGGCGAGCAGGAACGAAGCCGCCGCCATGAAGCCGATGATGACCGACTCGGAGATATAGCGAGTCAGGTTGCCGAGCTTGAACAAGCTGATGATGATCTGAAACACGCCGACCAGGACCGCCAGCAGGAACAGCCCTTCGAAGAGCTCGCCTGTGTTCTCCGAGTCGAGGAAGGCGAGGGCGGTGAACACCAGTAGCGATATGGCGCTTGTCGGCCCGTTGATCAAGTGCGACGAGGAGCCGAAGATCGACGCGACGATCGTCACGACGATCGCCGAGTACACACCGAACCTCGGATCCACCCCGGCGATCAACGCGTAGGCCATCGCCTGCGGGAACGAAATGGCGGCGACGGTCAGGCCGGCGATGACATCGTGCCGGCCTTTCACCAAGTCGTAATTCAGAGCAAAGCCCACGTTGCGCGTCTTTCCGCTATGTTCCCGCCGCCGCGCCAGGGGGCGGCGCCGAGATGCTGTCGAGGATTCCGTTGGTACCGAAGAACTGCTCGCGCGCGTCACTCCAGTCCTTGGCGATCGCGCTTATTCCGAATAGTGCGAGCGGGGGAAGCCGGTCGGCGTGCTTAGCGAGGATCTCCGGCTTGACTGGCCGGTAGCCGTACTGCGCCGCCTGCTCTTGCGCGGCATCGGAGAACAGATAGTTGAGGTACGCCTTGGCGTAGGTCGCCGACTTTGTGTCGGTGACATTGGCGTCGACCCAAGACACCGCGGGTTCGGCGAGAATGCTGACCGGTGGGTAGACGAGCTGGAGTTCGTCCTTGTTGGCGCCGACCTCGCGCAGCGCCTCGTTCTCCCACGTGAGTTGCACGTCGCCGATCTTCGACAGCGTGAAGCTGTCACCCGCGCTGCGGGCACCGGCGTCCGAGACCGCCACGTGTTGCAGTAGCGACCTTACGTAGCCAGCCGCCTGGGCCTGGCTGCCGCCTCGCGTGGTGACCGAACCCCAGGCCGCCAGGACGCTCAACTGACCGTTGCCGGAGGTGCGCGGATTCGGCGTCACCACGGACACGTCACGGTTGATCAGGTCGGGCCAGTCGTGGATCGCTTTCGGATTGCCCTTGCGGACGACAAACACGATGGTCGAGGTGTACGGCACCGAGTTATTCGGCAGGCGCTTGCGCCAGTCGGCGGCGACCAGGCCCCGCTTGCTCAGCGTGTCGATGTCGCTGATCAGCGCCAGCGAGACCACATTGGCTTTCTGGCTGCCGTCGAGAACACTCTTCAGCTGGCGCCCCGAGCCTCCGTGAGACTCCTTGATGTCCAACGTGATTCCGGTGTGCGCGCGATATTCGGGGATGAAAGTCTTATCGATTGCGGCGTACAGCTCGCGAGTCGGATCGTATGAAACGTTGAGGATTTGGTTCGCCCGGTCGGCGGGAGCGTTCTTGATCACGATCGCGGTCGCGGCGGCGACGACGGCCACGACACCGATGACGTTGAGCCAGCTGATCCGCACCCGCGGGTGCAGACGCTGGAGCGCCGGACGCACTTTCACCATCGGAGCGTCCTCTCGCGGCAATACCCCAGACAGGATCGTCTGGTCGGAAACATTTTTAAGTATGTTAACGATCGGTCCACTTGCCGGCAGCGGAGAGAATCACCCTGAAGATAACTTCGCACGCCCGCACCGAAGCTGCCGAAAGCCCTTCGCTCAGCCCGGACCAGCGCATATGCTGTTCGGATGCCGCAACTCGTGTTGCGTGATCGTCTGATCGAGCTCGAAGTGCCAAGCGCGGACGTGGCGCGCGGCCGAGCGTTGCGAAAGACCGTGCCAAGGAGTTCGCTCGCGCAACTGAACCCGTCCGCACGATCGGCCACCGAAATTCTGGTCGCCCAAAACGCCGACCGGCTCGGTGAGCTCGTCCCGCTGCGCTTCGCCCGGATGCTCGCCGATCCGTTTTCGTTTTACCGAGGATCCGCGGCCGTGATGGCCGCCGACCTGGCCACCAGCCCGACGAGCGGGATCGAAATCATGTGCTGCGGTGACGCTCACGTCTCGAATTTCGGCCTGTACGCCGCGCCGCACCGCTCGATCCTGTTCGACCTGAACGACTTCGACGAGGCCGCCGTCGCGCCGGCGGAGTGGGACGTCAAACGCCTGGTCACCAGTGCGATAATCGGGGGCCGTCACGCCGGCTACCCGACCAAGGCCATTCGCCGCTGCGTCGAGCAGGCGTTGGAGGGCTACCAGAGGAGCCTGGAGGCGATGCTCGAGGAGATGGACGTTCTGGAGCGCTACTACCTGCGGGTGGAACCCGAGAAGTACAGCGGGGATGTGTCCAAGGGCCTGCAGGCCGTGATCAACAAAACGATCTCTCGGGCGCGCACCCGGACGTCCGCGCGAGTCTTCAAGCAGATCACCGAGATTGGCCCGGATGGCACACCCCGGTTGCGCGAGGCGCCACCGATTCTGCAGCACGTTGACGAAGAGGTCGAAGCTCCCCTGCTGGCCTCGATCGAGGCGTACCTGGGCACGGTCCCCGCCGATGTCGCGCTGCTACTGTCGCACTTCCGCGTGACCGATATCGCGCTGCGGGTGGTCGGCGTCGGCAGCGTCGGAACCCGTTGCTATCTGGTCATCTTGGTCGGCCCCAACGACACACCGCTGATCCTGCAGATCAAAGAGGCCACGCGATCGGTACTCGAGGAATACGGTGGCTGGTCCCAGCCGAACACGCTCAACGCGGCCGTCGAGGTCAAGGGCCAGGGGGTCCGCGTCATCGACGGTCAGCAGATCCTGCAGGCCATGTCCGACGTGTTTCTCGGCGCCACCCGCAAGGACGGCCGCGACTACTACGTCCGTCAGTTCCATGACATGAAGGGCACCATCGAAACCGAGGGCATGTCGGCGGACACGTTCACCGAATACGTCGTCGCCTGCGCCGTGTTGCTGGCGCGGGCACACTCACAGAGCGCGAACGCCTCCATCCTGCGCGGATACGTGGGCACCAACGACAGCGTGCACTGCGCGGTCGCCGAATGGTCGCACGCGTACGCCGAGAAATCACTCGACGACTTTCATCAGCTGCGCGCGGCGGCGAAGGCCGGCGACATCGAGGTTGCCGCGGACCCGGCCCGCTGAGCGCGGCGCCTAAGGTGAGTTCGATGCGAAGTCGCGCGGCCATCCTTTACGAGTACGGGGGTCCATGGTCGGTCGAAGAGTTCGAACTGGACCCACCGCGTGCCGGCGAGGTGTTGATCCAGCTGGCCGCCACGGGGCTGTGCCACTCCGATGAACACATCCGGCAGGGACGGCTGGCCGCGCCGCCCGACACCCTGCGCGAACTCGGCCTGCCGGCGATGTCGCCGACCATCGGCGGGCACGAAGGCTCCGGCGTGGTGATCGAGGTGGGCGACGGGGTGACCCACTTGGCGCCCGGTGATCACGTGGTGACGTCCTTCGTCGCGGTATGCGGCAACTGCCGTTGGTGCGCATCGGGAATGGAATACCTGTGCGACACCGGCTCCGGCACCCTGGCGCCCGGCATGCCGACCGATGGGACCTTTCGTCACCACACCGCCGACGGCCGAAACCTGGGCCATGTCTCCAAGATCGGGGCCTTCGCGGAGCACACCGTCGTCTCGGCGAATTCTCTCGTCAAGATCTCACCGGATTTCCCGCTGGTACCCGCCGCGCTACTGGCCTGCGCGGTACCCACCGGATACGGCTCGGCGGCGAGACGCGCCAACATTCGCGGTGGTGACACCGCGGTGGTGATCGGCGTGGGCGGGATCGGGACCGCGGCCATCCAGGGCGCGCGCATCAGCGGCGCGTCTCGCATCGTCGCGGTCGACATAAACGAGTTCAAGCGTTCGGCCGCAATGACTTTCGGAGCGACACACACCGCCGGGTCCGCAACAGAGGCGATCGACTTGGTGCGCGAGCTGACCCGCGGCGTGATGGCCGACGCGGTCGTCGTCTCCCCCGCGATGGTCGGCGCGGCCGACGTCGGCACGGCACTGGCGCTCACCCGTAAAGGCGGCACCTGCGTCCTCACCGGCCTGCCCTCGCCCGGGACGAGTTCGATCGACATCACGCTGCAGGAGTTCATCCTGATGAACAAGACGTTGTGCGGCACAGTCTTCGGCTCGTGCAATCCCAAGAGCGACATTCCGATGCTGGCGACGTTGTACGAGTCGGGTCAACTGCTGCTCGACGAGATGATCACCAAGCGCTACAGCCTGGACGAGATCAACGTGGCCTACGCAGCCCTAGCCGCCGGCGAGTTGATCCGCGGGGTAATCGATTTCGGCGCTCGCTGACCTTCGACTGCAGCCCGGCGTTCGGTGCAGCCAATCACGCGGCCGTAGCCGCCAGGTCCGGCGCGCGTATTCCAGCTCCGTGTAGGGCCACTGGGTGACGATGCGTCCGCTCGGCGAACGGAAGTAACTGTCGCATTGAGTCCAGATGGTGCGCTCGAGGTCCGCGAAAAGCGCTTCGTTATATCGCTTTTCGGCATCCGGTCGCACGTCGAGATACCCGCCGCGGCGCGCCACCTTGCTGACCGCGCTCGCCACCAGCCGCGCCCCGGCCTCAAGGATGTAGACGATCGAGTTGCCGCCCTGGTTGGTGTTGGGGCCGTAGAGCATGAAGAAATTCGGAAAGCCGCCGACCGCCACGCCCAGATACGCGCTGGGGTCGTCGCCCCAGCGCTCGTGCAGGCGCTGCCCGCCATCCCCGATCACCTCGATGCCCGACAGGTAGCGCGAGGTCTCAAACCCGGTGGCCAGCAAGACCACATCGACGTCGACGGCCGCACCCGCGGTGGTGATCACTGACCCCTCGGTGATCCGCTGGATGGGATCGGTGACGAGGTCGACGCGCTGCCGCTGCAGCGCCCGGTAGTAGTCGTCACCCAGCAGCACCCGCTTGCAGCGGAACGGGTAATCCGGCGTCAGCGCGCCGCGCAGCCCATCATCGGACACGGTGCGCTCTAGGAACGACGTAGCGAAATGACTGCGGGCGGTGACGATCGGATCGTCGGCGAACGTCGCGGTGTTGTCGTGCTGAAACTTCCAGATCCGCCAGCGGGTCCGGCGGACCGCCAGGGGGTTGCGCCGGAATCGCGCCAATCGTCTGCGCTGTAAGGCCGGTCTTCCTTGGGAACCATCCACGGCGGCGTGCGCTGGAAAACCGCCAGGTGACCGGCGACCTTCGCCAGTTCGGGGACAACCTGGACGCCACTGGCGCCGGTGCCGATCACCGCGACCCTCTTGCCCGCCAGCTCGACCCCGTGATCCCAACTCGCGGTGTGCATGACGGGGCCGCCGAAATCGCCGAGCCCCGCGATATCGGGATGCTTCACCGACCCGAACAGACCCGCGGCGCAGACCACCACGTCCACGCTCAGCGTCTCCGGCTTCCCGTCCCGCTCCAGCTGACAGTCCCATCCCCAGGTGTCCGCATTCCAGGAAACCGTGCGGACCCTGGTCCCCAGCATGAGGTGCCGGCGTAGGTCAAAGCCGTCGGCCACCGATTCCAGGTAGGCCAGGATCTCGGGTTGCCGTGCGTAGGTGCGACTCCAGGATTTGTTGGGCGCGAAGGAAAACGAGTACAGATGACTCTGGATGT
>NZ_JAFAUS010000031.1 GCF_019243155.1 Mycobacterium sp.
TGGAAGGGGTCTACGACGGCGACGCCACCGTCGCCGACCTGCTGCGCCACGGTGACTTCGGCCTGGGCACCTTCAACCACCTGGACGGCGAGATGGTGATCCTCGACGGCGTGTGCTACCGGTTGCGTTCCGATGGCACCGCCACCCGGGCAGCCCCGACCGATCGCACGCCGTTCGCGGCGATCACCACATTTCGCGAAGACTTCGGCATCCAGGTCCAAACCCGCGCCAGCCGAACCGAATTGATCGACGCGATCGACGAAAAGATCAAGAGCGCCAACCTGATCTACGCCATCCGAATCGACGGCCACTTCTGTACGCTGCACACGCGCACTGTGATGGCGCAGAAGCCGCCGTATCCCCCGCTGACACAGGCGACCGAAGATCAGGCCGAGACCGTGTTCACCGACGTATCGGGCACGGTGGTCGGATTCCGGACCCCCGACTTCGAACAGGGCATCTCCGTCGCGGGCTACCATCTGCACTTCCTCAACGAGGACCGCACCGGCGGGGGCCATGTCCTGGATTTCAGCATCGAGCGCGGCGACGTCAAGGTCAGCGGCGCGTCCCAGTTGCACCTGAGCCTGCCGACGTCCGGTGACTTCCTGGGTGCTCAGCTATCCGGAGCCGACGTTTCGGAGCGGATCAGCAAAGCCGAAGGGCCCAAAGCTGACTGACGCCCACGGTGTTGTGCGACCGCCCAAAATAACGCCGTCCGTTGAAGAAAGCAACCGAAATTCATGGACTGTTCTCCCACACTTCGGTCCAGCATTGTTGAACGCACACGCGCAACGCGTGTCCTCACGGTATGCGTGTTGTCCAGGTCGCCAATTTTTACGGGCCTCGCTCAGGCGGCCTTCGCACCGCGGTGGACCGACTGGGCGCCGAATACTGCGCCAGTGGGCATGAGGTTTTCTTGGTCGTTCCTGGTCAGCGCGCCGAACGCAGTCAGCTGCCCACCGGTGTGGTGCGAATAACCTTGCCCGCCCGTCTCATTCCATTCACCGGTGGTTACCGCGCCGTGATGCCGTGGCCCGTCAAAGCACTGCTGGAAGCGTTGCAACCGGACGCCTTGGAAGTCTCTGACCGGCTTACGTTGCGGTCGCTGGGCCGTTGGGGCCGCGACTACGGCGCCACAACAGTGATGATCTCGCACGAGCGGTTGGATCGCCTTGTGGGCCAGGTACTTCCGGGACGCGCAGCGCGCAGATTCGCCGACCTGGCCAACGCGCGCACCGCCGCGAGTTACGACACCGTGGTGTGCACCACCGGCTTCGCGCGCGAGGAATTCGATCGGATCGGCGCTTTGAACACTGTCACCGTGCCACTCGGCGTTGATCTGCAAACCTTTCACCCACGTCGGCACTCCTACTCCGAGCGGCAACGCTGGGCCGCGCCGACGCAGATGCTGCTGGTCCATTGCGGTCGGCTGTCAGTGGAAAAGCGCGTCGATCGCAGCATCGACGCACTCGGTTCGCTGTACCACGCGGGGGTCGACGCCCGGCTCGTCGTCGTGGGCGAGGGCCCGCTGCGGGCCAGGCTGGAGCGGCAGGCTTCCCGGCTTCCCATCGATTTCACGGGTTTCGTCTCCGATCGGCACACGGTGGCGCGGCTACTGGCCTCGGCGGACGTGACACTGGCCCCGGGACCGCACGAGACGTTCGGACTGGCCGCGCTGGAGTCATTGGCGTGCGGAACGCCGGCCGTCGTGTCGCGCACGTCGGCGCTGACCGAGATCATCACCCCGGACAGCGGCGCTTCAGCGGACAACGACCCCAGGGCGATCGCGCACGCGGTCAGCACGATCGTCAGCCGGCCAGAACGCCACCGCCGCGTCTCCGCGCGACGCCGCGCCGAGGACTTCACCTGGCACTGGGCCGCGACGGGCATGCTGGCGTCGCTGGGCGCGCCGGGATTCGACGACGACGGCGGCGAGTCCGAACACACCGCATAGGCCTTCAGTGGCTTCGCGGCAGCGCCGCGACCAGCGCTTCCACCTGCGAACGCGTCAGTGTGACGAC
>NZ_JAFAUS010000138.1 GCF_019243155.1 Mycobacterium sp.
TCACCCGAGCCGACCTGGGCGGCCAGCTGGGACACGGTCCGATCGAATTCGAGTCCGAACACAAAGCGTGGCATGCCGATTGGGAACCGCGCGTGTTCGCGCTTCAGCTGTCGATGGGCGCCGCCGGGGTTTGGAATCTCGACATGACACGATCCGCACGCGAAACCCTGCCGGACTACGACCAGCGCAGCTACTACGAAATCTGGTACGCCGCACTGCTCAAGCAACTCGACGAGCGCGGATTGGTCACCGCCGATGAGCTGGCCGCCGGCCGGTCGATCCACCCGCCGCTGCTGTTGCCTCGCGTCGTGCGCGCAAGCGATGTGCCGAAGCTCCAGGCCCATGGCGCGCCCACCGAGCGGCTCGCAACCGAGGGACCGCGGTTCGCCGTCGGTCAGCGCGTGCGGACGATCACCGGACCCACGCCGCATCACACCCGCCTGCCCGGCTATGCGCAAGGCAAGCCGGCGGTGATCGAACGGGTGCACGGCGCGCACGTTTTCGCCGATGCGAACGCCAGTGGTCACGGGGAACAGCCGCAGTGGCTCTACACGGTCGTGTTCCACGGTACCGATCTGTGGCCGGACGCCGAGCAGGGCCTCACGGTGTCGATCGACGCGTGGGAACCATACTTGGAAACAGCATGAATCAGTCCGCATGGCTCGGCACAGCAGGCGACGAGCCGGTGTTCGCAGAGCCTTGGCAGGCAAGGGCTTTCGCGATGGTGGTTTCGCTGCACGAGCGTGGGCTCTACACCTGGGCCGAGTGGGCCGACGCGCTGGCCGCTCGTATCAAGGCGGCACAGGCGGCGGGAGACCCGGACGTCGGCGATTCCTACTACCGCCACTGGCTTGGCGCGCTCGAAGACTTGTTGGCGCGCAAAGGTATTGGCTCGGACGAGACAGCCCGCTGGCGGGATGCGTGGCAACACGCGGCGAACCGCACACCGCATGGCGAGCCGATCGAACTGCGAGCCGACGACTTTGACGTAGCTCGTTAGGCCGGAACCGCGCCGTTCAAAGGCTTCCGCGCCGACGCGATCACATAGTCCGTCAAGCCGGTCCCGCGTTCCCACACTTCTACGCCCCGGCACTGGGCGCGATCATCTTCGGAGACTTCGACGACCACGTCGGCCATCTTCTTGTTTCCCTCGACGCGCTGCCGAGCGTATTTGGCCATCCCGGGAAACACGTCTTCCCGGATCGAATCCACGACGACATCGTCAAAGCCCACCGCCGACAGCCGCCGTGCGTACTCTTCGCGGTCGTAGTAATTCGCCTCGGGAACGTGACCGTACTTTCGGCCGAAGTTGTTGATGGCGCTGAGTTTTTGGCCCGGATTCGGGAGCATGTCGGCGAGCGCGACGGTTCCCCCCGGTTTGAGGACGCGGAACGCCTCGCGCAGGAACTGATCCCGCGTGTCAAAGTGGAATGCGCATTCCAAGGCCAGGACTTTGTCGAATGACGCGTCGGGAAAATCCATCGCGGTCGCGGAACCGAGCCGGACGTCGATCTGGTTTTCCAGCCCGCGCTTGGCGACGCGTTCGCGACCCTTGTCGATGTGCACGGGCGTGATGTCGATGCCCGTGATGTGTGACAGCTTGAAGTGATCCAGCAGGACGAAGTCCTGGTCCGCGAAACCGACACCCACATCCAGGACCGAATCGCCGGGCTTCAGACCAGCGCTCGTCCCCAGGAGTTCGACCATCGCGACACACGCGTCGGGATAGGTGCGGGCCGTTTTCCAGTAACCGTTGTTGAGCCACAACGGCTTTGAGTCGTCGGAGTACTTTTCATTCATGAAATCGACGACGTCGTCGCCGAGGATCGTGTAATAGGCCGCGGCGTCTTTCTGCCGCCGCAGGCTGGCGAAACGGACCATCGTGAGAAACGCCCAGTAGATGGAAAGGGAGATTCGCCGCATGTTGTGCACCTTTCGCGGGTTAGAGCAGTCCGAGGAGTTGCAAGTCGGTGACGTACTTGATGATGATCGGCGCCGAGATGCGCGGGATATCGGGGGCGTTCTTGTCAGGGCCGATTCTTGCTTGTCGCACCGCGGCGCGGAAGCGGTCGGTCGGCCCGTAGGATCCGCGGGTCGGCTCGGGAGGATCGACGGGCGCGGAATTGCGCAGCATCAACATCTGCAGCATCGAGTGCTGGCGCTGGCGATCCGGCAGCGCCCCCAGGGCGGTTTCGAACCGGTGCAGCCACTCCCCGAAGTCGCCGATGCGTTGGATCGGGTAGCCGGCCTCGATCAGCCAGTCAACGTACTCGTCGGGCCCGATGCCGTCGTCGTGCGGGTTCATCACGTGATAGGTCTCGAATCCGTCGGCCACTTGGGCGCCCAGTGTGGCGATCGACTCGGCGATGAAATCGACTGGCAGACCGTCGAAATGGGCGCGTTGCCGGTTTCCGTCGGCGTCGAGTTGGAAGAACGAACCGGGCGCGAGCCCCGCGGCCACCAAACTCAGCACCGCGCGGGTCATTGTGTCCGAAAGGTTGAGCTGACCCGCGTACCTGGGTTCAGCCAGAATCACGTCGCAGCGAAACACGCCAACCGGCAGCCCACACAGGTCGTTGGCCTCGCGCAGCAGCACCTCACTGGCCCACTTGCTGTTGGCGTAGCCGTCCCCGTAGCTGTCATCGATTGCGCGGGTGGGACAGATGAGCCGGATGTCGGCGTCCTCGGTGAACGCGGACGATTCGATTTGGGTCCGCACATCGGCGGTCGACACGTAGCTGAAGGACTTGAGTTTCGTGGTGAGCGCGATCCGGATCAGCTCGGTGGTGCCAACGACGTTGGGGCCGAACAACTCTCGGTAGGGGAAGACGGCGTTGACAAGGGCGGCGGAATCGACGATCAGATCGACGGTGTCGGCCAGCCGCTGCCAGGTCTGTTGGTCCAGCCCCAGGTTGGCTTCGCCCTTGTCGCCGGCGACGACCTGTAGATGGTTGGCGGCCAGGTCCCGGTAGTGCCGTAGCAGTCCGGGGTCGCCGCTGTCGAAGGTCTTATCCAGGCGAGCCCGCGCATCCTCGTCGCTCGCCCCCCGCACCAGGCAGATCAGGGTGCCGCCGACCAGCTTCATCCGCTCCAGCCATTCCAGGGCCAGGTAGCGGCCGAGGAATCCGGTGGCGCCCGTCAGCAGGACCGTCCTCACCTCGGTGCTGGGACCCGGCAGACCCGGTGCATTGTTCAGCGTCGTCTCGTCGATGAACTTGTCCAGCGTGAGGTCGGCGGCGTGCGCCTCTGTGGCGTTGCGGCCATGCACGGACGCAAAGCTGGGCCCGTTGGCGGCCTCAGCACTCTTGGCCATCTGCTCGCTGAGTTTTCGGACGGACGGAGCGTCGAACACCGTCCGCACCGACAGGTCGGCGTCCAGACGGGTATTGATCGCGGCGATCAGGCGCATCGCCGACAGCGAATCCCCGCCCAGGTCGAAGAACGAGTCGTCGGTGCCGACCCGATCGAGCCCGAGCACGTGAGCGTAGATGCCGGCCAGGATCTCCTCGGTCGGGCTGGCCGGGGCGCGATACTGCCCCGCGGTGTATTCCGGTGCCGGCAGAGCGCGGGTGTCGAGTTTGCCGTTAGGGGTCAACGGCAGCGACTCGATGACCACCACCGCGGCCGGGACCATGTAGGCCGGGAGTCGTCCGGCGAGCGCGCTGCGCGCCTCGGCCGGGTCGGCGGTGCCGGTGATGTAGCCGACGAGGCGTTTGTCGCCGGGACGGTCCTCGCGGGCGATCACCGCCGCCTGCTCGACGCCGTCCAGCCCGGTCAACGCCGCGTGGATCTCGCCCAGCTCGATGCGATAGCCGCGGATCTTGACCTGCTCGTCGGCCCGTCCAACAAACTGCAGCTGACCGTCGGCGCGCCACCGCACCAGGTCGCCGGTGCGGTACATGCGTGTTCCCGGCTCACCGAACGGGCTTGCCACAAACCGCGATCCTGTCAGCCCGGCGCGGCGCCAATATCCAACCCCGACCCCGGCGCCGGCCACGTACAACTCACCGACCACCCCGACCGGCACCGCGCGTAACCACCCGTCCAGCACGAAGAAGGCCGCCCCTCCGACCGGCGAGCCGATCGGCGGACCGCCCGACCCCGCTTTCAGCGGCGCACTCACGGAGGTATAGATCGTGGTCTCGGTGGGGCCGTAGGAGTGGACCATTACCCGGTCGGGCGCCCACCGATCCACCAGTTCGGGCGGGCAGACCTCGCTCGCCGCCACCAACGTCACCCCATCCAG
>NZ_JAFAUS010000125.1 GCF_019243155.1 Mycobacterium sp.
GGCGCCCCCACCCGGTGCACGGTGCGCCACACCTGGCTGGCGCGCATCCCGGCAACCACCGACGAACAGCGCAGCACCTACGACATGATCTACGACGCCGTGCATGCCGCGGTCCGCGACGAGGATTTCGCGATGCTGCCCCAATGCGGCGAAGGAGTCCGGCAAGCACAGCATGACCACATGATCATCGGCCGAAATGAGATCGGCGTACAGCACATGATCAAGGTCTTCGCCAACGCACTCGGCCTCGCGTTGAACTAATCGGCAGCGCTCACCCCTCGCCGGCTGCCCACCTCAAACATGAACCGAACAACTCTTCGGCCAGGGATTGGTTAACTCCATGCCGATGAACTCGGGAACCTTGGGAGCAGGTCGTTAGGTATGCGTAGACACGGGTGGTCAGGCGCCTTGCCGGCCAGCGATGACGAAGCCATCCAACGCATCCTCGCGACCGCCCGCAAGGCAATCGCCGAGTCCGGCTGCGACGTCCGCATCGCCGATGTCGCCCGCGAACTCGGAGTCACCCGGCAGACGGTCTACCGGTACTTCTCAACCACCGATGCGCTCCTGGCCGCCACTGCACTGGCCGAGGTCGGGCCCTACCTCGACAGCCTGGCGGCTCACCTGCGCCCGATCCAGGACCCGGCCGAAGCCGTCGTCGAAGGAATCGCCCACACCCTGGAGCGGCTCCCCGAGGAGAAGTACCTTGGGCTGTTACTGGCGCCAGAGCGCGCCGCTTCCTACTTCACGAGCGTGACCTCCGATGTCGCCCTTGCGCTGGGACGCTCCATCATTGATCGCTTCAATGTCGACTGGGACAGCGTCGGCATCACCGAAGACAGACGCGACTCGCTCGTCGAGTACATGCTGCGGATCTTGCAATCATTTATCGTCGACCCGGGCCGTCCCCCCCGGCACGGCACGGATCTGCGTGACTATCTCCGCCAGTGGGTGGCACCCGCCATCACCCACCACAGTCGACCCTCCTCGCCCGGGCCGCAGCGCCGGTCACCGAGCCGACCGTGCGCGAAAACCTGCGACGCGCGCCCCTAGCCGTAGTGCGCTCCGTCGTGGATCAGTCGACACCTGGGTGAGCTTTCAGGCGGCGCCGACAGCCGTTCGAAAAACGAATCGCGGACGTACTACAGATGCGCAGCTCGAAGCATCGCTCCCAGTTCCGTTGCGGATGCGCTGAACGGTGCGCTAGCGGAACGGGAGGCTGCCCGCGCCGATCTCGAGCGAGTACCTACCGCCAGCATCCTGACCGAGACGCAGATCGCGCAAATCGTCGACGGACTTCCAAACGTCGCTGAGCTGCTGAATAGCGGCGGTCCATCGGTGTCCGAGGGGGTCTCTAGCTTCACGACATAGGTGACACATGAGTCGGGTCATGGGTTACACCTGATCGGGCGGTGATGAGTCGCGTCATCGGCGACAGTGGTCGGCCATGTCTAAAGCGCGTGCGGTCGTCCTTGAAGTCGTCAGCGGTGAGCTCAGCGTCACTGCCGCAGCCCGGGCCTACGGCCTGTCTCGCCAACATGTCCACCGGCTGCTCAAGCGCTACCGTGACGGTGGTCTGGAGGCCGTCGAGCCCCGCTCACGCCGCCCGGCGAGCAACCCCCGCGCCGTGGCCGATGAGGTCATCACCGCGATCGTGCGGCTACGCGAACAGCTGACCGCCGATGGCCTGGACGCGGGTCCGTTGACCGTGCAGTGGCACCTGGCCCAGCATGGTCTGCCGGTGCCGTCGACCTCGACGATCCGGCGCATTCTGCACCACCACGGTCTGATCACCCCACAACCGCGGAAACGACCCAAAAGCTCCTACATCCGCTTTCAGGCCGCCCAACCCAACGAATGCTGGCAATCGGACTTCACCCACTGGAAACTGGCCGACGGCACCGATATTGAAATCTTGTCCTGGCTCGATGACCACTCCCGATTCCTGCTGACCGCCACCGCCTACCGTCGCGTGAGCGGACCCGACGTGGTGACCAGCTTCCTGCACACCGCCGCCACTCACGGGCTACCCGCCTCCACACTGACCGACAACGGATCGGTATACACGTCACGATTCACACACGGCCACAATGCTTTCGAGTTACTGCTCCACACCCTTGGCATCACTCAAAAAAACGGTCATCCCGGACACCCACAAACCCAGGGCAAGATCGAACGCTTCCATCAAACCCTCAAACGCTGGCTGACCCCACGCCCCCGACCCGCCGACATCGCCGACGCTCAAGCCCTGCTCGATAGCTTCGCCCACATCTACAACACCCAACGCCCCCACCGCGCCCATCACCCCCGCACCACACCAGCACAGGCCTACACCACCCGACCCAAAGCCGCCCCGCCGGCCATCACAGCCAACGAACACATCCGTATCCGCCGCGACACCGTCGACCAATTCGGCAAACTCACCCTGCGCCACGGCAGCCGACTGCACCACCTCGGCATCGGCCGCGCTCACGCCGGCACACCCGTGCTGATCCTGGTCACCACCACAGTCACCGTCTTGAGCAACCCCGACCTCCAGGTCATCGCCACCCACCACATCAACCCGGACCGCAACTACTGGCGCAACCAACAAAAAAGCCCCGGCCGATGGCCAGGGCAATCCGTCACCGATGACCCGACTCACGTGTAACCCATGACCCGACTCATCACAGAGCGGTGGCGGAGGGATTTGAACCCCCGGACGGTGTTAGCCGTCTCTCGCTTTCAAGGCGAGTGCATTAGGCCGCTCTGCCACGCCACCGCGGACAAGGGTAGCTTGCGGGTCCTGTTGCGGTGAGGCGGTAACCAGCG
>NZ_JAFAUS010000145.1 GCF_019243155.1 Mycobacterium sp.
CTTGCTCCTTCGTTCTGCTGCTCGCGTCGCGCGCGGTTATCGCCAATTCATTCACACCAGGCTGATTCGGGCATCCGGTAGCGAGTTGCAGGACCGGACGCCGAGGCTTCGATCGGTATTCCTGACACGTGTTGTTCTGCGACACAAACGGATTCGATTGACCTGCGGCACCGACCGGTTTACCTGATCGAAATATTTTGTGCGCGCCCCCGCGTTTGCGCGATGCCGTCGGCGTGTGCGCCACGTGGGGGCTCGCTAGCGTGAAGAGGGTTTGTTGCTGCGAATTTTCAAGGATGGCGTTTGGATGTCGGGGATGATTACGCGTGTATCTGCCACTGTCGTGACATCGATGCTCGTCGCGCTCGCCGGTGGGTCGTCCGCGACCGCCGCCGCCGCACCGGAGATGGTTCCCCTCGATGTCGCGCCGGCCAAGATCGGCGGGGGCGTCTCGGCCCTGATTTATGACTGCGGGAAGCAGTCGCCCATCGAAATCGTGACCCTGGATTCGACGATCACGTTGAACGGTTCGTGTGGCGAGGTCGAGGTCAACGGCTCCGCGAACACGGTGAACCTGCAGACCGTCGCCAGCATCAGGGCCACCGGCACCGGCAACCACATCACGTGGCAGAGCGGGCCGGGTGGTGCCGCGCCTCGCATCAGCAATCCCGGGAGTAGCAACAGCATCGTCGGGCCCGGCGGCATCCAGGGCACCTCCGGCTGATTCAGCTGCCGCGCCGCCTCAGCGGATGGGGGCGCGCGAGGTGCCACATCGTGTGGCGGCCACCCGGTGTGGACCGGGCGACCTCACCGCGTTTCTCCAGTACCTCCAAGCTCCGGTAGATGCGTTCATGCACGACTTCCTGGGCGAATATCGTTGCCAGGCAACGTCTTAGCTCGGCCGTGCTCATGGCGTCGGCTGAGTCGGCAAGCGCGCTGAGAATCCGTTCCCGTAGCGCCTCGGGCGGTAGGGAGTTGTTCATACCGGGCCTTGACTCAGGGGCGCTGTTAGCGTCCAGTCCTCACGGGCGCCGGAGTTGCCCGTTGGCTTCCGGATCCACGTCCTGGCTCCGGGTGATTACCCAATCCTGTTCCCATAATCGCTGCGTCAGGTCCTGAAATACTGCGAGCGCAAACTGATCGTCCGAGCCCATCAGAGCCGACCTGGTCATCAGCGCTCGCACGGTCGATCCGTCCTTATGGCGCAATTCGACGACCATGTTGGCGAGGGCGCAGACCGCCGGTAGTAGGGGTTGGGAGACCGGAACCCGGTCGAAGATCTGCTCGAATCGCATCGACAACACTTCGTCCGGTTCGAAGCCCACTATCGCGGCGAAAGCGGTGTTGGTGAACAAGATGCTGCGGTCTTCCGCGATGGCCAGTACCGGAACCGGAATCCGGTCCAGCACAACCAATGCGGGCAGCTGCTTCAACACCGTCGCCGGCGACTGGTCGTGTTGGCGATGGCGTCGCCGCTCCACGGGATGCTGGTGCTCGATGGCGCGCGGCGCGGCGTGGCCTTCAAGCGTGGTGTCGGATCGGGCTGGCGTCGGCTGTCGTCCCATGGTTGAAATATTGCGGACGGCAACGATCAGAGCACGAGTAGTGCGCTACCTGTTTTCCAAGCCGCGAGGTCAGGCCACTACGCAACCCGGCGTCGGGATGCTCAGGCCTGCGGAGTGGGCGTCATCGATCCGATGTAGTAGATCTCTTTCCCGGTGGGGTATCCGCCGCCGTCGGTGGCGATATGGACGTGGTCGTAATGGTTGGCGGTTTCTGAACCCAGGTCCGCCGTCCAGCTTCCGGAACCCACACCCGGGTAGATCTTCTGCCGCCAGATCACGTGGTTGATTCCCCACCGCTTGGCATTAGCGAGGGCGTAACCGGCGATCTGGTTGCCGAGCTCGATGCCCTCGGGTGCGCCGTGATTAGGGATCATGACGTCGATCGCCAACCCGTTGGGGTGCCACGGCAAGGGATCCTGCCGGTAGCCGTAGATGGTGGTGATCTGCGGAAACAGCACGCTGATGACGCGCTCGGCCCAGATGGTCTTGACCTGCAGCCGGTCTTCCGACGCGAGGCCGGGGGGCAATGGGACCTGGAATTGCTGGGCCGCGAGAGGCGCGTTGGGCGCCAGCGCCGCCAACGACTGCGCTTCCTCGGGGCTGGCGGTGCGCGCCGAGCCGGCCGACGTCGAGAACGGCGGGGCCGGGGTGTTGGTCGGCGGGGCTTCCTGGGTCGCTAGCGGCGGCTGCGCGCAGCACGGAGGCTTCGTCTGCTGGGCATAGATCATCGCGGCCGAGGCGATCAACGAGGCTACGATCGCCGACCAGCGTCCTCGCGTTTTGGCAACGCCGCCAGTGCGCACGAATCGCAGCTTAATGTCGTGTGAGACGCGTGTGGCGAACTTCGATATTTCTCGTCGAGTCGGGCCGCCTCACGCGAGGTTCGCGCGCAGTTCCCGTTTCAGCACCTTGCCGTAGCTGTTCTTCGGCAACTCGTCGACGAACTCGTAGCGTTTGGGCCGCTTGAACCGGGCGATGCGCTGCAGCAGATGCGCGTCCAACTCGGCCGCTGCCGCCGTGCCGACGATGAACGCGACGACGATCTCGCCCCACTCGGCGTCGGGGGCGCCTACCACGCATGCCTCCGACACGCCGGGGTGTTCGAGCAGCACCTCCTCCACCTCGCGGGGGTAGATGTTCGATCCGCCGCTGATGACGACATCCTTGGACCGATCTCGCAGGGTAAGGTAGCCGCGCGTGTCATAGGAACCCATGTCACCGGTGTAGAGCCAGCCGTCCTTGAGGGTGGCGTCGGTGGCTCCCGGATTTCGCCAGTAGCCCGACATGACGGCGTCGCCGCGACAGACGATCTCGCCGATCTCGCCGGTCGTTGCCGGGTGTCCGTCGGGCCGCAGCACCGCGACCTCCATGCCCGACCGCGGATAGCCGACCGAACCAAGGATGCTGTCGTCGCCGGACTCGTGGTCGGCGCGGCGCAGTCCGGTGATCGTCATCGGCGCCTCGCCTTGCCCGTAGATCTGGGCGAAGATCGGCCCGAAGGCGGCCATCGCCTTCTTCAGGCTCTCGACGTACATCGGGCCCCCGCCGTAGACGATGGTCCTCAGGTTCGCCGGGCGGGTGCGGCCCGTCGTGACCAGCCGCTGCACCATCGTCGGGGCGAGAAACGCGCTGCTGCCCGAGTGTCGCTCGCACAGGTCGAGGAACTCGTCGGGATCGAACGCGCCCGAGGAAGGCACGACTTGGCGGGCCCCGCGCAGCACGTACGGCAAGATGTAGAGCCCCGAGCCATGGGACATCGGTGCCGCGTGCACCAGGCTGCAGTCCTCGGTGGGGGAGTCGATGTCGGCCAGGTGGGCGACGGCCATCGCGGTGAGGTTGCGGTGCGACAGCATCGCGCCCTTTGACGGTCCGGTGGTGCCACTGGTGTAGAAGAGCCAGGCCAGCGTCGACGGGTCGGTGTGCGGCGGCGGCGCGGACGGGGCGGCGTCGAACCGCCCCGAATAGGCTTCTGCCTCAACGATTTCGATGGGCCGGGCGGTGGCGGCCGCGAGTTCGGTGCCGATCGCGGTGGAGGCGAAGACCTGCGACACGTCGGCGTCGTCGAGGATCTGGGCCATCTCGCGAGGGTGCAGCTTGTAGTTGATCGGGACCACGATGCACTCGGCGGCCCAGATCGCGAACATCAACTCGACGATCTCCGGGCGGTTCTGGCTCGCGATCGCGATGCGCGCGCCGGCGTCAAACTGTTGCCGGATCGAGGTGGCCAGCCGCAATACCCGGTCCCGCAATTCGTCCCACGTACACAACCGGCGGTCACGGTCATAGAGCGCGCCGCGATCGGGAAACCGGTTGGCGGCCTGATCGAGCACCGCGAAGAGATTCATCGCGCTACCCACTGCGCGTTGAGCGCGTGCTCCGACAAGTACTTCGTTGAGCTCCACCCTCCGTCGACGACGATCGTTTGCCCGTTGATGAAACTTCCTCCCGGAGAGCACAAGAAGGCGACGGTGCTGGCGATGTCATCGATGCTGCCCAACCGCTGATGCGGTGTCATCTCGGTGTTGATCTTGCGGAATCGGTCGTCCTCCAAGCGTTTCTCGACCATCGGCGTCAGCGTCACACCGGGCGCGACGGCGTTGCAGCGGATGCCGGACGCTCCGTACTGACAGGCGATGTGGGTGGTCAGCGCGGTGAGGCCGCCCTTGGCCGCGGAGTAGGCGCCGCCGCGCAGCCCGCCGATGACCGCGAATGTCGATGTCACGTTGATGATCGCCGACCCGGGCCCCATGTGGGGCAGCACGTCGCGCGCGAGCCGGAACGGGGCGCGCAACATCAAACCCAGGAAATAGTCCAGGGTTTCGTCGTCGGTTTCGTGGAGCGGCTTCGGGCTGCCCACCCCGGCGTTGTTGATCAGGAAGTCGATGTGGCCCCATCGCTCGACCGCGAGATCCACGATGCGCTGCGGCGCGTCGTCATGGGTCAGGTCGACGGCCAGGGTTGCTACACGGTCCGGATCGTTGACGGCCCTTCCCAACTCGGCCAGCCGACCCTCGTCACGGCCCGTGCCGACGACCGCCATGCCCATCTCGGCGAGTTTCGTCGCACACCCCAGGCCGATGCCGCTGCTTGCTCCCGTGACGATTGCGACCTGCATCTCACCCATCCTGTGTCAGCACCGCTCGGATCCGATGTTTGAGTATCTTCCCTGCGTCGTTCTTGGGCAGCGCATCCCAGATCTCCACCTGTTCCGGCGCCTTGAACTTCGCGACACCCTTGCTCTGCAACAGGGCGAGCAGGCTCGCGACGTCCGGATTCGCGACACCCGCCGGCACGATCACCGCACACGCTCGTTCTCCGGTGCGGCCGTCGGGCAGGCCGACCACCGCGATCTCGGCGATGCCGGGATGCTCGGCTAGCAGGTCCTCGACCTCCTTCGCCGAGATGTTCTCGCCGTTGCGGATGATGACGTCCTTCGCCCGGCCGGTCACGACCAGGTATTGGTATTCGGAACCGGCCGAGACCCAGCGCCCGAGATCACCGGTGCGGAAAAACCCTGCGGCATCGAAAGAGTCGACGTCGTCTTCGGGGTGACGGTAACCCAGCAGCATCTGCGGCCCGCGCACACAGATCTCACCGTCACCGGCGGGAGCGGCTTCGTGTGCGACCAGTTTGATCTCGGCGATGCCGCACCTGCCGTCGGTGTCCGCTGCGTGGGTCGCCTCCTGAAGCAGGGGGGCGCCCACGGTCGCCACCGGCACCTCCGTACAGCCGTAGACGCGGGTGACGACGGCCCGGTCGAAATACCGCGCGGCCCTGCGTATCAGCGAGGGCGACACTGACGCCCCGCCGCAGATAAAGATCTTCAAGTCGGGCAGGCGAGTCTCGGCGCGTTCGGCGGCGGTCAGCAGCTGCTGCAGAAACGGGGTCGCGCCGGCCATGTGGGTGCACCGCTCGCCGCTCATCAGCGCCACGGCCGCCGCCGGATCCCACCGGTCCATCAGCACCGCGGTCGTTCCCAGCAGCAACGGGCACTCGAACGCGTAGATCGAGCCGCCGATGTGGGCGATGGGCGACGGGACCAGGAAGGTATCGCCGGAGTCGATACTCCAGTGATCGCGCAGCTGGCAGATCAGCGCGTGAATCGAATTATGGCTGTGCAGCACACCTTTCGAGCGTCCGGTGGTGCCCGAAGTGTAGAGGACCATCCGCACGGCGTCGGGATCGAGGGCGGGGAGCTGCACGGAGGCCTGTGTCAGTAGCGCTGTATAGGGCGTGTACGAGCCGGGCTCGCCGCGCAACACCACTACCTCGGGGGCCGAACTCATTGCCGCAGTGACCCGTTCGAGCATCGCCGCGTAGTCGTGACCGCCGAATCGGTGTGGGATGAAGATCATCGCGGCTTCGACGTCGTCCAGAATGAAACGCAGGTCGTGGTCGCGCAGCGACGGCAGGATCGGATTGACCACCATCCCGGCCAATGTCGCGGCCAGATAGATGACGGCCGCCTCGTGCCAGTTCGGCAGCATGAACGACACGACGCTGCCGGGCGGCATGCGCGACAGCATCGCGCTTGCCAGCCCTGTCGCCTGGGCATACAGCGTTGCGCAGTCGAGTCGAACGTCCCCGTCCACCAACACCGTTCGCCGTGGCGAGGTCTGTGCGGCCGCGTGCAAAGCGTCAGCCAGTGTGGTGTCCACCCACAGCCCACGCTCGTATGCCTTCGCCGCGCGGGCGGTGTCGAACTGGGGCCGGCCGATCACCGCCACCTCACCTCGGTCGAGTTAATCATTCACGCGGCGCATGGTCATCGCGTAGCGAAAGCTCGACGACAGGTGCGTGTTGATCGTCACCTGGGCGACCTCGCCGTCAGAGGTCTTGTAGGTGCGCTGCATCTGCAGCGCCGCTGTCCCCGGCTCGGCTCCGAGACCGTCGGCCAGTTCGGGAGAGAGCAGGACCGCGGCGATCTCTTGGCGCAATTCGGCGATGCTCACGCCGAACAGGTCCTCGATCAATGGAAATATCGGGCCGGTGTGCCGTTGCAGCAGCCGGCCGACCGCGGCAAAGCTGCGGTTGATGTAGTACTCGGTTCGGCACAGCGGCACCGACGCGCCGTCAGCCTGCCGGTAACCCCGCACGGACAGCCACTGCGTGCCGGCCTCCAGTCCGGTTCGGGCGGCGAGATCGTCGTCGATCGTCACCATCGCGTTGGACTCGATGGTCAGCTGCGCACCCGCCGCGAATTCGAGCAGGCCATCGATCGACATCGCGTCCTGCGCATAGGAACTCGACGCCGGTCGCGGAACCACGCGGGTGCCCGCTCGCGGTCGCGACGCCACCAGGTTGTCCTCGCGAAGCCTGCGCAGCGCTTCGCGAACGGTGTAGCGGCTGACCGCGAATCGCTCGCACAGCTGATGTTCGGTCGGCAGCTGTGAGCCGACCGGATAGACCCCGTCGACGATCTCCTTGCGCAGCGTGCGCGCGATCTGCAGGTAGCGATGGTCTCCGGAGATGGCCTGGGTCATCGGCGACCGTCCCCGCGCGGACGCAGCGCCAGCACGCTGCCCTCGCCGTCAGCCGAAACGTACAGCGTCCCGTCGGCCGCGGCGGTGACTCCGGCGAACGGCCCCTGCGGCCCGGAAAAGGGCGGCATGCCTTTCAGCGGCTTGGGCTCAACGCCCGGTGGGGGACCGACCGGTAAGCCGGACGCGATCGTCTGCCGGACGCCGGTGTCGAGGTCGAACGCGATCAACTGCTTCGCACCGGCGTCGACGATGTAGAGGACGCCATCGTGGACCGAAATGCCTTGTGGGCGTTGTAAGTCGGCGACGAGGGTGTCGACCCGCGAACCGTTCACCTTGACCACGCGTCCGGCTCCGGCTTCGGCGACCAGGCACGCGCCGTCGGAGCCGGTCGTGACGCCCACCGGCTCACGCAAGTCGGTCGCCAGAAGCTCGACGCTGCCCCCGCGCAACGACAACACCCGTCCGGTGCCCAGTTCGGCGAAGGCGACGCCGCCGGGTGTGATCGCGACGCCGTAGAGCTGATCGAATCCGTCCGCCAGCACCTCGCACTCGCTCGCCCCTGGCCGGTAGCGGCTGACCTGGCCGCCCGAGGTCGTCACGACGAATTCGCCGGGTCCACTCGACGTGACGCCGCGCAGGAAGCCGGGATACGCGGGACTGAACAGCATTCCCACGGTCTGCAACGAACCGTCCGGTTGTGCGGCATAGAAATAGGTGCCGTCGGCGA
>NZ_JAFAUS010000452.1 GCF_019243155.1 Mycobacterium sp.
GAAGAACAACCGGGCCGGCGCGTCGCACGCGACGGGCGCCGACGGTGAATGTCTGCGATATCGGCTCGACGTCGTCGCCGCCAGCGCCGCCGACGTCGTGCAATCGGCGGGCGGTTGGCTCTACGACCGGGCGATGGCCGGTTGGGACGTAACCGTGCTGCTGCCGGAGCGCTGCGACGCCCGAGCGCTGCGGATCCTGGGGGTGCGGGTGCTGGACTTCCAGGCGCAGTTCGCCGAGCTGGGCACGGGCTCGACAAGCCAGAGCCTGGCCGTGAGCGCCGAGGCCTTCACCGCCGATGCCCGCGTCCGTGACGCGGTGCTGCAGTCGCTGGAGAACGGTCTGACCGAGGTCGCGTTGTGGGGTCAAGCGCCCCAGGGATGGCCGCTTCGAGTCAATCGCGCGATGACCAGCGGCCAGCATGTGCTCAGCGCGGCCGCGCGCAGGTTCAAGGGCTACGCGCTCGCGGCGGCCGGGATCACGGGTGCCACGGTCGGTCCGGCCGAGGAACTGCTGTGTGATGCCTTCTCGGGGGCCGACGCAGAGCTGGTCCGGCTCGACTGATGAAGAAGTACTACAAACACACGCTGCTCTACCTGCACGAGACCATCTCGCTGGGGTCCGGCCGGACCGACCACTTCACCGAGGTCTTCGCCGACACCTACCGGCCGATGATGGACGAGCTCGGCGCGCGCCTCTTCGCGATCTGGGAATCCACTCCGTACAACGGTCACTGGCCGCAGGTGACGATCATCTGGGAGATTGACGGGTTCGCCGACTACGCGAAAATCGGTGCGGCCCAGGCGCGCGGCGGGAGCCACGAGGCCGCGGCGGGCAAATGGTCGGCATTTCTGGCCGACATCGGCGCGGCGGGGGAGGGCCGGATCATGTATCCCGGGCCCAGCAACAAGACGCTCGCCCAGCTGCGCGAGGCCAATTTCACTGCGCCACTGGTGATTCAGGAGATCATGCAAACCAAGCCGGGGCGCCAGGACGACTACATCCGCGAGCTGGAGCGCCTCTACGTCCCGTGGTCGGAACGCACGGGCAAGCGCTGGCTGGGGTCGTTCACCACGACGTTCCGCTTCAACGAGGTCATCCACTACTGGGCGCTGGACGGTGGCTGGGAGTGCTTCGAAAATCACTATCCGTCGTGGAAGGAGAGCCCGCCCGCCGAAATCGTCACCTGGATGAGCATGGCGCCCGCGCTGCGCGACGGCTGGGAAGACTCGATCCTGCAGGCCCTACCGCCCTCCCCGCTGCAGTGAACTTCTCTTACGACCCCTTCGACGCGGAAGTAATGGCAAACCCGTTGCCGTACTACCGAATCCTGCGCGACGAACACCCGGTGTACTACCTGCCGCAATGGGACACCTATGCGCTGTCCCGTTTCGAGGACATCTGGCAGGTGCTGGAAGTCAACGACGGCACCTTCGTCGCGACGGAGGGCACGTTGCCACCGACCTCGGTGCTGGCCAACCACAACACCGGGCCGCTCGACGATCCGCCGTTGCACCCGTTGCCATTTCACGCGGTGTTCGACACGGATCTGTACAGCGCGATCCGCCGCGCGCACTCCCAGCCGTTGCGGCCCAGATCGGTCGCCGGCCTGGAAGCCAGGATCCGCACGCTGGCCAACGAGCGCCTCGACGAGTTGCTGCCCAAAGGCTCGTTCGACCTGACACAGGAATACGGTGGCATCGTCGCAGCCTCGATGGTCTGCGGATTGCTGGGCATAACAACCGATCTCGCGCCCCAGGTGCTGGCCGCCGTGAACGCCGGCAGCCTCACCGAGCCCGGCGAGGGTGTCGATACCGCGCAGGCCCGGCCCAACTATCTCGAGTACCTCATCCCGGTGGTCGAGCAGCGCCGCGCGGACGCGTCCGGCGATCCGCTGCCGGTCGTCGACGGCCTGCTGGGCTACCGGCTGCCCGACGGCAGCGCGTTGTCCGACATCGAAGCCGCGACCCAGATGCTGTGCATCTTCATCGGCGGAACGGAGACGGTGCCCAAGGTCGTCGCCCACGGACTATGGGAACTGAGCCGGCGGCCCGACCAATTGGCCGCGGTGCGAACCGATCCCGCGGCCAACGTGCCGGTGGCCCGCGAGGAGATGATCCGGTACTGCGCCCCCGCGCAATGGTTCGCCCGAACCGCCCGCAAGCCCTATACGATTCACGACACGACGATCGCGCCCGGCCAGCGGATCATCACATTGCTGGCGTCGGCCAACCGCGACGAGCGGGAGTATCCGCAACCCGACGAGTTCATCTGGAACCGTCCTATCCAGCGCTCGCTGGCGTTCGGTCGTGGTCAGCACTTCTGCATCGGCTACCACCTGGCCCGCCTGGAAATCGATGTGCTGCTTGCCGAGTGGCTGCGCCGGGTGCCCGACTACGAGATCCAGAGCGACGCCGCGACCCGCCTGCCGTCCAGCTTCCAATGGGGTTGGAACAACATTCCGGTGGAGGTCTGACGTGTGGTCCTACCGGATCATCGCCCCGTATGTGTTCGAGCGGACAACCATTCCGGACAAGACGCCCGAGTGCCTCACGGACGGCCAGGTGCTGCTGCGGTTCCTGGCCGCCGGCGTCTGCGGCAGCGACATGCCCGCCTTTCGCGGCGCAAAGGGCCGGCTTCCGGGCGACGACGGAACGAGCGCGGCCGAAAAAGACGGCTTCCCAATCCATGAGGTCGTCGGCGAGGTGATCGCCAGCCGGCATCCCGAGCACCGGCCCGGCGACCGGGTGGTCGGCTGGGCCTCCGGGTTCGACGGCCTGATGGAACGCATCGTCAGCGACGGCGACGGGTTGGCGCCGTACGACCCGGCGCTGACTCCCGCGCAGGCGGTCGGGCTGCAGCCGCTGGCGTGTGTCCTCTACGCCTGCGAGCAGTTGCCGGACCTTGCCGGCAAGCATGTCGCGATCATCGGCCAGGGCTCGATCGGCCTGCTGTTCGCCTACGTCGCCAAGGCGGCCGGGGCCCGGCGCGTCACGGGCGTGGACCCCGTCGACCGTCGAAGGCTCGCAACGACATTCGGGGTCGACGACCCGGTACGCGCCACCAGCGACCGCTGGGTAAGCCGGCTGGCCGCCGCCGACCGCGCAGACGTCGTCATCGAGGCCGTCGGCCACCAGGTCGCCACGCTGGCCCATGCCGTCGATGCCGCGGCGCCCGGTGGCACGATCTTCTACTTCGGCGTCGCCGACGACGAGTCCTACCCGATCAGTATGCGTAGCATGCTGCGCAAAAACCTGACGCTGAAATCCGGGGTGACACTGGACCGGCGGCGGATGTTGGAGTGTGCCGGTAAGTTCGCCGCCGAGCATCCCGAGCTACTCGGCACCTACCTGACACACACGTTCGGCGTCGACGACGTGCAGCAAGCGTTCGACCTGGCCAGCCGGCCCGTCGCCGAGCGCGTGAAGATCGCGATCGCGGGATGACCGTGAGCAGGCTGCGGACGGCGCTGGACAAAGGACCCCCGATCTGGGGTGGCTGGATCACCGGCCCGACGCTGATCGGTCCCGAGG
>NZ_JAFAUS010000481.1 GCF_019243155.1 Mycobacterium sp.
CAGATCGCCAGGGCCAGCGCGTCGGCGGCGTCGGCCGGTGTCGGTTTGGCTTGCAGCCCAAGGATTCTGGTGACCATCGCGGTGACCTGTGCCTTATCGGCGGCGCCGTTTCCGGTGACCGCGGCCTTGACCTCGCTGGGGGTGTGGAAGTGCACGTCGATACTGCGCTTGGCGGCCGCCAACGCGATCACGCCACCCGCCTGGGCGGTGCCCATCACCGTCGACACATTCAGTTGGGAGAACACCCGCTCGATCGCCACGACGTCCGGCTGGTGCGTGGTCAGCCAATACTCGACCGCGTCACTGATCGCGAGGAGTCGTTGGGCCAGGGGCGCGTCCGAGGGGGTGCGCACCACGTCGACATCCAGCGCCACCACGTCTCGGCCGCGGCCACTTTCGACGACCGACAGCCCACACCGGGTCAGCCCGGGGTCGACGCCCATCACCCGCATTACCCGCTCCCGCCTAGTAGAACAGCTGTTCGAGAGCCTAACGGCCGGGACCGACGTCGGCGGTCAGGACACGCGGTGACTACCGGACCGCGCTAATTAGCGGGCAAACCTGGCAAAAGGCTGTTAGGTTACCGGCACACTGGCGGAAGGGTTCGGAGTGGGAACAATGCTGGTCCTGCTCGCGGCGGTGCTTTTCGTCGCGTCGATCGTGGTCCTGGTCATTGCGCTGCGGCGCCCCAAGCAACAGGGCAAGCCGGGCGGCCGTCAGGATCCCCTCGCATTCAACGCGATGCCGCAGTTCGGGCCCCGGCAACTCGGTCCCGGCGCCATCGTCAGCTACGGCGGCGTCGACTATGTCGTGCGCGGATCGGTGACGTTCCGCGAGGGGCCGTTCGTCTGGTGGGAGCACTTGCTGGAAGGCGGCGACCAGCCGCTCTGGTTCAGCGTCGAAGAGGACGACGGGCGCCTCGAGCTGGCGATGTGGGTCACCCGAAAAGACGTCCCCCTGCGGCCCGGCGACCCGTACGTCGTCGACGGTGTGGCGTTCCACGAGACCGAGCGCGGTCACGCCTCGTACACCACCGAAGGAACCACGGGCCTGCCCGCGGGCGGCGAGATGGACTTCCTCGACTGTTCCAACTCCGACGAGTCCGTCCTGCTCTCGTTCGAGCGCTGGGCCCCGAACATGCCGTGGGAGGTCTCCACCGGCAAACCCGTGCTGACCGGCGAACTGACCGTGTACCCCGCGCCCCCACCCTCCCCCGCGTAGGGCGCAGGAGGACGAGGTCGGTGCCGCTTCATGAGCTCGCCGTAACCCCCACGGACGTCTGCGGGCGCAATCTCGGGCTGGCGCTCAATGCGCCGGCGCCCCCGCCGCTGGCCACCACTCTGCTCGATCATCCCCGCGGCGGCGCGCTGCGACTCGGCGTGCTGGGCGCATCCCACGTCATCACGGTCGAGCACGCCGCAAACCGCTTCTCCGAGCAGGTGTCCTGCACCGCCCGCAGCCTGGGAGTCGCTCTGCCGCAACGCACCGACGCGCCCGGCTACTCCCTGCAGTCCCACACCGACAGCTACGACGAGGTCGGTTTTCGGCGCCTGGCGGGCGACTTGCGCGACCGGTGCGCGCGGGAACCGGGCTGGCTGGGCGGGGCCTTCCCCGGCGACGACGCCGCGCTGACGGCGCTGGCCGCCGAACCCGACGGCGACGGCTGGCGCTGGCAGACGTGGCACCTATACCCGCATCGCCCTTGGGGGCCCGGCGGCCTGGTGGTCCACACGGCGAGCCGGTGGCGTCCATGAGCCGCAACCGCCTGTTCGTGATCTCCGGCGTGCTGGCGGTCGCGGCCGTCGCGAGTCTGGTTGTCGGAATCGTGTTGCTGAACAAGGACATTGGGTCCTACATCGCGAGTCACTATCACGAGTACTCCCGCGACGTGAACGGCACGCGCTACGTCTGCAGCGGGACGCCCGAGCAGGTCGCCGACACGCTCGCCGATTATCAGGAACCCCAGGCGCGCGCCGACAACGGCAACAACGAATACCTGCGCTACAGCAACAACATCGTGATCGTCGGCCCCGACGGCAAGTACCCGTGCAGCATCCGCGTCGAGTCGCTGAGCGCCGGCTACAACCACGGCGCCTTCATCTTCCTCGGTCCCGGATTCACCCCCGGATCCCCGTCGGGCGGCGCCGGCGGCACCCCCGGCGGGCCCGGCGGAGTCAAGTGAGCACAACGAAGGAGAAAACCATGTACCTCGCCGTCGAGATCGGGAACATCGACCTCAACCCGGTGTTGAAGGGCGTTGTCGCGACCATCCTCTATTTCGTGATCGGCATGGCGGTGCTCATCGTCGGGTTCTTCATGGTCGACGTGTTGACCCCGGGCAAACTGCGCCAGCTGGTGTTCGTCGATCGCCGGCCGAACGCCGTCGTCATCACCTGCGCGATGTACATCGCGCTGGCCACCGTCATCATCTCCGCCATCGTCAACAGCTACAGCCAGCTGGGCCAGGGGCTGGTCGGCGTCGCGATCTACGGGTTGATGGGCGTCATCCTGCTGGGCGTGGCGCTGCTGACGCTGCACCTGGTGATACCGGGTGACTTCCACGAGCACATCGACGAGCCGGAGCTGCACCCGGCGTCGTTCGCAGTGGCGCTGATGCTGCTGGCCGTGGGAGGGGTCACCGCCGCAGCGGTGTCATGACGTCGGTCGAACTGCCGCTACCCCAGCGCGCCGAGTTCTCGGTGCGCTGGCGCGCGCTGCTGCTGGCCGCCGTCGCGGCGTGCGCCGCGTGCGGCATCATCTACGAGCTCGCGCTGCTGACGCTGTCGGCGAGCCTGAACGGTGGCGGGATCGTCGCCACCTCGCTGATCGTCTCGGGCTATATCGCCGCGCTGGGCGCGGGCGCGCTGCTGGTCAAGCCGCTGCTGGCCCACGCGGCCATCACCTTCATCGCCGTCGAGGCGCTGCTGGCGATCGTCGGCGGCCTGTCGGCGGCGGCGCTCTATGTGGTGTTCGCCTTCGTCGACGGGTCGACGTGGGTGCTGGCGCTGAGCACCGCGCTGATCGGGGGCCTGGTCGGTGCCGAGGTGCCGCTGCTGATGACGCTGCTGTATCAGGGGCGGATAGGCCCCGGAAAAATTGAAGCGTCGGACACCGGCCGCACGCTGGCGAACCTCAACGCCGCCGACTACCTTGGCGCGTTGCTGGGCGGGCTGGTCTGGCCGTTCCTGCTGCTGCCGCAGCTGGGCATGATCCGCGGGGCGGCCGCGACCGGGATCATCAACCTGGCGGCGGCGGCCGTCGTGGCGGTCTTCCTGCTGCGCCACGTCGTTTCGGTCCGGCAACTGGTTACCGCGCTGTGCGCTCTTGCCGCGGCGCTCGCGCTGCTCGGCACGCTGCTGGCGCGCTCGGCCGACATCGAAACCACCAGCAGGCAACGGCTTTACGCCGACCCGATCATCGCCTACCGGCACACGGCGTATCAGGAGATCGTGGTGACCCGCCGCGGCGCCGACACGCGGCTGTACCTCGACGGCGGTCTGCAATTCTCCACCCGCGACGAATACCGCTACACCGAAAGCCTCGTCTACCCCGCCCTGGGCAACGGCGCTCACTCGGTGCTGGTTCTGGGCGGCGGCGACGGCCTAGCGGCTCGCGAACTGCTTCGCCAGCCCGGCATTTCGAAGATCGTGCAGGTCGAACTCGACCCCGCGGTGATCGAGATCGCGCGCACGACTCTGCGCGAGGCCAATGGTGGTTCGCTGGACAACCCGCGGGTGAGGGTGCTGACCGAGGACGCCATGAAGTGGTTGCGCGGGCCCGCCGTGAGCAAGTTCGACGCGATCATCGTCGACCTGCCCGACCCCGACACGCCTGTGCTGGGCCGGCTGTATTCCGCCGAGTTTTACGGGCTGGTCGCGGGCGCGCTGGCCCCGCAGGGACTCGTCGTCGTGCAGGCCGGCAGCCCGTTCTCCACCCCGACGGCCTTCTGGCGCACGGTGTCGACGATGCAGTCCGCCGGCTACGCGGTGACGCCGTACCACGTGCACGTGCCCACGTTCGGTGACTGGGGTTTCGCGCTGGGGCGGCGCGGCGACTCGGCGCCGACGCCGGCGATGCCGGCCAACGCGCCGCCGCTGCGCTTCCTCAATTCACAGGTGCTGCAGGCCGCCACGGTGTTCTCCGACGACACGCGACCTCGTTCGCTGGAACCCTCGACGCTGGACAACCCGCGCATCGTCCAGGACATGCGCCACGGCTACGACTAGCTCTGGCTAGTCCTCGTCAAGAGCGGCCAGCACCTCATCCGACAGGTCGACGTTGGTCCAGACGTTCTGCACGTCGTCGCTGTCCTCCAGCGCGTCGACGAGCTTGAACACCTTGCGGGCGCCGTCGACGTCGACCGGCACGCTGACCGACGGTTGGAAGCTGGCCTCGGCGGATTCGTAGTCGATACCGGCGTCCTGCAGCGCGGTGCGCACCGCGACCAGGTCGGTCGGTTCGGAGATGATCTCGAAGCTTTCGCCGAGGTCGTTGACGTCCTCGGCGCCGGCCTCCAGCACCGCGGTCAGCACGTCGTCCTCGGTCAGGCCGTTCTTCTCCAGCATGGCGACGCCCTTGCGGGTGAACAGGTAGGACACCGAGCCGGGATCGGCCATGTTGCCGCCGTTGCGGGTCACCGCAACCCGGACCTCGCCGGCGGCGCGGTTGCGGTTGTCTGTGAGGCATTCGATCAGCACCGCCACGCCGTTGGGCCCGTAGCCCTCGTACATGATGGTCTGGTACTCGGCCCCACCGGCTTCCTCGCCGGCGCCGCGCTTGCGGGCCCGCTCGATGTTGTCGTTGGGGACCGACGTCTTCTTCGCCTTCTGGATGGCGTCGTAGAGCGTGGGGTTGCCCGCCGGGTCACCGCCGCCGGTACGGGCGGCGACCTCGATGTTCTTGATCAGCCGGGCGAACTCCTTGCCACGGCGCGCGTCTTTGACGGCCTTTTGGTGCTTGGTGGTGGCCCACTTGGAATGGCCGCTCATCGGTGTCTCTTACCTCTTTTTGGTTTCTGGTGCTTGATAAGTCGCCAAACGAGTCTACGTGGACGCCACGCGCAAGATGTCCAGCGACTACCCGGCCGTCTCAGACACCCCAGGAGTCACAGCCAGGTCAGTGTCGGCCCAACACCATGTCCACGAACAACTGGTGGACGCGGCGATCGCCCGTCATCTCGGGGTGAAACGCCGTCGCCAGCCGTCGGCCTTGCCGCACCGCGACGACGTGGCCCGCCGCATGAGCCAGCACCTGGACGTCGTCGCCGGTCCGCTCCGCCCACGGCGCGCGGATGAACACCGCCCGCACCGGGCCGACGAGGCCGGTGAAATCGATGTCCCCCTCAAAGGAATCGACCTGGCGTCCAAAGGCGTTGCGCCGCACAGTCATATCGATGCCCCGCAGCGGCAGCGCCTTGCGACCGTTGGCGCCGGCGTCGAGAATCTCGCTGGCCAGCAGGATCATGCCGGCGCACGCGCCGTAGGCGGGAAGCCCGTCGGCCAGCAGTCCCCGCAGCGGCTCGAGCAGGCCGGTGTCCAGCAGCAGGTGGCTCATCGTGGTGGATTCCCCACCGGGAATGACCAGCCCGTCCACCGCCTCGATCTCGCCGCGGCGGCGCACCGGCATCGACTCGGCGCCGGCCTCGCGCAGCGCAGCCAGGTGTTCGCGGGTATCGCCCTGCAGCGCCAGCACCCCGATCTTCGGTGCGGTCACGGGGCGGGCGGCTGGTAATCGCGCGGGAAGCGGGTCAGGCCCTCCTGCATGACCGCCGCGACCATCTCGCCGGAGGAGTTGAAGATCTTGCCCTGGCACAGGGCCCGGCCGCCGCACGCCGACGGCGAGGACTGGTCGTACAGCAGCCACTCGTCGGCCCGGAACATCCGCATGAACCACATCGCGTGGTCCAGCGACGCGATCTGCAGGTGCTGACGCTCCTCGAGGTGGGTGACCTGCGCCGAGCCCAGCAGCGTGAGGTCGCTCATGTAGGCCAGCGCGCAGATGTGCAGCACCGGGTCGTCGGGCAGCGGGTCGCGGTGCCGAAACCACACCTGCTGCTGCGAGGCCTTGCCGGGCAGGTGCTCCAACTTCTCCTGCGGCACGATCCGGACGTCCCACTCCTCGAACTGCCGGAAGCCGGCCTCTTCGAACACTTTGAACGTCTGCAGCTCCGGAAGGCCGTCGGGTGGTGGCGCGCTCGGCACGGCGTCCTGGTGGTTGATGCCCTCCTGGTCGGTCTGGAACGACGCCGACATCGAGAAGATGCTCTTGCCGTGCTGGATGGCGTTGACCCGCCTAGTGCAGAACGAGCCGCCGTCGCGCAGGCGTTCCACCAGAAAGATCGTGGGCGCCATGGGGTCCCCGGGCCGCAGGAAGTAACCGTGCAGCGAGTGGACGAGGAACTTCGGCTCGACGGTGCGGACCGCCGACACCAGCGACTGCCCTGCTACATGGCCGCCGAAGGTGCGTTGCAGGAAGCCCGATTCGGGGCTGAACACGCTCCCGCGGTAGATGTCGACCTCGAGCTGTTCAAGGTCGAGGATCTTCTCGATCGACACGGATTTCTTACCAGCCGCGCTGGGCCAGTCGCTCCGGCTGCGCGAGTCCCTCGACGTTGATGCCCACCATCGCCTCGCCCAGGCCGCGGGACACCTTGGCCAGCACGTCGGGGTCGTCGTAGAAGGTGGTGGCCTTGACGATGGCGGCGGCGCGCTGCGCGGGGTCGCCGGACTTGAAGATGCCCGACCCGACGAACACGCCCTCGGCGCCGAGCTGCATCATCATCGCCGCGTCGGCGGGAGTCGCGATGCCGCCGGCGGTGAACATGGTGACCGGCAGCTTGCCCGCCCGAGCCACCTCGACCACGAGGTCGTAGGGCGCCTGCAATTCCTTTGCGGCCACGAACAATTCGTCTTCGGACAACGAGCTGAGCCGACGGATCTCGCCGCCGATCGCCCGCATGTGGGTGGTGGCGTTGGAGACGTCGCCGGTGCCGGCCTCGCCCTTCGACCGGATCATGGCCGCGCCCTCGCTGATGCGGCGCAGCGCCTCACCGAGGTTGGTCGCCCCGCACACGAACGGCACAGTGAACTTCCACTTGTCGATGTGGTGGGTGTAGTCCGCGGGGGTAAGCACCTCGGACTCGTCGACGTAGTCCACGCCGAGGCTCTGCAGGATCTGCGCCTCGACGAAATGCCCGATGCGGGCCTTGGCCATCACCGGGATGGTGACCGCGGAGATGATGCCCTCGATCATGTCGGGGTCGCTCATCCGGGACACGCCGCCCTGGGCGCGGATGTCGGCGGGCACCCGTTCCAGCGCCATCACGGCGACGGCCCCGGCGCCCTCGGCGATCCGGGCCTGCTCGGGCGTGACGACGTCCATGATGACGCCGCCCTTGAGCATCTCGGCCATGCCTCGTTTGACGCGGGCCGTTCCGATACGCCCGCTGCCGTTCGATCCCGTGCCGTCCGTTGTAGCGGCGGTATTCAATGCTGATCTCCTTCAAACGATGCGCGTCCAGTCTAGTGGTGAACGACGACACGGCATCCCGGCCCGTCCGGACCTATGGAGCAATTGCCGAACTTGTGTTAAATATTGCTTCAGTTGTTTGCGTGTCCGATCATGCAGGTGCGGGTTGTCGGGTGGCTGCCCTGGTCAAGCGACTGGGGCGGTCGGCTGAGAAGAGGTCCCGGATGTTGCCGGATTTCGTTCTGTTGCCGCCGGAGGTCAACTCGGCGCGCATGTACGCGGGCCCGCGATCGGGGACTATGTGGGCGGCGGCTGCGGCCTGGGATTCGGTGGCCGTCCAGTTGGGTGCCACGGCCAGCTCCTTCCAGTCGACAGTGTCCGGACTGACCGGCGCCGTATGGCTGGGGCCGGCGTCGGTGTCGATGGCGACGGCGGCCGCCCCGATTGTGCAGTGGCTGAGCGCGACGTCCGCGCAGGCAGAACAGGTGGCCGTCCAGGCCCGGTTGTCGGCCGCAGCGTTCGATGCGGCGTTCGCCGCGACAGTGCCCCCGCCGATCATCGCGGCCAACCGTGCCCAGCTGATGACCCTGATCGCGACCAATATCCTGGGCCAGAACACCGCGGCCATCGCGGCCACGGAGGCCCATTACGCCGAGATGTGGGCCCAGGACGTGACGGCAATGACGGGCTACGACGCCGCCACCACGGCGGCCGAGGCCCAGTGGACACCGTTCTCGGCGCCGCCCACCTCGTTGGCCGGGCCGTCCATGCCCGCGGTGGCCCCGAACAGCCAGCAGCTGTTGCAGTCGCTGGGCCAGTCGTTGTCGACCACGATGTCGCGGCTGGAGATGCTCGCGACTCCCGCCGAATTCGCGATGGAACCCATGAACATCGTCATGAGCCCACTCATGACGGGCGCCAACCCCCTGCTGAGCGGCGGCGGGATGTCCGCGGTCGCGCCGGCCCTGATATCCGCCGGCAGCCCGGCCGCGGGCGTCCCCCTGGCCCCGGTCAACGGACCGGCGGTCCTGGCGAGCGTGGGCCGGGCAGGCTCCATTGGGGCGTTGTCGGTGCCGGCGCGCTGGCCCGATTCCTTGCCGGCGGCCGCCCCGACCGCCCCGGCCGCCGCGGTTGCCGAAGCGCCGAGCGCCGCCGCGAGTGCCGCCGCGCCCGGCGCGCCCCGAATGCCGTTCCTGCCGTCGGCGGGGACACCCGGACGCCTGCTGAGCGCTGTCGGTCCAGCGGTCACCGCGCCGCGTGCCGCCGCGGCACCGCGCACGGAGTCGGGCAAGTAGAGCGGAGCACGCGATGTCGTTGCTGATCACGGACCCGGTCATGATGGCCGCCGCAGCCGATGAGTTACAGGCGAGCGGATCGGCGCTGGAGGCGGCGAACGCGGCGGCGGCGGCCCCGATGACGGGTGTGCTTGCGCCGGCGACGGATTCGGTGTCGGTGCGGGCAGCGGCCCTGCTCGACGCGCACGCTCAGCAGTACCAGGCGCTGAGCGCCCGGGCTGAGGCGTTTCAGAACCAGTTCGTGCAAACCCTGATGGCCGCGAAGAACTCCTACGAGGAAGCCGAGGCGTCCAACGCGGCCGCCATGCAAGCGGCGACGTCGACGGGTGCACCAAACTCACCGACGAACATCGCGCTGATCATGGGCGGCACCGGCAATCCGACGCCCAACACCGCCTACCTGACGGCGGTCGAGCAGGCCTACCTCGCCCAGCATTACCCCGGCTACACCCTGGTCAGCCTGCAGACGCCCGAACAGTTCTGGCCCGTCACCGGCCTCACCAGCGAGACCTTCGGCAAGTCGGTGCAGCAGGGCGTCATGATTCTGAACAACGCGGTCATGACCCAAACCACAGCAGGCAATCACGTTGTCGTGGTGGGTTATTCGCAGAGCGCCACGATCGCCACCCTCGAAATGCGCTATCTCGACGCCCTGCCGGCCGGGATACGGCCGAGCCCGAACCTGCTGAACTTCGTGTTGCTCGCCGATCCGAACAACCCCGTGAACGGCGGCATCCTGACGCACTTCATCCCGGGCTTCGGCGCATTTCACGTCCCGACTCCCCTGGACACCCCCTACGCGACCGCCATCTACACGCTGCAATACGACGCCATCGCCAACTTCCCGCAGAACCTGTTCTGGCTTCCGTCGGACCTGAACGCGCTCTTCGGCTTTTTCGATCTGCACCACACGTATCCGTTCCTCACCGCGGCCCAGCTCGCCACCGCGATCCAGGAGCAGATCGGCAACACGACCTACTACTTCCTTCCCACCACGCAGTTGCCCCTGCTGGATCCGCTGCGTTGGATCCCGATCCTGGGCAACCCGCTGGCCGACGTGCTACAGCCGTTCCTGCAGCCGATCGTCGACTTAGGTTATGGCAACACATTTTTGACGCCGGAGCTCGCCCCACTGACCGTTGCCGGTGTGGGCCAGGGCATCGGGCACGCGGTGGCGGACCCGCTGGTCGCGGGATGGCCGCCCGTCGGCTTACCGGCTTTGGCGAGTGCGGTGTAGCCGCTTCAGCGGATGGACACCAGCGGGCCGGGCGCCCGACCGGCTGCCAAAGCGGCCGCGTCGGCGAGCAGTTCCGACAGCTGCATGGGGTAGACCGTCTCGCCGGCGGCCACGAGTTCGGCCATGTCAGCGGCATCACACCAGCGGTGGCCGTGGAGGTAGCTGCGTTCCAGCTCGGTTCGGCCCGCGCTTGCCGGCTCGAACCGACGGGTCCGGTAGACGAAGTAGAACTCCTCGCTGTCGATCAGGGAGCCGTTGAACTCGAACACCTCGTCGCGGCGCCAGACCGGCCCGACCATGTCGGCGGCCGCGACCCGCAGCCCGGTCTCCTCCGCCAGTTCCCGGGCCGCGGCCTCGGCCAGCCGCTCCCCCTTACGCACCTCGCCGCCGACGGTGAACCACCACTTCGGCACGTTGCGGCCGCGCAGGGCCGGATCCGACCCGCACAGCAACAGCACCGCGCCCGCGTCGTCGAGCAGCACCACGCGTGCCGACGTGCGGTGGTTGAGCACGCCATGATCGCCGTGCGCCAGCGCGTGCGGGCGCTCGACGATCTCGAAGTAGCTGGGCAGCGCCGCGGTGCCGCCCAGGCGAAACAGGCGTACCAGGGGCCGCTCGGCGAGCGCCAGGGTGTCGCGAACCGCATCGTTGTGGAAGCGGCGGGCCAGCAACACCCGCGCCTCGGCGTCGGCCATCTCGGCGATCAGCCCCGCAGGCAGCGCCGCCGGATCGACGACCGCCAGGGCGGCCGACAGCTCGTTCTCGCACGATTCACGCGTGGTCCGCGGCGCGGTCTCGGCGGCGTCGGCCAGCGCCGCCAGCCGCCTGCCTTCGGACGCCCCGCCATAGGCGTCGATCGCGACGGCCCGCGCGACCACCGCGCGCCGCGCTAGGGCGCCGTCGAGTGCCTGCCAGGACAGGTCGTAGCGCACGTGCAGCCGGTCCAGCCGGTTGGCCGTCCGATACGCCCAGGCGCCGAGCACCCCCAGCACCGCGACCAGCACGGCGATGAGAACGGCCAGCCAGATCATCAGCTGGCCACCTGAACCTTGGCGCCCGTCGAGGCAACCGTCTCGTAAACCCGCATGATCTGGCTGGCCACCACCGACCAGTCGTAGCGCTTGACCGCCAGCGTGGCCGCCGCCACGTAGCGCTCGCGCAGTACGTCGTCGTCCAGCAGCGCGACCAGCGCGTCGGCCAGCGCGGCGCCGTCACCGACAGGGACCAGGCGCCCGACCTCACCCTCGCCCAGCACCCGCCGGAAGGCGTCCAGGTCGCTGGCGACGACGGGAGTGCCTGCGGCCATCGCCTCGACCAGGACGATGCCGAAACTCTCGCCGCCGGTGTTGGGCGCACAGTAGACGTCGGCGCTGCGCATCGCCGACGCCTTGCCCGCGTCGTCGACCTGACCCAGGAAGCGGATGTGCTGCACCAATTCGCCTGCCTGAGCACGCAATTGGTCTTCATCGCCGCGCCCGACGACGAGCAGTTGCACGTCGGCAAAGCGCTCGACCACCCGCGGCAGCGCCTCGAGCAGCACCGACATGCCCTTGCGCGGCTCGTCGTAGCGGCCCAGGAACAGCACGGTCTTACCGGGCCGCGGGTAGCCGTCCAGCCGTGGCGCCGACGCGAAGGAGTCGACGTCGACGCCGTTCGGGATCTCGACCGCGTCGGTCCCCAGCGCCTCCATCTGCCAGCGCCGGGCCAGGTCGGACACCGCGATGCGGCCGACGATCTTCTCGTGCATCGGCCGCAGAATGCCCTGGAAGACCGTCAGCGTGAGCGACTTGGTGGTTGACGTGTGAAAGGTCGCGACGATCGGTCCCTCGGCGATGTTCAGGGCGAGCATCGACAGGCTCGGCGCGTTGGGCTCGTGCAGGTGCAGCACGTCGAAATTGCCTTCCACAAGCCACTTTTTGACCTTGCGATGGGTGGCCGGACCGAACCGCAACCGGGCCACCGACCCGTTGTAGGGAATCGGGACGGCCTTGCCCGCGGAGACGACGTAGTCCGGCAGCGCCGCGTGCGGCGAGACCGGCGCGAGCACGCTCACGTCGTTCCCGCGGTCGCGCATCACCTCGGCCAGTTGCAGGACGTGCGACTGCACCCCGCCCGGCACGTCGAACGAGTACGGACAGACCATCCCGATCCGCATCAGGATTCCTTGAGTCTGGCCTGTTTGGCTTGGGACAGGTCGGCCAGCCACTGCGGCTGCAACATGTGCCAGTCCTCGGGGTGAGCGGCGATGTTCTTGGCGAAATGATCCGCCAGCGCCTGCGTGACGGCGTGGACGTCGCCGCTGGTGCAATCCAGGGCGGGCCCTATTGAGACGCGCCAGTCTTGGCCCTCGAACCAGCAGTGCGCCGGCAGCAGGGCTGCGCCGGTCGCGATCGCGAGCTTCGCCGGCCCGGCCGGCATTCGGGTGGCCTCGCCGAAGAACTCGACCTCCACGCCGGTGCGCGTGAGGTCGCGCTCGGCCATCAGGCATACCAACTTGTTGTCGCGCAGCCGCTCGCAGAGCACCTCGAACGGCGGCCGGAACGGGGTGCCCTCACCACCGGCGTGCGGAAGCACTTCGAAGCCGAGCCCTTCGCGGAAGGCGATGAAACGCCGGTAGAGCGATTCGGGTTCGAGGCGTTCCGCGACGGTGGTGAAGGTACCGTGCGTATGCGCCAGCCAGACCCCGGCCATGTCCCAGTTGCCGCTGTGCGGCAACGCCAGCACCGCCCCGCGCCCGGAGGCCAGCGCGGCCTGCACGTGGTCTTCCCCCAGGATCCCGTCGGCCAGCTGGCGGGCCAGCTTCGGGAGGTCCATCGTCGGCAGCCGGAAGGCCTCCCGCCAATAGCGGGCATAGGACGCCAGCGACGCGCGCATCAGCTCGTCGGGCACCTCGTTCGGCGGCACGCCGACGACGCGCGCCAGGTTTTTGCGCAGCTGTTCGGGTCCGCCGTTGCGGGCCGCGTAGCGCGCGCCCGCGTCAAACACGTTGCGGGCGGCGAACTCCGGCATCGTCCGCACGGCCATCCAGCCGGCGGCATATGTCCAGTCGCTCGCGTTGCGCCGCACCATTCGACGCGACGCGTCGATCAGCTTCAGGCCCGGCGGGGTGGCGATCACGGCTCCTCCGTCCCTACCAACTTCTCCGTCGCGCCCGGCGACGTGCGGACCGCATGCAGCCGCTGCCCACAGGTGATCACGCTGGCCACGGCCAGCAGCCACATCGCCACGGGCAACGCCGGCGGCCAGGCAATGACCGGAAAATCCGAGATGCCGGCGCCCAGCAGCACGATGATCAGCCGTTCCGGGCGCTCGATGATGCCGCCGTCGCCCCGCAACCCGCTGGCCTCGGCGCGGGCCTTGATGTACGAAATCACCTGCGAGGTGACCAGACAGATGAGGGTCGCCACCACCAGCAGCTTGTCGTGCAGCCCGAAAGCGGCCCACCACAGCAGGCCGCAGAACACGGCGCCGTCGCTGACCCGGTCGCAGGTGGCGTCCAGCACCGCGCCGAAGCGGGTGCCACCACCCTGCTCCCGGGCCATGGCGCCGTCGAGCATGTCGAACAGCACGAAGAACGAGACCACCAGCGTGCCAGCGAACAGCTTGCCCATCGGAAAGAGCGTCAACGCGCCCGCCACCGCCACGACGGTGCCCAGCACGGTGACGACGTCAGGCGTCAGCCCCAGCCGCAGCACCGCCCTGGCGGTCGGGGCGGTGAGGCGGGCGAACGCGGCACGAGATAAGAAGGGCGCCTTACTCATTGGCGGCACTCCTCCTCATCGCTACGCTCTGCATCGTCGTCGCCGCGACTCATTGGCGCTCACGGCTGGTTCGCCCACTCGGTGGCCAACAACCGGCGCGTCTCGCGCAGCAACTGCGGGATCACCTTCGACCCGCCGATGATGGTGATGAAGTTCGCGTCGCCGCCCCACCGCGGCACGACGTGCACGTGCAGGTGTTCGGCCAGCGACCCGCCCGCCGAGGTGCCCAGGTTCAGGCCGACGTTGAAGCCGTGCGGCCGCGAGACGTTCTTGATCACGCGAATCGCCTTCTGCATGAAGGCCATCAGCTCCGCGCTCTCTTCGCCGGTGAGGTCCTCGAGTTCGGACACCCGCCGGTAGGGCACCACCATCAGGTGCCCGGGGTTGTACGGGTAGAGGTTGAGGACGGCGTAGACGAGCTCGCCCCGGGCTACCACGAGGCCCTCTTCGTCGGACATCCGCGGGATGTCGGTGAACGGCTCCTCGGGCTTGGCCAGCGAATTGGGGTCCCGTTTCATCGGCGACTCGGCCAGGTAGGTCATCCGGTACGGCGTCCACAGCCGCTGCAGGTGGTCTTGCTCGCCGACGCCGGTGTCGAGGATGGTGTCGTCAGCGTCGCCGGCGCGCTCTTCGTTCGTCACAAGTCACTCACCGCTTGCCACTTTCACGAGTTCGGCCGTGGGAATGGCGTTCTCGCGATCGGCGATCCATTTCACGATGGCATCGACAGCGCTGTCGCGGGGTACGCCGTTGATCTGCGTGCGGTCACCGAAGCGGAAGCTCACCGCCCCGGCCTCGACGTCGCGGTCGCCCGCCAGCAGCATGAACGGCACCTTCTGGTTGGTGTGGTTCACGATCTTCTTAGCCATCCGGTCGTCACTGGTATCCACGTCCACCCGGACTCCGCGCGACTTCAACTGCGCGGCAACATGTTCCAGATAAGGGATGTGGTCGTCCGCGACGGGGATGCCGACCGCCTGAACCGGCGCCAGCCACGCCGGGAAGGCGCCCGCATAGTGCTCGGTGAGGATGCCGAAAAACCGTTCGATCGAGCCGAACAGCGCCCGGTGGATCAGCACCGGCCGTTGCCGTGAGCCGTCGGCGGCGGTGTATTCCAACTCGAACCGGTCGGGCATGTTGAAGTCCAGCTGGATGGTGGACATCTGCCAGCTGCGGCCCAACGCGTCCTTGACCTGCACCGAAATCTTCGGGCCATAGAAGGCCGCCCCGCCGGGGTCGGGCACCAGGTGCAGCCCGGAACCCTCCGCAACCTCCCGCAGGACTTCGGTGGCCTGGTCCCACACCTCGTCGGAGCCGACGGACTTCTCCGCGTCTTTGGTCGACAGCTCCAGATAGAAGTCGTTGAGCCCGTAGTCGGCGAGCAGGTCGAGCACGAAGCGCAGCAGCGAGGCCAGCTCGTCACGCATCTGCTCTCGCGTGCAGTAGATGTGCGCGTCGTCCTGGGTCATGCCGCGCACCCGGGTCAGGCCGTGGATCACGCCGGACTTCTCGTACCGGTACACGCTGCCGAATTCGAAGAGCCGCAAGGGAAGTTCGCGGTACGACCGTCCCCGGGCCCGATAGATCAGGTGGTGCATCGGGCAGTTCATCGGCTTGAGGTAGTAGTCCTGGCCGGGCTTGCGCACCGACCCGTCCGGGTTGAACTCCGCGTCGAGATGCATCGGCGGGTACATGCCCTCGGCATACCACTCGAGGTGGCCCGAGGTGATGTACAGCTGTTCCTTGGTGATGTGCGGGGTGTTGACGAATTCGTAGCCGGCCTCGGCGTGCTTGCGCCGCGAGTAGTCCTCCAGCTCGGTGCGGATGATTCCACCCTTGGGGTGGAAAACCGCTAGGCCGGAACCGATTTCGTCGGGAAAGCTGAACAGGTCCAGCTCGACGCCGAGCCTGCGGTGATCGCGGCGCTGCGCTTCGGCGATCAGCTCGAGATGGCGGTCGAGTGCCTCCTGCGACTCCCAGGCCGTGCCGTAGATCCGTTGCAGGCTGGCGTTCTGCTGGTCGCCCCGCCAATAGGCGGCCGAGCTTCGGGTCAGCTTGAACGCCGGGATGTGCTTGGTGGTCGGGATGTGCGGCCCGCGGCACAGGTCGCCCCAAACCCGTTCGCGGCTACGGGGATTGAGGTTGTCGTAGGCGGTGAGCTCGTCGCCGCCGACCTCCATCACGTCGGGGTCGCCGGACTTGTCGTCGACGAGCTCGAGCTTGTAGGGCTCGTCCGCCAACTCATTACGAGCCTGCTCTTTGGATCCGTAGACGCGCCGGTCGAACAGCTGCCCCTCTTTGACGATCTGGCGCATCCGCTTTTCCAGCTTGTCCAGATCCTCGGGAGTGAACGGCTCCGCCACGTCGAAGTCGTAATAGAAGCCGTCGGTGAT
>NZ_JAFAUS010000038.1 GCF_019243155.1 Mycobacterium sp.
AGGATCAGCTTCAGCGCGCCGATCAGGTACGGCGAGGCGCGGCCGAGCTCCTTGAGCGGGCACTGCAGCGCTTGCAGATCGGTGTGCAACGGCCCCCGCGCCTGCGACAGGTACGTGTCGGCGGCCTGGCTGAGCCGTCCCACCGAGTCGACGGCGTTGATCAGCAGGTTCTTGGTGTCCGCGAAATGCTTGATCAGCGGCGGGAGGTCGGTGAGGACCCGGTCCAGGACGTCTGACCGGTTGCCCACATAGGTCAGCAGTCGGTTGGTCGAGTCGATAGCGTGCGTGATGTCATCGCGCTGGTCGTTGAGCTGTCTGGTGAAGGTGTCCAGCTTGCCCAGGAAGGACCGGATCTGCGTGCCACGCCCGTTGAAGATGTTGTAGACCTCGTTCTGCAGCACTTCCAGGTTGGGGATGCCGCCGCCACGGATGATCAACGCCAGGCTGGCCAGCGTCTGCTCAGTCGTGGGGTACGAGGTCGAGTTCTTCAGCGGAATGGTGTCGCCGTCCTTGAGCATCTGCCGCGACGGGTTGGCCGGCGCGGCCAGCTCCACGTGCTGGGAACCCAGCAGCGACGTCTGGCCGATCCTGGCCGTGGCGTTCTTGGGCAGCTTGACGTTCTTGTCGAGGCCCAGCGTCAACGTCGCGATCCAGTTCTTCAGCTGAATCGACTTGATCGAGCCGACGAACACGTCGGCAACCATCACCTTGCTGTTGCCGTTGATCGCCAGAGTGTCGGGCACCTGCACGTAGACGGTGTAGGAGTTGCCCCCGCCACCCGGGCCGCCGGGGATCGCCACGTTCGAGACCCCGTGCCAGCCACACGAACTCAGCACCAGCGCGGCCATCAGCAACGCCATGCTCTGCCAGGCGCGGTGCCGAATCATGCGAGCGAACGTCGGCACTGGCCCATGGTTCGCCGCTCTCTTCGCGCCGTCGGCGCTCATCGACGGCTTCACTGCCCCATGGTTCGCCGCTCTCTTCGCGCCGTCGGCGCTCATCGACGGCTTCACTGTCCCGCTCCGAAGTCAAGCGGCCCACCCGCATTCGGCGCGGGTGCGGCAACCGGCGCCGGCGTCGGCGCGACCGGGCCAGGGACCACCTCCGGTCCGGGCGGCGGCGGCTGGATCGGCACCGGGGCATTCAGACCCATGGGCGGCACGACCGGGTATTCGTCGTAGGCGTTCGGCGGTCCCGGCGGTGTCTGCAGCGTCGACTGCACGGGCTCGATGTTGGGGCCACCCATCAGCTCGCCAAGCGACTCCGGCGTCATCAAGCCCGCCGTGATCGGCCCCACCTGCTGGCCCTGCATGCCCGGGGCGACAATCCAGCCCGGTTGGGTGTTGCGGTGCGACGTCGGCGTATCCGGCGACCAGATGCCCGGGACAGTGGTGTCCTTGTACCCGTTCGGCGGGTGCAACCGCGGCTCGGAGTACGCCACTTCCTTGGGAAGCGTCTCGGCCGTGCTGAACAGGTTCAGACCGAACGGCGGGTAGTTGAACTTGATCGCGTCGAGGATCGGAGCCAGGTACTGGGCGCACAGCTCGGCGGATTCCTGGTAGCCGAGCCGGCTGCCGGCCTGAATCGCGCTGCAGATGAACTGCATCGGGTTCGCGAAGTTCGTGATCGCCGGGATGGCGACCACCGAACCGTGCGACGGGTGATAGATCTGGTTGATGTTCGCCGCGGCCGTCGGCAGGACGTGCAGCGCCGTCTCCAACCCGTTCAGCGGATCCGGCTGCAACAGCGTGTTCGTCACCGTCGCCAGGTTGTTGACGTCGTGGGTCAGCACCTCGCGGTTCTGGGCGAGCCAGGGGCGCACGGTGGTCAGCAGGCTGTCGAATTGCTGGATCGCGTTGGACAGGTCGTTGTCAGAGCTCGCGAGCCGCGTGGTGAAATCCGCCAGGTTCTGGTTCAGCGCGACGAACTGCTGGTCGTCTTTGTGCAGCGCGTTGACGAACAGGGCCAGGCTGCGCACCACCTGGAAGAAGTCGCCGCGTCCCTCGTTCAGCGCGGTCAACGCCTGCGACAGGTTGCTCAGCGTGGTGTTGATCTCCTTGCCCTTGCCGGCCAGCCCGTCGGCGAACGATTCGATGACCTCACCGAACGGACCTTTCGGCTGCTCCGGTGTCGGGCCCAGCTTGGAGATGATGTTGGTGATGCTGTTACGCAGCTGGTCCCATTCGACCGGGACCTGCGTGCGCTCTTCGGGAATCACCGCGTTGTTCGCCAGCACCGGGCCGCCCTTGTAGGCGGGCTCCAGTTGGATGGCCCGCGATGCCACCAGGGTCGGGTTGAGGATGACCGCCGAGGCGTTGGCCGGGACCTTGTACTGGTTCTCGTAGTGGAAGGTGACCTTCATCTTGTCGCCGGCCGGCTCGATCTTGTCGATCGCACCCACCCGCAGGCCCATGATCTGGACCTTGTCCCCCGGGTACAGCGCGTTGGCCGCCGGGAAGTAGGCCACCACGCTGTTGTTCGTCAGCTTCTCGAACAGTCGCCAGCCGGCGTAGGCGAGGATGAGAGCCAGGATGACCACCACCGATCCGATGATCACCGACGCGCGGGACATTTTTGGTAACCGCAGGTTGCGGATGTCAAAGATGGTGCTCAATTCTGGCTACCTCCTCCCGCTGCTCCACTACCGCCTGTTCCGCCTGGGTTGATGAACGGCGCCGGCAACTGGTTACCGGGTCCCGGTGGCGCCGCCGGGCCTGGCGGGAAGCCCGGCGCGAACGTCGACGGCGGCGGGACCGGTCCGGCCGGTGCGAGGTTCTCGGTACGCGCGCCCGGCGGTGCCTGAGCCGGTAGCGGCACGGGTGTCCCCGGAACATCCGGCGGCGGATCGCCCGGCCGCCCCGCGATCGGGATGCCCGGTGTCGGCGGCAGGCCGTCCGGGTTCGGCGGCGACGTCATGATGTCGACCGGCGCCGGGAAGCCGGGGCCACCGAACGGGCCGACCGTCGCACCCGCACACGGCATCACGTTGTCGGGCCGGGGCAGCTGGTCGGCGGCCGGGGTGTACGAGCATGGCGACCCCGGCGGGACGGCCGGGCCCGGGTGGTCCGGCGTGCCTTCGAGCACCGGCGGTGCCGGCGGCGGCGCGCCGTTGGGGAACCGGGTGCCGTTGGGGTCGGGGAACCGGTAGGCCGGCAGGCCGGCGCTGCGCCAGAAGTTCTCCGGGTCGATGCCGCGCTTCTTGAATGCCGCGTCGACCCAGGGCTGAACGATCTGATACAGCGCCAGGTTGTGCAGCACCACTTTGAAGAACGGTCCCGACGCGATGGCCTCGTTCAGGGACGGGAGGAACTTGCCGACCTCAGTCAGCCCTTTGGCGACGTCGTCTTTGCGCTCAACCAGGATGTCGCTGACCGTGCGCAGCTGCTCGAGTACGTGGTTCAGGTTCGGGTTGTCGTTGATCAGGCCCTTGACCTGTTCGGAGAACGCGGCGACGTTGGACAGCAGTGCGTTGATGGCCCGGCCGCGTTCGTTGAAGGCGGCCAGCAGAGTCTTCGCGTTGACCAACAGCCGATCGACCTGATCACTGCGGTCACCGAGGATGGTGGCCACCTGGTTGGCCTGGGCGAGCAGGTGCTTGACCTCCTCGTCGCGCTTTCCGATCGTGTCGGAGAACTTGGCCACTCCGTCGAGCGCCGCGCTCAGGTGCGGGTAGGTCTGGTCGACGGTTTCGGAGAGCACGTGCAGCGACTGCTTGACGGTGTCGATGTCCCAACCTTGCGCGGCCTTGGTGACGTCGAAGAAGGCGTCGTAGATCTGATAAGGGGT
>NZ_JAFAUS010000136.1 GCF_019243155.1 Mycobacterium sp.
GGGTGCGGAACATCCGAGCCCGCCAGTGCGGCAAGCACTTTCGTTTCGCGCAGGATCACGCTGTTGCTGCGCGGACGCAGGTGCCGCGGTCCACGCCGCAGGACGTATGGCCGCCCGGCCCTGGTGAACCGCAGCATGACGTTCTGCGTTCCGCCGGTGACGCCGGAAACATCCTCTAGCGGACCTTCGCCAAGGCCCTGCCTAGACATCCAGTCGGCTACGGCTTCGAGGTCCACGTACTTTTCAGGGTCCACTTTCAGCCTTTGGGGTGGGGGTGTATCGGAGAGTCTGCGCCCGAATCATGCCGTGGTGGGCGAAGACTTCCTGCGGCGTGCGCGACGGCTGGGGTAGTTGAGGCATCCTTGCCCTCCCTTGCAACCTGTGGACCGTCTGGGAAAAAGACTAGGACAGGGGCGACGGGCGGCCGCGGGCGGCGGCGGCTGGAAGAATAGTGTGCATAACTTACTTTCTGGGGAAGGAAATGGCGATGCCGCGGACCGACAACGACTCCTGGGAGATCACTCAAAGCGTGGGGGCCACCGCACTCGGTGTCGCCGCAGCCCGCGCCGCGGAGACCGAGAGCGAGAATCCGCTTATCAATGATCCGTTCGCCCGCGTGTTCGTCGACGCCGCGGGCGAGGGGATGTGGAGCATCTACGCCGATCCGGCGCTGCTTGCCAAAGCGGGCGCCATTGAACCCGATCTGCGCGCGCGGATACAGCTGATGATCGACTTCATGGCCACCCGGACGGCGTTCTTCGACGAGTTCTTTCTCGGGGCCGCGGACGCAGGTGTCCGCCAGGTGGTAATCCTGGCGGCGGGCCTGGACGCGCGCACGTGGCGGCTACCGTGGCCCGACGGCACGGTCGTCTACGAGCTCGATCAGCCCAAGGTGCTCGACTTCAAATCCAAGACCCTGCGCGAACACGGCGCGCAACCCACGGCGCAACTCGTCAACGTGCCGATCGATCTGCGTCACGATTGGCCGAAAGCCCTGCAGGAGGCGGGGTTTGACGCGTCTCGGCCCGCAGTCTGGTCGGCGGAAGGTCTGGTGCGCTACCTTCCCGCGCAGGCCCAGGACCTGTTGTTCGAGCGGATCAATTCCCTGAGCGCCGAGGGCAGTTGGCTGGCTTCGAATGTGCCGGACTCGGGTTTCACCGACCCCAACCGAGTGCGGCGTCAACGCGAAGACATGCAGCGGTTGCGGGCGGCGGCCGCGAAGTTAATCGATATGGAGGTAACGAACTTCGACGACCTCTGGTATCCCGAGGAGCGCACCGCCGTCGACGGCTGGCTGCGTGAGCACGGTTGGGACGTTGCCACGGCATCGTTTGCGGAGTTGATGGCGCGCTACGACCGCAGCATCCCGCAAGGCTCGGAGGACTCGATGCCACCCACCCTTTACGTGTCCGCGCAGCGCCGGGCGGGCTGACCGGTCTATGGCGCGATAACTATCCGCTGATCGGCGGACGTGTCGTTCCACGCCGCTTCGACATCGGTGAGTGGGACGGCCCGGGCATCGATATCGAATGTGCCGCTGTTGATTTCGCGAATGAGGTCGGGCATCTCGGACAGGAAGCCGCGCGTTGGGACCGACCCCTGGCCGCTTCCGACGATCTGCAGGCGCATCGCGCGAAGCGCCGCGGACGGCCGCTCGGTGCGGGTCAGCCTCACCGCGGATGCGAGACGCCTGGAAAAGCGGGTCATCGGTCAAATCGGTGAACTCATGGCGCCACTGACCGATCGACTCAATGGCGTTGAGCGGCAACGACTTACCAGCTTGATCATGAAGGCTCTGGACCGGTGAGTGATCGGCTACGTCGTGCAATCGGCGCTCAGCGACGAAGGCACCGACCCAACCGCTACTGCAAAGGGCTCTCCGGGCTCAGCTGACGACGTGAGTCGGTACCCTCGCCGTTGTGGCCGATCGACCCGCCCGGGTGAGCGACGTGCACGAGGTCGCCTCATCGATGCCGCATGTTCAGCGCTTGGAAGGACCCAAGGGCAACGCCATCTATCAGGTGGGCGGGAAGTCGTTCGTCTTCTTCCGCACACCGCAGCCCGACGCGGCGGATCCTGACACCGGCGAGCGATACAGCGACGTCATCATGCTTTGGGTCGAGTCGCAAAGCGACAAACTTGCGCTGATTCAGGACCTCGCCTCGCCGTTCTTCACCACCGACCATTTCGACGGGCATCCTTCGGTGCTGGTGCGCGCCGGCCGGTTGGCCGAAATCAGCAGAACGGAGATTACCGAGCTGGTTCAGGACGCGTGGCTGTCCCGAGCCTCGAGGCGGCGCGGCGCGGCGTGGCTCGCCGATCAGGCCTAGCCTGACGGGGCTCGGGGCGGCGCTTGAATACGCCGCAGCAATGTTTAGACATACGTTGAATGGGTAACTTCTCGTCCACGAGAATTCCTTTCTCGAACACATTGGAGGTCACCATGCGTGGCAGCGGAATCATCGGAACGGTTGTCTTGGTATGGCTGCTCATCGGAGTCTTCGCGGCATGGCAACGCGACTACTTTAAGGGTGACTCAACGAGTTGTGTCACGGCGGGAAACATTGCGTTGACCGTTGTGGCCGGCCCGTTGAATTACGGGGGTGTGAACCCCAAAGTCAAGGATTGCCATGTACCGCAACCCAGTTCAATGCCCAGCGGCATAGCGCTGGTGGGCTAGTAACCTTCACCTAAAGGAGTCGTCATGATCGTCTTGGGCGTGGTCCTGCTTATTCTCGGATTTGTGTTCAGTGTCCCGCTGTTGTGGGAAATTGGCGTCGTAGTTCTCGTGATCGGAGCCGTGTTATGGATCATGGGTTCTATCGGCCGCCCAGTCGCCGGGCGCCGTTATTGGTATTAACCATTCCAGAAATACGGGATCGCGCGACTGCATTTAGCAGGCGCGCGGTCCCGTTTCACAGGACACGCAAAGGAAGGGCATAGCGCCCGCTCATCCCGCGGCGGATACTAGAGCTTGTGACGCAGCCCAGAGCCTCGGTAGAGCGGGTTGTCATGTGTCGTGCGGATGGCAACCCGATCAACGTATTGGTAGTGGACGACGAATCAGTCCTCGCGGAAATGGTGTCGATGGCACTGCGGTATGAAGGCTGGACTATCGCCACCGCCGGCGACGGCGCAGCAGCGATCGCGGCTGCGCGCGCTCAACGCCCCGACGTCGTCGTCCTCGACGTGATGCTGCCCGATATGAGCGGGCTCGACGTCTTACACAAACTGCGCGAAGAGAACCCGCAACTGCCGGTGCTGCTGCTGACGGCAAAGGACGCGGTGGAAGACCGCATCGCGGGGTTGACGGCGGGCGGCGACGACTACGTCACCAAACCTTTCAGCATCGAAGAGGTGGTGCTGCGCCTGCGGGCGTTGTTGCGGCGCACCGGGGTTACGACCGTGGACAGCGGCGCGCAGCTGGTGGTCGGCGATCTGGTCCTGGACGAGGACAGCCACGAGGTCACCCGCGCGGGCGAGACGATCTCGTTGACCTCCACCGAGTTCGAGCTGCTGCGGTTCATGATGCGCAACTCCAAGCGGGTGTTGAGCAAAGCCCAAATCCTGGACCGCGTGTGGAGTTATGACTTCGGCGGCCGGTCCAACATCGTGGAGCTCTACATTTCCTACCTGCGCAAGAAGATCGACAACGGTCGCGACCCTATGATCCATACGCTGCGCGGCGCAGGTTATGTCCTCAAGCCGGCTCGCTGACCCGCGACGGGTCTGGTCGCTGCGGCTTCGGTTGCTCGTCGGGCAGATCGTCGTTCTGGCGTTCGTATGCGTGGGCATCACCGCCGTCACCGAACTGGCGTTGCTCCACCACCTGGTGAAGCAACTCGACGGGCAGCTCGCCGGGACCTCCTACCGGTCGGCGCTGATGTATCCCGAGCCCGCCCGTCCGGGCTGGCGGCACGAGTCGCATTTCTACCCAAGGCCCGGACCGGGCCCGCGGTTTCTAGATGCTCCCGGTCAACCCGCCGGCATGGTTGCCGCAGTGGTCAATCACGGCAGAACCGTTGATGCCGGCTATCTGACAAGCAGCGGTACCCGCTCCGCGTTGAGCCAGACCGCGCAGGATCAACTCCAGCAGATCGCGGACAGCCGCGCGCCGGTGACGCTGGACCTCGACGGCCTTGGCCGATATCGCGTCGTCGCCGCCCCGAGCCGGAACGGGAGCGACGTCATCGTCACCGGCCTGGCGATGTCCAACATCGACGCCACCCTGATCCGGATGCTGATCATCTCCGGGATCGTCACCGTGATCGCGCTCGTCGCCGCGACCACCGCGGGCCTCATCATCATCAAGCGGGCGCTGGCTCCGTTACGGCGCGTTGCCCAAACGGCAAGCAAGGTAGCGGGTTTGCCGTTGGCGCGCGGCGAGGTCGAGCTTCCGGTCCGGGTCCGGGAAGCCGATGCCAACCCCTACACGGAGGTCGGGCAACTCGGGTCGGCGCTCAATCAGATGCTCGACCACATCGCGGCCGCGTTGTCGGCGCGGCAGGCCAGCGAAACCCGGGTTCGTCAGTTCGTCGCCGACGCCAGTCACGAACTGCGCACGCCCCTGGCGGCGATCCGTGGCTATACCGAATTGACCCAGCGGATGGGGGACGACCGCGAGGCGGTCGCGCAGGCGATGAGCCGGGTCGCCTCCGAGACGGAACGGATGACGCGCCTCGTCGAGGACCTTTTGCTGTTGGCGCGGTTGGACTCCGGCCGACCCCTGGAACGCGAACCGGTCGACCTGTCGCGGCTGGCGGTGGACGCGGTCAACGACGCCCACGTCGCCGGACCGGATCATCAGTGGGAGCTCGACCTACCCGAAGAGCCGGTGTTCGTCACCGGCGATGCGGCACGACTGCACCAGGTGCTCACCAACCTGCTCGCAAACGCCCGCGTCCATACCGGCGCCGGGACCGTCGTGACCACGCGACTGAACACCGAGTCGTCGGACACCGTGTTGCAGGTCATCGACAACGGCCCGGGAATTCCACAAGCGCTGCAGTCCGAAGTTTTCGAGCGGTTCGCGCGCGGCGATTCCTCCCGGTCACGCAAGGGTGGCAGCACCGGCCTGGGGCTGGCTATCGTTTCCGCTGTCGTTAAGGCGCACAACGGAATGATCACCGTGGATAGCTCACCCGGCTACACCGAGTTCACGGTGCGGTTGCCACCCAATGGGCAGCAACCGCCCGCAGCGTCACCTGACTAGCCAGTGCAGGTCACGCTTATTTCGAACGGCTTGTTCACCGGCTGCATCGGGTTGGCCATGTCAACCCCTGTGGCATTACCGCTGATCTTGTAGTTGTTGCCGTCCTTGCTGGCGGTGGCATTGCCCTGACCGGTGCCCGAGGTGTATCCGAGCGTCACGCCGTTAACGTTGCCCAGCCCAACAGATTTCACCTGTGGGGGGTTGGCGTCGGTAAGCACGGCGGCGATGCCCGTCGCTGCGCCACCGATAGCGATGTTGACGGTGCCGCCCGCGGTTGTGCAAACAGTGGTGCCCTGAACGTTTTGGTCCTTGCCGTCGATGGAGACCTTCGTGCCGGAGGCTCCGCCGGCCCCTGCCGACGCGCTCGTACCCGAGCTGGAACCAGAGCTACCCGAAGTCGACTTGTTGCTCGAACAGCCGGAAATACCCGCGGCCAAGATTGCCGCTCCGGCCACTGCGACCGTCAGTCCACGCTTCACCTGTTCTCCTTACCCGAAAGTTGCGGCCCTCGGCATTGAGGGCCGTCTGGGCAGTATGCGGGTTAACTGGACCGAAGATCCAGAGATCAAGAAATTGTTTCTGTGTTCACTGGTTTGTCAGGAGAAGGCCTTTGGAACGGCTCTGAGGAATGGTGCATTGGTGGCAATGTGTTGACGATGAATCACCAGCCCCCCTCTGCGGTAATCGAGTCGGCTCATCGCGGACATGTTCTGCCAATTCATGACACAAGAGATTTCGACGACGCCGACCGCGGGTTCATCACCGCGCTGTCCCCGTGCGTCATCAAAGCAGCCGACGGACGCGTGGTGTGGGACAACGACTCCTACGCCTTCCTCAGCGGTCCCGCGCCGACATCGGTGCATCCCAGCCTGTGGCGGCAGTCGACACTGGCCGCCAAACAAGGCCTCTACGAAGTGGTCCCGGGCATCTATCAGGTCCGGGGTCTGGACTTGTCCAACATCACGTTCGTCGAGACCGACACCGGCATCATCGTCATCGATCCCTTGGTGTCCACCGAAGTCGCCGCGGCGGCACTGGAGTTGTACCGGTCGCGCCGCGGCGAACGATCCGTGGTCGCGGTGATCTACACCCACAGCCACGTCGACCATTTCGGCGGCGTCCTGGGTGTCACCACGCAGGCGGACGTGGACGCCGGCACCGTGGCGGTGCTGGCGCCGGAAGGCTTCGTGGAGCACGCGGTTGCCGAAAACGTCTACGCCGGCCCGGCAATGGCGCGCCGGGCCACCTACATGTACGGCAGCCTGCTGGCGCGCGGACCGCAGGACCAGGTGGGTTGCGGGCTCGGCCAGGCAGCGTCCACCGGCGAAATCGCCGTCATCGTCCCCACAATCGATATCCAAGAGACCGGCGAGAAGCACGTTATCGACGGTGTGGAGATCGAATTCCAAATGGCGCCGGGTACCGAAGCGCCCGCCGAAATGCATTTCTATTTTCCGGGTTTCCGGGCGCTGTGCATGGCCGAGAACGCCACCCATAATCTGCACAACTTGTTGACCCTGCGCGGCGCGTTGGTGCGCGACCCGCACGCCTGGTCGGGTTACCTCACCGAGGCTATCGACACCTTTGCTGACCGCGCCGACGTCGTGTTCGCTTCGCATCACTGGCCGACATGGGGCCGGGAGAACATCGTCGAGTTCTTGTCGTTGCAACGCGACATGTACGCGTACTTGCACGATCAGACACTGCGGCTGCTCAACCGGGGCTACACCGGCGTTGAGATCGCCGAAATGTTCCAGCTGCCACCGGCTCTGGACCAGGCCTGGCACACGCACGGTTACTACGGGTCGGTCAGCCACAACGTGAAGGCGGTCTATCAGCGCTACATGGGGTGGTTCGACGGGAATCCGGGGCGGCTGTGGCCGCACCCGCCGGAGACCCTAGCGCCGCGCTACGTTGAGGCGATGGGCGGGATCGAGCGCGTCGTCGACCTGGCCAGGTCGGCATTCGACGACGGTGACTACCGTTGGGCGGCAACGTTGTTGGATCACGCGGTGTTCACCGACAGCCAGCATGCCGGTGCCCGCGGACTGTACGCCGATACGCTGGAGCAGCTTGCCTACGGCGCAGAGAACGCGACATGGCGCAACTTCTTCATGAGCGGCGCAACGGAATTGCGTGACGGCAACTTCGGGACCGCGGTGTCCACCGCCTCGATGTCGATGCTCAATCAGCTGACGCCGGAGCAGATCTTCGACAGCTTCGCCCTACGGGTCGACGGACCGCGCAGCTGGGATCTCGACATGGTCATCGACATCACGTTCGCCGACGTGTCCACCAATTATCGGCTCACCCTGCGCAACGGCGTGCTCGTCTATCGCAAAGCGGTCGCCGACGCCGAAACGGCAAGCGTCACAGTGGCTCTGGACAACAAGATACGGCTGCTGGCCGTCGCGATGGGGGACGCCACCTCGCCCGGGCTTCAGATATCCGGCGACGAAGCGGCCCTACAGGCGTTCCTGAGCGTGCTCGACGAACCGGACCCGAACTTCAACATCGTGACGCCGTAGCCGGGTTCAGTCGACGTCGATCACCACCTTGCCCAACACCTTGCGATCGGCCACATACCGCAACGCCGCCGGTGTTTCGGTCAGGGGGAAGCGCGCGCCGATGTACGGCCGGACCGTGCCCTCGGCGAACAACCGCGCCAATTCTTCATCGTCGCGCACGGCCTCGTCGGGATAGTCACTCGCGAAGGTACGGATCTCCATGCCACGCACGCGGAGGTCTTTCAGCATCACGAGATTCAGCGGAATCTTGGGGATCGTGCCCGCCGCATAGCCCAACGTGACAAACGTGCCGCCGCGCGCAAGGCCCCGCAGCGCGGGCTCCGCGTATTGCCCGCCGACCGGGTCCAGGACCACGCGTGCGCTGTCACCGGTCAGTTCGCGGATCCGCGTCTTCAAGTCCTCGCGGTCGTAGTCGACGATGGCCTCGGCCCCGCGCTGCCGGCACAGGTCAAGCTTTTCCGGGCTCGACGCCGCGGCCAGCACGCGGGCCTTCATCGCGACCGCCAGATCGACGGCGGCCAGCCCCACACCACCTGCGGCACCCAACACCACAACCCAATCACCTTCTGCGACAGCGGCAGTCGAGCGCAGCGCGTAGTACGCGGTGCGGTAGGTGACGCCGAATGCCGCGGCCGACGCGAAATCCGCATCGTCGGGGATGGGCATCGCCTGGCTCCTGTCCAGCAGTGCCTGCTCGGCGAATGCGCCGAACGTCGTTCCGGCCACTCGCTGACCCGGACCAAACGGTGCGCCCTCGCCGGCCGCGATGACCTCACCCGCGACCTCGTTGCCGGGGATGAACGGAGGCGGAATCTTTACCTGGTACTTGCCCGCGATGAACAACACATCGGGGAAGTTGACCGCCGCGGCATGCACGCGCACCAACATCTGCCCGGGCGCCGGCACCGGATCGTCGACGTCCTCGATGACCAGATCTTCTGGCGGGCCGTAGGAGTGGCAGACAGCGGCGCGCATCAATGGACCCCCAACCCGTTCAGACAGAACCGAACCACGTGTGCGATGTCGTCGGGCCCCGGCCGTTCCGCCGAACCCATGTAGCGGCGCAGCGTTGCTGCGGTGCAGCAGAACACCGCCTCGACATCGCGTTCCACGTCGCTACTACCCAGTGCGGCAACCGGTTCGGTCAGCAGATCCCGCAGCGGCCACATCATTTCCTGATCGACGGTACGCCAGTTGGTGCCCGCCGACATCTGCCCCGCGGCCGCGCGGCTCTTCCTGATCAGGTCGGGCTCGGCGACCTGGGCGAGGGTGCCCTCGATCCAGCGGGCGATCTTGTCCTGCGGGAGGGATTCCTTGGCCATCTGATGCTCGAGGTAGGACACGACGATGGCGATCCCGCGTTCCATCACAGCCAGGATGAGATCGTCCTTGCCGGCGAAATATCGGTAGAAGGCTTTGTTCGACGAACCCGCCTCTGTGACGATGTCGCTGACCCGCGGCGGCTCGGGGGCGACCCGTTCCATCACCCGCACCGCCGCGGCCAAGATGCGCTCCACTTCTTCGGTGGCTTCGCGCTGACGGTCGTCGAGCGCACGCTCGACGGCCGCCGTGACACGGCTAGTGGTCAACGAGCTCACCGTATTTGGCGCGTGCCGCCGCACGCCGGATGTCCAGCATCTCGCTGGGCCACTCTGAGCTCTCGGCCTCGACGTTCTTGAGCAGCATCCGGGCCAGGTTGACCTTGTGCGCCTCGGTCGGGCCGTCGGCCAGACCGAGCGCGATGCCGCCGAGCAGGACGTTGACCAGCGGCAGCTGGTCGGTGAGCCCGATCGCACCGTGCACCTGAATCGCCCGCAATGCAATGGATTTCAGCACCTGCGACGCCAGGATCTTGCAGGTGGCGATCTCGGCGCGGGCGCCGTGTTCGTCGCCGCTGTCGATCAGCCACGCGGCGTGCAGCACGGTCAGCCGGAACGGCGTCAGCTCGGTGTAGGAGTCGGCGATGAACTCTTGCACCAACTGCTTATCGGCCAGCAAAGTACCCTGAGTGAAGCGACTTTTCGCGCGCCGGGCCATCATGTCGACGGCCCGCTGGGCCATTCCGATCGAGCGCATCGCATGGTGCAGTCGGCCGCCGGCCAGCCGGGTCTGCAAGATCAGGAAGCCTTGGCCGGGCTCGCCGAGCAATGCGGATGCCGGTACCCGAACGTCGTCGTAGTGCACCAACGAGTGGCCCGGTTCGTGCGGGTCGGCGCCGACAAGATGGTGGTTCGCCTCGATCTTGAGTCCGGGGGTGTCCGCCGGGATCAGGAACGTCGACGCGCCGTGGTGCACCGCCACATCGGGATTGGTGATGGCCACGACGATGAAGAACGACGCGACGGCGGCGTTGGAGGAGAAATACTTTCGCCCCGTGATGACCCAGTCGTCACCGTCCCGGACCGCGCGGGTGGTGAAGACCCGCGGGTCGGCGCCGCCCTGTGGTTCCGTCATCGAGAAGCAGGAGAAGATCTCACCGGACAGCAGTCCGGCGAGGTAGCGGTCCTTCTGCTCCTGGGTTCCGAAGCGCGCGATGATCTCCGCATTGCCGGTGTCGGGGGCCTGCGTGCCGAAGACGATCGGCGCCCACGGGCTGCGGCCCAGGATCTCGTTGATCAACGTCAGCTTGACCGCCCCGAAACCCTGGCCACCGAGTTCCGGGCCGAGATGTGGTGCCCACAAGCCGTTGTCACGGACCTGCTGTTTCAGCGGGTCGACTATCCGCCGGCGCTCCTCGGTCAGCGGCAGGAACTCGCAACCCGGGAACAGCACCTCGAGGGGTTCGACCTCCTCGCGCACGAATTCGCGGATCCACTCCAGCTTCTTCTCGAACTCCGGTTCTGTGGAGAAGTCCCAAGGCATTCGAATACTCCTACTCGTTCATTGGGGATCTCAGGGGATCCCGCCGTCGGCGCGCAGGATCGCGCCGGTGGTGAAGCTGGATGCGTCCGACGCCAGAAATATTGCGGCGCCGACGATTTCGCGTGGATCGCCTGCGCGTTTGAGGGAAAGGTGACTGAAATTGTTACCGTTGCCCAGATCCCAGGCCTTGCTGACGTCGGTGAGGTACGGCCCGGCCATCAGCGTGTTGACGCGCACGGTCGGCCCGAATGCCTGCGCGAGTCCCTCGGTCATGGCGTTGAGTCCGGCCTTGGCGGCGGCATAGGGGATGATGCCGCCGTTCGGCCGCAGCGACCCGGTCGAACTCACGTTGATGATGGATCCCCGACCGGCGGCCACCATCCGCTCACCGACCAACGCCGATAACCGGAAGGGCCCCTTGAGATTCAGGTTCACCACCGCGTCGAACAGCTTCTCGGTGACGTTGCTCAGCTTGTCGTACAACGGCGACATGCCCGCGTTGTTGATCAGGGTGTCGACCTTGCCGAACCGCTCGTAGGTCGCATCGACCAAACCGTCGAGTTGGTCCCAGCGTCCGACGTGCACTTGGTAAGGCATGGCGGAACGGCCCGTCTCGGACTCGATTTCCTTGGCGGTGGACACGCAGTTGTCCATGTTGCGGCTGGCGATCACCACGTCGGCGCCGCAGTGTGCGGCGGCGAACGCCATCTCGCGTCCCAGCCCGCGGCTGCCGCCGGTGATCAGGATGACCCGGTCGGTCAGATCGAAAAGAGTATCCGCGTAACCCATTTCAGCGCCCCCTGGAAGGTGTAGCCCGCGCCAGCTCGGCCGCCGTGGCGATCAGCTTCGGGATCATCGCGCCGAACGCGTCTTTGATCGCGGGATCGACTTTGCCGGTGCGCACACCCGCGGCGTACGTCTTCTCCAGCACGATACCGAGTTTCCAGTTGGCCAACACCAGGTAGTAGTCGATGTTCTCGGTGGACAGCCCGCTGATCTTCTCGTAGTGCTCCAGCAGCTCGCTGCGCGTCGGCATGCCCCGCATGTCCAGATAAAAGCCGTCCTCGCTTGGGTTTTCGCCGTCATAGCCCAGCAGCGCCCAGGCCAGGTCCAGCAGCGGATCGCCGACGGTGGTCATCTCCCAGTCCACGATCGCGGCCAACCGGGCCGGGCCGCCGTGCGCGAACATCACATTGGCGAACTGGTAGTCGCCGTGCATGATGCCTGGCTGGTAATGCGCGGGCCGGTTGCGCCGCAGCCAGTCGGACGCCTCGTCCAGGCCGGGAAGCTCGCGCACCTTGTAGGCGTCCAGGAAGTTCAGCCAGCGATCGACCTGGCGTTCGTGGAATCCGTCCGGGCGGCCGAACCCGTCGAGTCCTTGGGCACGCCAATCCACCCGGCCCAGCTTGGCGGCACCCTCGACAAGCTGGAACGCCAGCCCGCGCCGCGCCTGCAGGTCGTCGTCGAACGGCGCTTGCCAGCCGCCGTCCATCGGACTCCAGCCGTCGATCGCCCGCATCACGTAGAACGGCATGCCCAGCAGGTCGCCGGTGTCGTCGGCGGCGATCAGCTCGGCGTGCGGCACATCTGTGCCCGACAGCGCGCGCACCAACCGGATCTCGCGCAACAGCCCGTCGATACGCGCGGCGTCGGCGCGGGGCCCCGGCATCCGGAGCACCATGCGTTCGGGCCCTCGCTGGATCAGATACAGCGTGTTCTGCGAACCACCCTTCAGCAGCTCCAGGAGCGGCTCTTCGCCGCTTCCTGGAGCGTCGTTCGCATCCAGCCATCGACCAAGAACGCCCTGGTCCAGTTGGGTTTCACCAGCAGTCGCCATTGTCCGCCCACCCCACTCTCTGCGCAGAGAATAGCATTCTCCGAGGTAAAAGCCACCCCTGGATCAGTCGGGTTTGTGCGCACTCAGCAGAAAGCCCGGCACCATGAAGTGCCCTTCGTCGTCGTGTTCCGCGTCGGCCGACGGGCCTTCACCGGCAGCGCCGGCGTTGCCGTAGACCTTGGCCGGCCGCAGGTCGTCGACCCGCCAGACCGTCGAGACGGCGTCACGCAACTCGGTTTCGGTGAAGCCGCGCGGGCCGCGCCGGTCCGGATCGTCGGGATCGCCCAGTGCCCCTTCGGCGAAGGCCAAGATGTAGAGCGTCGCCCTGGGCGCGGCGGCGCGAAAAATGGACTCCAGGTAGCCCTGGCGTCCCACGGGCGGCAGTGCGTGGAACAGTCCGCTGTCCAGGATGGTGGCGAAGCGGCCGTCATAGCCGCCGAAGTTGGTGACGTCCGCTTGCGCGAAAGTCGCTGTCGTCAGGCCCTTTTCGGCGGCCGCCACGGCCGCCGCTTGGATCGCCGTGGGGCTGGCGTCGAGGCCGACGACGGTGTAGCCGCGCTCGGCCAGCGCCAGTGACAGCGCGGCATGGCCACAGCCGGAATCCAGCACGTCGCTGCGGACCTTGCCTTCGTCGATGAGACGCGCGAACTCCGGTTGGGGCCCGCCGATGCTCCACGGCGGTGGCCCGTCTTGTCGGTAGGCGGCGTCCCAATCCATACTCGGCTCGGTCATCTATCCTCCTCGAGGTCGGCCCCCGGTGTGAGCGGGTAACCGCACGAAGACAGGAAGAAACATGCAAGTGCTGCTGGTCCGGCATGCGCTACCGCTGCGCAGCGAACCTGGCGAAGGCTCCGACCCGGACCTATCGAACGAGGGGCGGGCGCAGGTGGAGCGACTGCCCGACGCGCTCGCCAGGTTTCCCATCTCGCGCGTCATCAGCAGCCCGCAGCGCCGCGCCGTTCAGACCGCCGAACCGGTCGCCGCGGCGCGCTCGCTGAGCGTCGAAATCGACGACCGCTTCGCCGAATACGACCGCGACCTGCCCGCGTACATCCCCGTCGAGCAGATCCGCGCCGAAATGCCCGAGGAGTGGGCGCGTTTGGCGCAGGGTCATCTGCCCAGCGCCGTTGACGAGGACGCTTTTCGGGCGCGGGTGCGCGCCGCGGTCGACGATTTGGTCGCCACCGCGGCCGCCGAGGACACGGTCGCGGTGTTCAGCCACGGGGGAGTGATCAACCTGCTGCTGCACGAGATCCTGGGAACAGCGCGGCTGCTGTCCTTCCCGGTCGACTACGCGTCGGTGACCCGGCTGCTGTACTCACGGACGGGTCAGGCGACGGTGGCCGGCGTCAACGCGGTCGAGCATGTGTGGGACTTGCTGCCCCGAAATCAAAGGTGGTGAGGTCGGCAGGCGGTCGGCGGTGGTAAACAAGTCCGGTGACTTCAGCTGACCAACTCGAAGGGCTCGACCTGGCCTCGCTGGACAGATATCTGCGATCGCTCGGCATCGAACGCGACGGCGAGTTACGCGGGAAGTTCATATCCGGTGGCCGGTCGAACCTGACGTTCCGCGTCTACGACGACACGACCAGCTGGTTGGTGCGGCGCCCGCCAATGCACGGGCTGACCCCGTCCGCCCACGACATGGCCCGCGAATTCCGGGTCGTCGCCGCGCTGCAGGACACACCGGTTCCGGTGGCCCGGGCGATCGCTTTGTGCGAAGACGATTCGGTGCTGGGCGCCCCGTTTCAGATCGTCGAATTCGTCGCCGGCCAGGTCGTGCGCCGGCGTGCGCAACTCGAAGCGTTGAGCCACACCGTCATCGGGAGCTGTGTCGACTCGTTGGTCCGCGTCCTGGTCGATCTGCACAGCGTCGATCCAGAAGCGGTGGGCCTGGCCGATTTCGGTAAGCCCAGCGGTTATCTGGAGCGCCAGGTGCGGCGGTGGGGCTCGCAGTGGGAGTTGGTGCGGCTGCCCGACGACCGGCGCGACGCCGACGTCGAGCGACTGCACGCCGGTCTGCGCGACGCCATTCCGCAGCAGAGCCGGACGTCGATCGTGCACGGCGATTACCGGATCGACAACACGATCCTGGACTCCGAGGATCCGACCGTGGTTCGCGCCGTCGTCGACTGGGAGCTTTCGACGCTGGGGGATCCGCTATCGGACGCCGCGCTGATGTGCGTGTACCGCGACCCCGCGCTGGACCTGATCGTCAATGCCCAGGCCGCCTGGACGTCGCCGTTGTTGCCGACGGCCGACGAGCTGGCCGACCGATATTCGCTGGTCGCCGGTCTGCCGCTGGCGCACTGGGAGTTCTATATGGCACTGGCCTACTTCAAGCTCGCGATCATCGCCGCCGGCATCGACTTCCGGCGGCGGATGTCGGACCAGGCTCACGGTTTAGACGATGCCTCCGAGCACGCGCCCGAGGTGGTGGCGCCGCTGATCTCGCGAGGATTGGGCGAGCTCGCCAAACTGCCCGGTTGAGCGTGTAACCAGGGCTTTGAGTGTGCGCTGACGGCGCGAATCGGGCGATAGTCCCGCCCTGGACGCACAGTCGGCTAGAGCTGGCGAGCGGCCGCGTGGTGCTTCTTGGCGGCGCGGCGCAGCTGCACGATCCGTGCGGTGCCCGCGGCCACCGTGATCAGCCCGCCGACGACGGCCGCGAGCAAGATCGCCACGCCGAGCGGCAGGCTCCAGTGCCAGACCAAGAACTGGAACGGCGCCTGCGCCGTGTTCTGGGTGATGAAGATCAGCAACACAATAAGGATCAGGAAGCCCACGATCAGGGACGACCACAGCGCGCCGGCGCGGGTGAATGCAACCGCCGGTTCCTTGGGGGCCTTGACGACGGGGGCCTTACCGCCCTTGGGCGCCGGTTCGGGCTTGGGGGGCGGCGGCTGGCTGCCGGGTGAGGCAGGGGTTTGGCTGCTCATAGGTTCATCTTTGTCCCTTCCGGCACAGAATGAAACCAAACGGCCCATCCGGCCTCGCGCTGGCGGCGCTGGGACGGTTCTGACGTTAGTGTCGGCGGTATGAGGCTGCCGGCGCGCCCGCACGGCGCGATCGTCCAAGCGGCAGTATGGCTAACGACGATGTGCGTCATTGCGGCTTGCAGCAATGACGATCCGCTGGGAGCCCAAATCCGCAGCCCGAAATCCATCGTCGTCGGGTCCGGCGACTTCCCGGAATCGCAGATCATCGCCGAGATATACGCACAAGCTCTGCAAGCCAACGGATTCGATGTCGGACGCCGAATGGGAATCGGCAGCAGGGAGACGTATATCCCTGCGCTCAAAGACCATTCCATCGACCTGGTGCCCGAGTATGTGGGAAATCTGCTGCTCTACTTGGCTCCCGCGTCGACGGCGACGATGCTCGACGCCGTCGAGATGGAACTCGACAAGCGGCTACCCGGTGACTTGGCGATCTTGACGCCCTCGCCTGCGGCCGACACCGACACCGTCACGGTCACCAGCGCTACCGCCAATTCCTGGAAAACGCGGACAATCGGCGAGTTGGCGGCCCATTCGGCGGAGGTGAAATTCGGGGCGCCCTCGGACTTCGCGACCCGTCCCGAGGGATTGCCCGGGCTGCGGCAGAAGTATGGACTCGACATCAAGCCGGGTAATTTCGTCGCCATTAACGACGGCGGCGGGGCGGTGACGGTGCGCGCCCTACTCGAGGGAAGGGTGAACGCCGCCAACGTCTTCAGCACGTCACCGGCCATACCGCAGAACCATCTGGCGGTGCTCGACGACCCGGAGCACAACTTCGTGGCGGGCAACATTGTGCCACTGCTCAATTCGCAGAAGATGTCCGATCGGCTCAAAGACGTGCTGGACGCGGTGTCGGCGAAACTGACCACGCCCGGCGTCGCCGCACTCAACGCCGCCGTGGCGGGCAACTCGGGCGTCGATCCCGGCGACGCCGCGCGAAACTGGGTGCGCGACAACGGCTTCAACCACTCGATAATCCAATGATCGTATTCGACAGGGTCAGCAAGGATTTCGCCGACGGGACCACCGCCGTGGCTGAGGTCAGCATGGAGATCCCCACCGGTGAGTTGACCGTCTTCGTCGGGTCCTCGGGCAGTGGCAAAACCACGGCGCTGCGCATGATCAATCGGATGATCGAGCCGACCTCGGGCACCATCACCGTCGACGGTGTCGACGTGTCCACCCTGGACCCGGTGAAGCTGCGACTCGGAATGGGCTACGTCATCCAGAATGCCGGCCTGATGCCTCATCTGCGGGTAATCGACAACGTGGCAACGGTTCCGGTGCTCAAAGGCCAGCGCCGCCGGACCGCGCGTAAGGCCGCCTACGAGGTGCTCGAGCGCGTCGGACTGGACACCAAGTTCGCGGCCCGCTATCCCGCGCAACTCTCCGGCGGTGAACAGCAGCGGGTCGGCGTCGCGCGCGCGTTGGCCGCTGACCCGCCCATCCTGCTGATGGACGAGCCGTTCTCCGCCGTCGACCCGGTGGTACGCCACGACCTGCAGAACGAAATACTGCGCCTGCAAAGCGAATTGCAGAAAACCATCGTCTTCGTCACGCACGACATCGACGAGGCGCTCAAGCTCGCCGACCGGGTGGCGGTGTTCCGGGGCGGCTCACTACAGCAGTACGACGAGCCCGAGCGGCTGCTGGCGCGACCGGCCAACGACTTCGTGGCGAGATTCATCGGCCTGGGCCGCGGCTACCGGTGGTTGCAGCTCATCGAAGCGTCCGGGCTGACACTGCACGACATCGAGCGGATCCCGGCGGAAAGCGTGCCGGAATCCATTTCCGACAGCTGGGCCGTCGTGGTCGACGAGTCGGGGGCGCCGATGGGCTGGATCGACATCGATGGCCTGACCCGACACCGCGGCGGCGCGGCGTGGTCCGAGTGCATGAGCGGCATCGGCTCGCTGCTGCGTCCGCACGGCAACCTGAGCCAGGCCCTGGACGCGGCGCTGTCGTCGCCGTCGGGGGTGGGCGTCGCCGTCGACGGCGGCGGCAAGGTCATCGGCGGCGTCCTGGCCGCCGACGTGCTGGCCGCGGTGGAAGCCCAAAAGAGGGCCGACTAGCCGTGCGCTATCTGCTGACCCACCTCGACGATGCCTGGGCCCTGACGATCGTCCATCTGCGGCTGGCGCTGGTGCCGGTGTTGATCGGGCTGGCGGTTGCGGTGCCGTTGGGCGCACTGGTGCAGCGCGCGCCGGTCGCGCGGCGACTGACGACGGCGACCGCGGCGGTAGTGTTCACCATTCCGTCGCTGGCGTTGTTCGTGGTGCTGCCGACGATCATCGGCACCCGGATTCTCGACGAGGCCAACGTCATCGTCGCGCTTGCGGCCTACACCACCGCCCTGCTGGTGCGTGCGGTGCTCGAGGCGCTGGACGCGGTGCCCGCCCAGGTGCGTGACGCGGCCACCGCCGTCGGTTATCCGTCGATCAATAGAATTCTGAAAGTTGAACTGCCGCTGTCGATTCCGGTGCTGGTCGCCGGTTTGCGGGTGGTGGTGGTCACCAACATCGCGATGGTCTCGGTGGGCTCGGTGATCGGCATCGGCGGCCTGGGCACCTGGTTCACCCAGGGTTACCAGACGGACAAGAGCGATCAGATCGTGGCGGGCATCGTCGCGCTGTTGGTGGTGGCGATCGTCATCGACGTGCTGATCATGTTCGGCGGCCGGCTGATCACCCCCTGGGAACGCGCCGGGCGCTCCGCCCGTCGACGGTCGATAGTGGCCCCGGTGGTGGGTGGCGCGCGATGAACTTCGTGCAGCGGGCGATCGCGTATTTCTTGACCGCTGACAACTGGACCGGTCCGGTCGGGCTGGCGGCGCGACTCCTCGAGCATCTCGAGTACACGGTTCTCGCGGTCGGCGCGTCGGCGTTGGTCGCCGTGCCCCTCGGCCTGCTCATTGGGCATACCGGCCGCGGCAGCCTGCTGGTGGTCGGCGCGGTCAACGGCCTGCGTGCGCTGCCGACGTTGGGCGTGCTGCTGCTCGGGACGCTGTTGTTCGGGCTGGGCATGGGACCGCCGCTGGTCGCCCTGATGCTGCTCGGTGTGCCCGCGCTGCTGGCCGGTACCTACGCGGGTGTCGCCAACGTCGAACCGACGGTCGTCGACGCCGCCCGCGCGATGGGCATGACTGAGGCCCAGGTGCTGCTGCGGGTCGAGGTGCCCAATGCGCTGCCGCTGATCCTGGGCGGTCTGCGTAACGCGACGCTGCAAGTGGTCGCCACCGCGACGGTGGCGGCCTATGCCAGCCTCGGCGGGCTGGGCAGGTACCTGATCGACGGGATCAAGCAACGGGAGTTTCAGCTCGCACTGGTCGGCGCCCTG
>NZ_JAFAUS010000347.1 GCF_019243155.1 Mycobacterium sp.
CGCCCGTTGATGGAGATGGGAACCCGACGCACGCACGAACACGCCGCGGTCGCCGCGGCCCGCGCCGCCTACATCGCCGGCTTCGCCGCGTCGTCCAACCTGGAAGCCCAGCGCCGCTACGGAATACCCACAGAGGGCACGTCGGCGCACGCGTTCACCATGCTGCACGTCAGCGAACAACACTCTCCCGAGTCCGCCGAGCTCGCCGCGTTCCGGGCGCAGGTCGACGCGCTGGGCGTCGGCACCACGCTCCTGGTGGACACCTACGACGTGACGACCGGCGTCGCCAACGCGGTGGCTGCCGCCGGTCCATCGCTCGGCGCGGTCCGGATCGATTCCGGCGAACTCGGAGTGTTGGCGCGCCAGGTCCGCGAGCAGCTCGACGGACTGGGAGCCACCGCGACCCGCATCGTCGTATCGGGCGACCTCGACGAGTTCTCCATTGCCGCATTGCGCGCCGAGCCGATCGACAGTTACGGCGTGGGCACCTCGCTGGTGACGGGTTCGGGCGCCCCGACGGCGAACATGGTCTACAAACTGGTGGAGGTGGACGGCATCGGAGTGCAAAAGCGCAGCAGCCACAAGGAATCCCAGGGCGGACACAAAGAGGCGATTCGGCTGTCGCGTGGGTCTGGCACCATCACCGAAGAGGTCGTGTATCCGGTCGGCCGGCAGCCGGTCGTCACCGAACCGTCTCGGCTGTTGACCACCCCGCTGGTCCGCGGCCGGGAGTTGGTGTGGAAACCGAATCTGACCGCGGCGCGCGAGCTGGTGGCCACCGGATTGCGCAGCCTGCCGTGGGAGGGTCTCAACCTGTCGCACGGCGATCCAGCGATCCCGACGACCCAGATCCCGGCCGGCCGATAACGAAGAGGAAAGCCACGTCCGAGGTGACCGGGTCCGTGCCCGAGCTGCTGGCCATCGCCGTGGCCGCGCTCGGCGGCAGTGAACGCAGCGGCCAACAGGAGATGGCCGCCGCCGTGTTACGCGCTTTCGAGACCGGTGAGCACCTCGCCGTACAGGCCGGCACCGGCACCGGCAAGTCGCTCGCCTACCTGGTGCCGTCGATCGTCCGTGCCCTCGATAACGAGTCGCCCGTCGTCGTATCCACGGCGACGATCGCGTTGCAGCGGCAACTCGTCGACCGCGATCTGCCCCGGCTGATGGATTCGCTCGAGGACGCGCTTCCCCGCCGGCCGCAGTTCGCGCTGCTCAAAGGCCGACGAAACTATCTGTGCTTGAACAAGATTCACAACGGCGGCGCGGCGGACGGCGAGGATTCCGACGACAGGCCGCAGGAGGAGCTTTTCGACCCGGTCGCGGCGACCGCGCTGGGCCGTGACGTGCAACGGCTGACGGCGTGGGCGTCGACGACGGAGTCCGGTGACCGCGACGACCTCAAGCCGGGTGTCCCCGACCGATCCTGGTCGCAGGTCAGCGTTTCCGCGCGCGAATGCCTCGGCGTCTCGCGCTGCCCGTTCGGCACGGAATGCTTCTCCGAACGTGCGCGGGGCCGGGCCGGCGGCGCGGACATCGTCGTCACCAACCATGCGCTGCTGGCCATCGACGCGGTTTCCGACTCCGCGGTGCTGCCCGAACATGCGTTCCTGGTGGTCGACGAGGCACACGAGTTGGTCGACCGGGTGACATCGGTTGCCACCGCGGAATTGACGTCGGCCGCCCTCGGTGCGGTCTCCCGGCGGATCAGCCGGCTGGTGAATCCGGAACTGGTTCAACGGCTGGAGGCGACGACCGCCAACTTCGCCGCGGCGATCCACGACGGCACCCCGGGCCGCATCGATCACCTCGACGACGAGCTGGCGACCTACCTGACCGCGCTGCGCGACGTCGCGGCCGCGGCACGGTCGGCGATCGACACCACCAGCGACGCCAAGGCGGCGGCGGCGCGCGCCGAGGCGGTTGCAGCGCTGAGCGAGGTATCCGACACCGCATCGCGGATCCTGACGTCGTTCGTCCCCGCGATCCCCGATCGCACCGACGTGGTCTGGCTCGACCACGAGGACAACCGGGGGTCATTGCGCCCGGTGCTGCGGGTGGCGCCGCTGTCGGTCGCGGGCCTGCTGCGCAACCACGTGTTCGCGCATTCGACGGCCGTGTTGACCTCGGCGACGCTCACGATCGGCGGGTCATTCGACGCGATGGCCACCGCGTGGGGCCTGGCGGCCCCCGGAACCAAGGACGAGCCGCACTGGCGTGGCCTCGACGTCGGCTCGCCGTTCGAGCACGCGAAAGCGGGCATCCTCTACGTCGCCGCGCATCTACCGCCGCCGGGCCGCGACGGCACCGGCTCGGCCGAGCAGCTCACCGAGATCGCCGAGCTCATCACCGCCGCCGGCGGACGCACGCTGGGGCTGTTCTCGTCCATGCGGGCCGCCCGGGCCGCCGCCGAGGCTATGCGCGCGCGCCTGTCGACGCCGGTGCTGTGTCAGGGCGACGACAGCACCTCCGCGCTGGTCGAGCAGTTCAGCGCCGACGCGGAGACCTCGCTGTTCGGCACCCTGTCGCTGTGGCAGGGCGTCGACGTGCCCGGGCCGTCGCTGTCCCTGGTGCTGATCGACCGCATCCCATTCCCTAGGCCCGACGACCCGCTGCTGGGCGCGCGGCAGCGCGCGGTGGCCGCGCGCGGCGGCAACGGCTTCATGGCCGTTGCCGCCAACCATGCCGCGCTGCTGCTGGCCCAGGGGTCGGGCCGACTGCTGCGCCGCACCACCGACCGCGGGGTCGTCGCGGTGCTCGACTCGCGAATGGTCACCGCGGGCTACGGCGGATACCTGCGCGCTTCGCTGCCGCCGTTCTGGCAGACCACCAACCCCATGCAGGTCCGCGGCGCCCTGGCGCGGCTGCGAACGGCTAGCGAGCCAGCGTGACGAGGCCCAACTCGTTACCGGCGGCCAACATCGGGTGCTGGGGCAGCACGCGCACCGTGTAGCCGACCGATCCGGCCAGCGGCAGCGACGTCGTCGTCGAGAACACCTGATTGCCGCCTTCGGCGGTACCGGTGTACGACATCTCTACAGTGACCGGCTCCAGCAGTGCATCGCTGCCGTCGACCCTGCCCACCACCGCCTGCACCGTGACCTCGTCGGGCGAGAGCCCGGCCAGCTGCACGGTCGCGGTCAGCGTCAGCTTCGAGCCCAGCACCGGGGTGTCCGGCAGTCCGGTGCTGTCGACATCAGTGATGATGATCTTCGGCCACGCTTCCTGGGCCCGCCTGCGATAGTCGGCCAGCTCGCGGGCGGCGCCGAACTCGCCGCTGGTCTCGTCGTCCTCGGCGGCGGCGATCGTCTTGCGCACCGACTGCGCGGCCGGCGCGTAGTACTCCTCGACGTAGTCGCGCACCATCCGGGATGCCAGCACCTTCGGTCCGAGGGTCTGCAACGTGTGGCGCACCATTTCGATCCACCGCGGCGGTACGCCGCGTTCGTCGCGCTCGTAGAACTTCGGGGCCACCGCTTGTTCCAGCAGGCCGTAGAGGGCGCTGGACTCCAGGTCGTCGCGGCGGGCCTCATCGGCCACGCCGTCGGCAGACGGTATCTCCCAACCGTTTTCGCCGTCGTACCACTCGTCCCACCAGCCGTCGCGGATCGACAGGTTCAACCCGCCGTTCAGCGCGCTCTTCATTCCCGATGTGCCGCAAGCCTCTAACGGCCGCAGCGGATTGTTCAGCCAGACGTCACAGCCCCAATACAACAGCCGCGCCATCGACATGTCGTAGTCGGGCAAAAAGGCGATGCGGTGGCGCACTTCGGGCCGGTCGGAGAACCGGACCACCTGCTGGATCAACGCCTTACCGCCGTCATCGGCCGGATGCGACTTCCCGGCGACGATCAGCTGGATCGGCCTTTCCTCGTTGAGCAGCAGCTGTTCGAGCCGATCCGGGTCACGCAACATCAGCGTCAGCCGCTTGTACGTCGGCACCCGGCGGGCGAACCCTATCGTCAGCACATCCGGATCGAATGCCGTTGATATCCAACCCAATTCGGCGTCCGATGCGCCGCGTTCCACCCATGAGCGGCGCAACCGCCGCCGGACGTCCTCGACCAACAGCGCCCGCAGTTGCGACCGGATCCACCACAGGTGGCCCGGGTCGACCTGATTCAGTCGCAGCCAGACGCCGGGGTCGCTGAACGAATCCGAGCCGATAAGCTCATGCCCCAATTGCAGCCATTGCGGTGCCGCCCACGTACGCGCATGGACCCCGTTGGTGATCGATCCGATCGGCACCTCGTTCACGTCGAATCCGGGCCACAGTTCGCTGAACATCGCGCGGCTCACCCGACCGTGCAGCGACGAGACGCCGTTGGCTCGCTGCGCCAAGCGCAGACCCATGTGTGCCATGTTGAATTTCGTCGGATCGTCCTCGGCGCCGAGCGCGAGGATCCGCGCGGTGGGCACCCCCGGCAGCAACGTCGGCGCGCCGGTGGCCTTCTCGCCCTTTGCATCGGCGACCCCGTCAACACGGCCGTTGAAGTACAGCTGCACCATGTCGATCGGGAAGCGGTCGATGCCGGCGGGCACCGGGGTATGGGTGGTAAACACGGTGCTCGAGCGCACCACGGCCAGCGCTGTGTCGAAGTCCAATCCCGAACCGGTCATCAGCTCGCGGATGCGTTCGGCCCCGAGGAACCCGGCGTGGCCCTCGTTCATGTGGAAGACCTCGGGCGCGGGCAAACCTTCGATGGAGGTGAACGCGCGAATCGCCCGCACGCCGCCGATGCCGGCCAGCAACTCTTGGCGCATCCGATGTTCTTGATCGCCGCCGTAGAGGCGGTCGGTGACGCTGCGCAACTCGTGTTCGTTCTCGGGAACGTCGGAATCGAGCAACAGCAGCGGCACCCGGCCGACCTGCGCAACCCAGATCCGCGCCCGCAATTGCGCGGAGTCGGGAAGCGTCAACTCGACCAAGGCGGGATCGCCGGCGGCATCGGTCAGCAGCCGCAACGGCAGCCCTTGCGGATCCAGCGACGGGTAGGTCTCGTTCTGCCAACCGTCCGCAGTCAATGACTGCCGGAAATACCCGGACCGGTAGTAGAGGCCGACCGCCACCAGCGGCACCCCGAGATCCGACGCGGACTTCAAGTGGTCACCGGCCAGGATGCCCAAGCCGCCGGAGTAATTGGGCAGCACTTCGGCGACGCCGAACTCCATCGAGAAGTACGCGATGGCCGAGGGCATCGCGACACCTTGTCCCTGCTGCTGCTGGTACCACAGCGGGCGGCTCAGGTAGTCGTTCAAGTCGGCGGCCAGCTCATCGAGGCGGCCCAGGAAGCTCTCGTCGAGCGCCAGCTCGTCCAGCCGCGCCGGATTCACCGAGCCCAGCATCGCCACCGGGTCGCTGCCGCAGCGCTCCCACAGCGCCGGGTCGATGCTGCCGAACAGGTCCTGCGTCGGCTTGTCCCAAGACCATCGCAAGTTGATCGACAACTGGTCCAGAGCGGCCAGACGCTCGGGAAGGTGAGCACGGACAGTAAACCGACGGAGTGCTTTCACGCGTCTCTACCTTACTAACGATCGCCGCGCGTGCACGGCGACTCCGAGGGTCCCTTTGCCGCCAGCGCTTTTGCTCCCGGGTGTGTGGCCGGACACTAGGGTGGGTACCGAGTACTTATCGGGGCAGCAATGATGCTCCCCCAAGGCAGGAAGTTCCCACAGCAGGAAGTTTCCCGACGAGCGGCATCCCGCTACGAAGTACTCGCGGTTTGGCCGCCCACAATCGAAACGGAGTGGTGGTGCCGGGTCGCGTCGAGATCGATAACGTTCAGCCTGTCGTTTCCTGCGGCGCGTATCCCGCCAAGGCGGTGGTCGGAGAGGTCGTCCCAGTCAGCGCCGCGGTGTGGCGCGAGGGCCATGAGGCGGTCGCGGCGACCCTGGTGGTGCGGTACCTCGGGCCGCGCTATCCGCAGCCGACCGAGACCCGCCGGATCAAGGCAGTCCAGGCTCCGGAGAAGGTGCTGTCCGACGTCGACGGGGGCGCCGAGCAACGCATCAAGCCGCTGCTGCTGCCCATGACGATGGGGCTGGAACCCTACGTTTTCCACGGCCAGTTCACCCCCGACCGCGTCGGACTGTGGACCTTCAGGGTCGACGGATGGGGTGACCCGATCGACTCCTGGCGCCACGGCCTGATCGCCAAACTAGACGCCGGTCAGGGCGAAAAGGAGCTGTCCAACGACCTACTGATCGGGGCCGCTTTATTCGAGCGCGCCGCGACCGGTGTGCCGCGCGCCGGGCGCGACCCGTTGCTGGCGGCCGCCGCGGCGTTGCGCAAGCCCGGAGATCCCGTCACCCGTACCGCTCCTGCCCTCGCCGAAGAGATCGACGAGATCTTGGCGGAGTATCCATTGCGCGATCTGGTCACCCGCGGCGAGCAGTACGGGGTCTGGGTGGACCGGCCGCTGGCCCGCTTCGGCTCGTGGTACGAGATGTTTCCCCGCTCGACCGGCGGCTGGGACGCCGCGGGCGAGCCCGTGCACGGCACGTTCGCCTCGGCCGCCGCACAGCTTCCCCGCATCGCGGCAATGGGATTCGACGTCGTCTACCTGCCGCCGATTCACCCGATCGGCAAGGTACACCGCAAGGGCCGCAACAATTCCCCCACCGCCGCCCCCGGAGATGTGGGTTCCCCGTGGGCAATCGGCAGCGACGAGGGCGGCCACGACGCCGTCCACCC
>NZ_JAFAUS010000383.1 GCF_019243155.1 Mycobacterium sp.
ACCAGATCCAGCGCATCGACGATTATGACGAATGGCTTAGTCGCTTCGAGACGGCCCTTCGGGCGTTGCCGGACAAGGAGCGTCAGCACTCGGTGCTGCCGTTGCTTGACGCCTACCGGAAGCCGGAGACGCCGCTGCGCGGCGCACCGGCCCCGACGGACGTCTTCCGCGCCGCGGTGCGAGAGTCGAAGATCGGTGCGGATAACGACATTCCGCACCTGTCGGCCGCACTCATCAATAAGTACGTCACGGACCTGAAGCTGCTGGGACTGGTTTAGTGCCGCGGCTAGCCGGGCAACCCGGTCTTGATGGCGGCGTCCTGCTTCCGCGCAATCTCGGTGGCGACGCCCGGATCGATCGGGTCGCTCGAGGGGCTGTCGAATTGCAGCGTGACGAGCGCCTTGCCCTCGCAGAACAGCAGCACCGTCGTCGCTTGGGAGTTGTCCGCCGAAGCACCCGAAATCATCGTTCCATTGGAGCCGACGGCGAGCGGCTGCCACGTGCCGCTGACCTTGCCCGCGTAAGTGGTTCGGGTAGTGCCTAGTTCGGTCGCCGCCGCCGCGGGATCGGCGCCGATCATGATCGTGTCCCATACCCTGCGACCGTTGTCGACGGTGGCGAACAGCTGGGCTACGCCGGGCGCATTGTTGGGATTGAGCAGCGGCGGCTGTGCGGCCGTGAGATTGCCGCCCAGATCCGCGGGCTTGATGAGCAAGAAGCCGTAATCGGTGACTTGCCCCGGCGGCGGTCCGGTCACCGCACTCGAAACGCTCGATGTCACCGCGGAACTGGACGACGTAGTCGACGCCGGCGGTGACCCGGTCTTGTTGTTGCTGCCGCAGCCTGTGATCGCGGCGCCGACCGCGACGGCGATGACGACCCAGCCGGCGACACCGATTCGACCAACCTCCATGTGCGTACCCTCCACGTCATATGTACCCGACTATCACCGCGGCACCCGACGCCGGTCGTACGAATTTGCTGAAACGAACACAAGCCCCCCGCTGCCTATGCTGGCTTGGGGAACGCCTTCTCACGCGGTAAGGAGACCGACATGACGGCTGCAACAGCGCGCGCCGTACGTTTCGACCGATACGGCGGCCGCGAGGTGCTGTACGTGGCGGACATCGGAATGCCCACACCCGGGCCGGGCGAGGTGATCGTCGAAGTCCGCGCCGCCGGGATCAACCCCGGCGAAGCGGCCATCCGCTCCGGGGCGATGCACGAGATGTTCCCCGCCACGTTCCCGTCCGGCGAGGGCAGTGACCTCGCGGGCATCGTGACCGCCGTGGGGCAGGGCGTCACCGCGTTCTCCGTCGGCGACGAGGTCCTCGGATTCAGCTTCAACCGATCCAGCCACGCCACCCACACCGCCGTCCCGGTGGATCAACTGATCCCCAAACCACCCCAATTGAGTTGGGAGGTAGCCGGTTCCCTCTACGTGGTCGGCGCAACGGCCTACGCCGCCGTGCGGGCGATCGCGCCACAAGCCGGCGAGACCGTTGCCGTTTCGGCGGCCGCCGGTGGCGTCGGCAGCCTGGTCGTACAGCTTCTGGTGCTGCGCAGGGCACGGGTCCTGGGCATCGCGGGGCCCGACAACGCCGACTGGCTGCGCGCCCACGGCGTCATCCCGATCACCTACGGTGACGGGCTGGCCGACCGGTTGCGGGACGCCGCGCCGGACGGAATCGACGCCTTCATCGACCTGTTCGGGCCCGAATACGTGCAACTCGCAGCGGATCTCGGTGTCGCGCCCGAGCGGATCGAGACCATCATCTCTTTTCAGAAGGCCGGCGAAATAGGCGCCAAAACCGAGGGCAGCGCGGACGCGTCGACGCCCGAGGTGCTGGCCGAAATGGCCAACCTGATCGTGACCGGTGCCATCGATTTCGAGATCGCGGACACCTATCCGATCGATCGGGTCGCCGACGCGTACGAACAACTCGAGAAGCGGCACACCCGCGGCAAAATCGTTCTGCTGCCGGATGGTTCGCACTGACTACCGGTGCCTGCCTCCTGAGTCCGACGGGTGTCCCCCCAGCGAGGCGGTGACGACCGCGATCGGCATCCGTGACACGTACAGGTTGGCGCGTTCTTGCCGAGTCGGGACGCGAAAGGCGCGCAGCCTGTTTGTCAGCTTCTTTACACCGGAAAAGCGGTGTGCAACAACAAAAGTCATGATCATCTCCTGACGGAAAGCCCGTCCGGCGTCGACCGAACCCGCGCGTTGGGCGCACAGGTCAGCGCATTCGGAGAATGTTCAGGCAGCGTGAAGGCCGGAACCGGAGCGGGATAAGACGGATTTCTGATAGGGACTATCGCCTGGACTGGGCTCAGTCATCTCTCCCTCACCTCCTCACGGCCAGGACACACGCGGGTGTCAACACTTTCACCTGAACGCGAGAGGCACGAATGAACGGCGGCGCACCGCCGCTCGCACCCCTCTCGTCGGAGCTTCGGCACTGCACGGCGTATCCGGACTTAACCGATGGTCGTCCGGAAGCCACTTGGGCTCAACCCTTGGGTCCGGGAAGAGCTGTCCTGACCCGGGGCGTCTCTCGACGTTCGGGGTCAGTGGCCTGTATCCGTGCAGACGCCTCACCTACCGAGGTGCTTGCGGAGTCCTGTCTACACCGCGGCCCAGGGCGCGTCAAACTCCTCTAGGCAACCATGACGCCGGCTGATCGCCATCAAGCGCGTTGCTGCGACGAACTTTCGAAGGCCTAGGCTCGATATCATGGCCAATACTCTGCAGGACCCGAAGGTAGCGACCGTGCTCGACCGGATGTATGCCGAGTCGAGCAACCAGATGTCGCAGTTGCGTGAGCGACGCGGTCAGTTCGATCGCCCGATGACCGCCCAGGAACGCGCCGAGGCGATGAGCGAGTTCTACATCCCGGTCACCCCCGAGGCGGGCCGGTTGCTGTATTCGCTGGTGCGGTCGACGCGTCCGGCCACCGTCGTCGAATTCGGTATGTCCTTTGGTATCTCGGCGATCCACCTGGCATCGGCGGTGCGCGACAACGGCACCGGCCGGGTGGTCACCACCGAGCTCAGCACGAGCAAGATCGCGGCCGCGAAAAAGACGTTCGCGGACACCGGTCTGGATGACGTGATCACCATTCTCGAGGGTGACGCGCTCACCACGCTGGGCAGCCTGGACGGGCCGGTCGATTTCGTTCTGCTCGACGGTTGGAAAGACCTGTACCTGCCGGTGCTCGAGCTGCTCGAACCGCGTTTGCACGCGGGTGTATTGATTGTGGCGGACAACACAAGCGCCCAGGACACCCAGCCCTACCTCGACCGGGTGCGCAACCCCGGCAACGGCTACGTCAGCTTCAACTTCCAGGTCAGGGACAGCGACAGCATGGAAGTCAGCTGCCGCACCAACGATTAACGGCTACCGCAGCGATTCCTCGAGCCACGGCGTCAGCCACTTCACCCCTTCCGGGGTGAGGTGGACGCCGTCGCTGCGCACCTTGATGCCATCGACCTTGGCGGTGTAAACCCCGTCGGGACACAGCTTCTTGTTCAGGTCCAGAATCTGAACGCCGGGGTGATGGCCCACGGTCTTGCGCAACATGGTGTTCCACAGGTTGACCCGGTCCGGTTGGTCCTCGGGATAGAGCCTGCCGTCCGGCTTTTCGCCGCCACGGCTGTAGGGCACCGTCGCGACCACCACGCGAACACCGCTGGAACTCACGATGTTCAGCGCCCGTTCGAGTTCGCCGTTGAGGTAGGCGTCGAAAGTCGGGTCACCGATGTGAGTCCACTGCCCCTCGTTGACGCGATCCACCGTCTCCCAGCGCCCGATGATCAGCAGCGCGACGTCGGGCTGGTCCTGGCTCACCTGCTTCGACCATCTGATCGGCCAGCCGTCGCACTCCGACCGCTGCTCGAGGGTCTGGCCGATGTAGCGGTACGGCGTGCCGCGCACCAGGCTGCAGCCGATGACGGTGTGGTCGAGGAAGGCGAACCCTGGCGTCGGCGGCAGGTAGTGCATCCAGGTCCACCCGATGGAATCGCCGAACACCGAAACGGTGAACGGCCGGTTGGGATCCCGCGGTCCAGGTCGGCTTTGGCCCGGGGGCGCCGGGGAGACCGCCGCGACCGCCGACACCCCGGGCGGCAGGCCGACCTCGCGCAGGGCGGGTCCGGTCCCCACCGGAACGACCATCAACGTCACCGCGGCGGCGCTGGCCACGGTCGCCGCGGCCAACGGCAACAGGGGCACCCGCGCCGGTCGCCAGCGCCGGATCGGCTGTTCGATCAGCCACCACGATGCCGCGGCCGCCACGACGGTGGCGCCGCACCGAGCGGCGAACAGCGACAGCCCGGTCCATCCCGTCCGTTCGCCGTTGAGCGCCAGAAAGATTGGCCAATGCCATAGATACACGCCGTACGAAATGGTCCCCAACCACACCAGCGGGGGCAAAGCCAGGATGCGGGCGATCAATCCGCGTTGCTCCAGCGCCACCGGGGCGACCACGACAACGGCCGCGACCGCGACGCCGATCAGCAGACCGTGCCGGAATTCGGCGCTGTTGCCCGTCGCGAAGTGGGTCGCCGCGGCCAGTCCGGCCACACCGGCGAACGGCAGAAGGCGGGCAACCCACCGGCCCCACCGGCTCCCGATCATGCACCAGCCGCGGTTCAGCGAGGGCCAATCCCGAACCAGCAGAGCCGCGGCCGCGGCACCGATCAGCAACGCCTGCGCGCGGGTGTCGGTGCCGAAGTAGACCCGGTCACGAGTGGAGTCGGATGTCATCGCCATCGCGAGCGCGGCCGAGGCCAACGCACCCAACGTGGCAATGATGAAGGCGGTGAACCGAACCGCGCCCACGGAGGCCCAGGTGAGGCGGCGGCGAGCGCGCGCCGCGAGCAGCAGGGTCACGACGATCAGCAGCAGTGGCCAGATGAAGTAGTACTGCTCCTCCACCCCGAGCGACCATGTGTGCTGCAGCGGCGACGGGGGCGCGCCCTGCGTGAAGTAGTCGGTCTTCTGCGCGACGAACCGCCAGTTCGCGATCCACAGGAACGCCGCGATGGCGTCGTTGCGCAAACCGGTGAGGGCCTGTTCGGGAAGAAGCTGACGGGCGGCGGCGACCGTGAGCACCATCAACACCAGCGCCGGCAGCAACCGGCGGGCGCGCCGAATCCAGAAGCCGGTCAATTCAATACGGCCGGTGCGTCCCAACTCGTCCAGCAGCAGCGAAGTGATGAGGAAACCGCTGAGGACGAAGAAGACGTCGACTCCGATGAACCCGCCGCCGACGCCCGGAATACCCCCATGGCCGACGAGAACCAGCGCGACCGCTATCGCGCGCAGCCCGTCGAGGGCGGGAATTCCGCTTTGGCGTTCGGGCCGATCCCAGATAGCCAACCGGCCTACCCGGCGCACGGGAGCCACCCACCGGGGCCTAACACGACGAGCCGGCGCGGGATTGGTCCCGCCCGGCTCAGTACTTGCTGTTAGTGCGCCATGACCACCATGTCGCCCGGCGCCATCGTTGATGCCGATACGTCGCTACCCCTCGGAGTTGATCGGAGCCAGCTTAAAGGCGAGGCAGCCCGATCCCGGCGAGACACGCGAAGCGCAGCCGCTCAATCGGATTCGAAGTGCCGGCGGATGCCGTCCAACATGTCGATGTGCGCCTTGACCGCCTCGCGCGTCGTGATCGGGGCCAGCAGGCGGGGCGCCGCGATCCGGATCCGCTCGGTGACGCGGGTGCCGGTCGCGATCGGCTCGAAGCTCACCGTGCCGCGCAGCCGCACACCGGGCGACTGATCGGCCTCGGTCAGCACGTCACCCTCGGCGGGAACGAACAGTCGTGCCTGGTAAGCGATCTTTATGGTGAACGGCCCCAACGGTATCCGGTCTATCACCCGATAGGCATGGGTGTATCCGTCCGGAGTTCGGCTGCGCGACAACGTCTCTACGGACACGATCAACGGGTGCACGACCTTGATGTTGTCCAGGTCCACATAGAAGTCGCGAACCGCCTCCGGGTCGGCGGGTACGTCTTGCGTCAGCGTGCGCTCCGCGCGGGCGACCCACCGGCTCATCGCACCAGTGTCGCCCGCATCCGCGGCCGCCGCCGGTCATTTCCTTATCGGCCGCCTCGGCCTACGGTGTCTCTGTGGAGTCACCTGACGCTCCCGGGGCGGTCGAGCGCTACTTGGAGTGCCTGGCCGCGCACGATTGGGACGGTCTTGCGGCCACCATCGCCGATGAGGGCTTGATCCGCGAGGGCCCGTTCTGCGATGTCGTCGAGGGCAAGGCGCACTACGTCGCCTACCTGCGCAAGGTCCTCACCACCCTGCAGGGCCACCGGCTGGAGGTGGAGCGGGTCTCGCACGTCGACGACCGGCTGTCCTTTGTCGAGTTGACCGAGACGTTCGTCATCGAGGGAGCCTCGGAGCAGTGGCCCGAATGCATCCTGTTCGAGCAGGACGACGACGGGCTGATCTCCCGCGTCAGCGTGTTCTTCAAGCAGCCGGCGGGCGCCAAAACGTAGCGATGTATTCCCTCACCCGGGGAAGTGACCTACCGTGTGATGGGTGGAGTCAAACGGATCCCAGGAGTCGGTACCCGTCGAAAAATTGCATTCAGGTGATCCGATCACGGATTGCGGTCAGCGCTACATAGTTCTCGAATCGAAGGCCTTCGGCGACAGCTGCGTGGTCCTCGAACTCGAGTCCCGAGTGGACCACCAGCTGCAGGTTATCGAGAAATCCTTCCCAGCTGGGTACCAAGTCGGCAGGGCTAACCACCGCATTTTGTAGATCGAATTTCCTGAGCAGAATATTGCGCGAGTAGCCGTTCGACGGCTACCGCGCATTCGTGTTATTCGGGCCTGAAATATGTCGTTTATCCGTCGTATGCGTCGTGCCATTCCCACCGCTGATACGGCGCCGTCTGCGGATAGCCCGCAGGCGAGTCCTCCCAGGTTTGGTCAGGGCGTTTGGTTTCCCGCCAAGCCGGTAATCTTTGTCTGGGACGCGATTGCACCTCCTGATCGACTACGGGAAGCCCGGGCCTGCATCGTCATCGGTGTCGTCGCATGGTTTGCCTCCCAGCCCATATGTGGACAGGTTCTCAACCCGCCAGGATCATTAGGCGCGGTAGACGTATTGAAGGGTGACTGAGTGAAGATTCCGGGCGTATCCAGCGTCGTCGCCGGATTGACCGGCGGTGCCGCGCAGGTGGTCCGCGCGGGAGTGACGACAGCGGCGGGTGCCGCGGGCGCCCTGCAGACATTGACCAGCCCGGTCACGGAATTGGCCGGCCCGGTGGTCCAGTCGGTGGCCGAATCCACGGGCCGCGTCATCGGGTTGGGCGGTTCCACTAACGGCTCGTCGGCCCGCGTCTTGCCGCCGGTGCGCTGGCAGAGCGGACGACGGGTGCACCTGGACCTGGACCCGCTGCTGCCGTTCCCGCGCTGGGACGAGTACGCCGCGGTTGTCGAGGAGCCGGTGCGTCGCATTCCCGGCGTCGCCAAGGCTCACGTCGAGGGCTCACTGGGCCGGTTGGTCGTCGAATTCACCGACGAGGCGGACCCCGACACCGTCCTGGACGAGGTGCGCGAAGCGATCGTCACCGTGGCCGGCGACATCGCTCCGTCAAGCTCGCCGGCATCGCTGCATTCCGCGCCCTTCGCCGACCCGGGCAACCCACTCGCGGTTCTGGTGCCGCTCACCGCCGCGGCGCTGGACATCGTCGCGGTGAGTGGCGCGGTCACCGGCTGGGTGACCCGCCTGCCCGCCGCACCGAAGACCACCCGGGCCGCGGCCGCTCTCATCAATCATCAGCCGCGCATGGTGGCGATCCTGGAATCGCGACTGGGCCGGGTGGGCACCGATATCGCGCTCGCCGCCACGACGGCCGCGGCCTACGGGCTGACCCAGGCGATCGGCACGCCGCTGCTGGACCTGACGCAACGCACCCTGCAGATCTCCGAAGCGACGGCGCATCGCCGTGTGTGGCGAGACCGCGAACCCGCGCTGGCCTCGCCCGCGCGCCCGCAGGCTCCGGTGGTGCCCGTCATCTCCTCCGCGGGGGCCAAATCTCACCAGCCCCGCCACAACTGGGCGGCCGCCGCGGCCGGTGAGGCTTCGCACGTGGTGGTTGGCGGGTCCATCGACGTCGCGATCGACGCCGGCAAGGGGTCCATGGCGGGCCCGATCGAGAGCTACGTCGATTCCGCGGCGAACGGCGCGCTGATCGCCGCGGCGAGCGCGCTTGTCGCCGGCGGCGGCACTGAGGACGCAGCCGGCGCGATCGAAGCCGCGGTACCGCGAGCGGCGCACATGGGTCGGCAGGCGTTCGCGGCGGTGCTGGGCCGCGGGCTTGCCAACTCCGGGCAACTGGTCCTCGACCCGGGCGCGCTGCGCCGGCTGGACCGGGTGAAGGTGGTCGTCATCGACGGCGCGGCGCTGCGCGGCGATCATCGTGCGGTCTTGCGTGTCCACGGCGACGCGCCCGGCTGGGACGACGACCGGGTCTACGAGGTCGCCGACGCGCTGTTGCACGGCGAGGAGGCACCCGAGCCCGACCCGGATGAGCTCCCGGCCACCGGCGCGCGGCTGCGCTGGGTTCCCTCGGAGGGCGGGCCCTCCGGTAAGCCCGCGCAGGGCCTGGAAGCCGCCGACCTGATCGTCGACGGCGAATGCGTGGGCAGCGTCGCGGTCGGCTGGGAGGTCGACCCGTACGCGATCCCTCTCTTCCAGACCGCCAACCGGACAGGCGCGCGGGTGGTCTTGCGTCACGTCGCGGGCACCGAGGACCTCACCGCGAGCGTCGGCGCGTCGCACCCGCCGGGCACGCCGCTGTTGAACGTGGTTCGCGAGCTGCGCGTCGATCGCGGACCGGTCCTGCTGATCACCGCGCTGCACCGGGACTTCGCGTCGACCGACACCCTCGCCGCGCTCGCGATCGCCGATGTCGGTGTGGCCCTTGACGATCCGCGCGCCGCCACGGCGTGGACCGCCGACATCATCACCGGCACCGATTTGGCGGACGCGGTGCGGATCCTGTCCGCGATCCCGGTCGCGCGGTCGGCCAGCGAATCGGCCGTGCACCTCGCTCAGGGCGGCACGACGCTGGCCGGTCTGCTGCTCGTCACCGGGAGCGAACAAGAGAAGCCCACCAACCCCGTGAGCTTTCGCCGTTGGCTCAACCCGGTGAACGCGGCCGCGGCCACGGCCTTGATGGCGGGAACCCTGTCGGCCACCCGGGTGCTACGACTGCCCGACCCCACCCCCCAGCCACTCACCGCCTGGCACGCGCTGGATCCCGAGATCGTCTACTCGCGGCTGGCCGGCGGCTCCCGCCCGCTGGCCGTGGAAACCGCGCCCACATGGCGCCGCCGTCTCGACGACCTGTCGTACAGCCCGGCCCTGGCGCCGCTGCGGGCGCCGATGCACAACGCGGTCAGGCTGGCATCCGCGACGCGGGCCGAGCTCGCCGATCCGCTCACCCCGATCCTGGCCGTCGGGGCGGCCGCGTCGGCGATCGTCGGCAGCAACATCGACGCGCTTCTGGTCGCCGGCGTGATGACCGTCAACGCGATCACCGGTGGGGCGCAACGGTTACGGGCCGAGGCTGCGGCCGCCGAGCTGTTCGCCGAGCAGGACCAGTTGGTGCGCCGGGTCGTGGTTCCAGGGGTCGCGACGACCAAGCGCCGGCTCGAGGCCGCGCGGCACGCCACCCGCACCGCTACCGTGTCCGCCAAATCGCTGCGGCCCGGCGACGTCATCGACCTGACCGCACCCGAAGTGGTGCCGGCCGACGCCCGCGTGCTGGTGGCCGAAGACCTCGAGGTCGACGAGTCGCTGCTCACCGGCGAGTCGCTCCCGGTGGACAAGCAGGAGGATCCGGTCGCGGTCAACGACCCCGAACGCGCCAGCATGCTTTTCGAGGGCAGCACCATCGTCGCCGGACATGCCCGGGCGATCGTCGTGGCCACCGGGGTGGGCACCGCCGCGCACCGCGCGATCTCGGCGGTCGCGGACGTCGAGACGTCGGCCGGCGTGCAGGCCCGGCTGCGCGAACTCACCAGCAAGGTCCTGCCGCTCACGCTCGCCGGCGGCGCCTCGGTGTCGGCGCTGGCCCTGCTGCGCCGGGCGCCGCTGCGGCAGGCGGTCGCCGACGGCGTCGCGATCGCGGTGGCCGCCGTCCCCGAAGGCCTTCCACTGGTGGCGACCCTCTCCCAGCTCTCGGCCGCCCAGCGGCTGACGGCGCGCGGGGCCCTGGTTCGCGCACCGCGCACCATCGAGGCACTCGGCCGCGTCGACACCGTGTGCTTCGACAAGACCGGCACGCTCACCGAGAACCGGCTGCGCGTCGTGTGCGCCCTGCCGGAGGGGGTCAGCCCCAACGATCCGTTTCCCGAGCTGGCCAATCCGGAAGCGGCCAAGCTGCTTCGGGCGGCCGCGCGGGCGTCCACTCAGCCACAGGAAGGCCAGGGACACGCGCACGCCACCGACGAGGCGATCATCACGGCGGCCGGTTCACTCAACGGCCACAGCGACACGGACTGGACGATGCTCGCGGAGGTGCCGTTCGAGTCCAGCCGCGGCTACGCCGCCTCGATCGGCACCCTGAGCAATGGGTCGACCGCCCCCACGCTGGTGCTCAAGGGCGCTCCCGAGGTCATCCTGCCGCGCTGCCGGTTCGGCGACGCGGACGGCGACCGGAACCACGCGGAGTCGGTGGTGCACAGCCTCGCCGAGCAGGGCCTGCGGGTGCTCGCGGTGGCGCAGCGCGGATGGGACCACGCGACCACCGAAGAGGACACCGACGCCGACGCGGTCGACGCGGCCGCGCAGGATCTCGAGTTGCTCGGCTACGTGGGTCTGGCGGATACCGCGCGGGCCTCGTCGCGGCCGTTGATCGAAGCGCTGGTGGACGCCGATCGCAACGTCGTGCTGATCACCGGCGATCACCCCGTCACCGCGCGGGCCATCGCCCGCCAGTTGGGCATGTCGAAGGACGTGCGGGTGGTGACGGGCGCCGAGCTCACCGGCCTGGACGAGGACGCGAGCGCCCGGCTCGTGGCCGACGTGCAGGTTTTCGCGCGGGTCAGCCCGGAACAAAAGGTGCAGATCGTCGGCGCCCTGCAACGCTGCGGCCGGGTGACCGCCATGGTCGGCGACGGAGCCAACGACGCCGCCGCCATCCGGATGGCCGACGTGGGCATCGGGGTGAGCGGTCGCGGTTCGTCGGCCGCCCGCGGGGCCGCTGACATCGTCCTGACCGACGACGACCTGGGTGTGCTGATGGACGCCCTGGTCGAGGGCCGGAGCATGTGGGCCGGGGTGCGGGACGCGGTCACGATTCTGGTGGGCGGCAACGTCGGCGAGGTGTTGTTCACCATCATCGGGACCGCGCTGGGCTCCGGACGGGCGCCGGTCGGCACCCGTCAGTTGCTGTTGGTGAATCTGCTCACCGACATGTTCCCCGCGCTCGCGGTCGCGGTCACGTCGCAATACGTCGAACCGGACGAGGCCGACTTCGAATCCGACGAAGAGGCCGATGAGGCACGCCGCGAGCACCGGCGCGCGGTGTTGACCGGGCCGACGCCCTCGCTCGACGCCCCGCTGATGCGCCAGATCGTCACCCGCGGCGCCGTCACAGCCGCCGGGGCGACGGCCGCCTGGGCCGTCGGCCGCTGGACGCCGGGCAGCGAACAGCGCACCTCGACAATGGGATTGACCGCACTGGTGACGACCCAGCTGGCGCAGACGCTGCTGACGCGGCGGCACAGCCCGCTCGTCGTCGCGACCGCCCTCGGCAGCGCGGGAGTCTTGGTCGGCATCGTGCAAACACCGGTGATCAGCCAGTTCTTCGGATGCACGCCGCTGGGGCCGGTCGCGTGGACGGGTGTGCTGGGATCCACGGCGGGGGCCACCGCGATCTCGGTGCTGGCACCCAACTGGCTCAATCGGCAGATCGCCGCCCTGGAATCCGGCGAAGGTTCTTAGACGGGCAGCTCTTTGCGCACGACCTTGCCCGACGGGGTGCGCGGGATGCTGTCGACGATTTTGATGTCTCGGGGCTGTTCGTACCGCGACACCCGGCTCTTGAGGTAGTCCCGTATCGCCGGCACGTCGGTGTCGCTGCCGGGCTGTAGAACCACGAACGCGGCCAGTCGCTGGCCGAAACGCTCGTCGGGGACGCCGATGACCGCCTTGTCGACGATGCCGGGGTGCTGGGCGAGTGCGTTTTCGACCGCGCGTGGATAGACGTTCTCTCCGCCGGAGATGATCATGTCGTCTTCTCGGCCGACGATGTAGAGGCGGCCGGCGTTGTCGAGGTAGCCCATGTCCCCCGTGCTCGTCATGCCGTCGATCACGTCTTTGGCCCCGCCGCCCGTGTAGCCCTCGCTCGCGAGGTTGCCGCCGACGAAGATGCGCCCGGTGACGCGCGGACCGACGGGCCTACCGGTCTTGCCGAGGATGCGCACCGGGCACCCGACCACCGGTTTGCCAACGGTTTCGGGAGCCTCGCGCAGGTCGGCCGGTGTCGCCAGGGCGCCGATACCGACCTCGGTGGACCCGTAGCCGTTGTAGAGGATATCGCCGTAAGCGTCCATGAACCGTTGGCCCAGAGAGGGTTCGAGGCGGTCCCCGCTCGAGATCACGACGCGCAGGTCCGGCAGCGGGTTTCGCGCCAGCACGCGCTCGGGCAGGTCGAGGATGCGCGCCAGCACGACCGGTACGGCCGTGAAGGCGTCGGCGCGGTGCAGCGATGCCTGCGCGAGCACGGCCTCGGCGTCGAACTCGCGCTGGGTGAGTACCGTGCCGCCGAGCGCCACCGTGAGCATCAGCATGCCGAGTCCAAGCCCATGAAACATGGGCATCGCCACCGAGATTCGCGATCCGGCCCGCAGCCCGGTGCGATCGAGAATCGTCACCCAGACGCCGACCGCGGAACGCAGCACCGGCGCCCGCGGCACCCCCTTGGGGGTCCCCGTGCTGCCCGAGGTGAGCAGGACGATCCGTCCCGGTGACGCCACCTTGGGTCGCGAACCACCCTCGGGGGCAACGACAGTCGCCGGGTCGATGACGACGATCGATTCACCGACGGCCCCGAGGTGTTCGGCGAATTCGCCGTCGGCGACCATCGTGGTGATCTGGTGCTCGCTCAGCGCCGCCGCCAAGGCAGAGGTGCGGAATTCCGTGTTCACGAGAATGACGTCGGCGCCCACCATCGCGGTGCCGAAGACCGCCGTGATGAAACCGCGTCCGTTGCGGCACATGACCCCAACCGCATCGCCGGGTCTGACACCCGCGCCGGACAGCCGCAGCGCAAGGGACTCGGCCGCCGAGTGCAGTTGCCGGTAGTCCAGCGTGCCGTCGTCGTCGATGATCGCCGCCCGGCCCGGCCACCTGGCCGCCGTCACCGCCAGCAGCGTGCAGGGGTTTGTGCCGCCGCGGCGCGCCTCGCGAAGCAACCGGAGGCCCTTCAACGGCGACGACGGACTGAGCAATCCGGAGCGCAGCAGCGCGCGGCCGGCCGTGGCGACCACGCTCTCGCTTGTCATCGTTGGGCATCCGAACCGGCCGACAACCGGCGGTGCCACAGCCGCGCCGCGCGGTCGGCCGGCCCGGCCAGCAGCACCGAGGCCAATTCGGCCGGCATCACCCAAGGCGGTTCGATGGTGCGGGGCCGTTCGATGATCGCCTTGGCGATCGCGTCGGCGGCTTCATCCGGCGTCAGGCCGGGCAGCCGGCCCAGCAGCGGGGTGGGCGCGATCATCCGCGTGCGCACCAGGGCGAAATAGACGGAGGTGACGTCCACACCGTCGGCGTGCAGTTCCGGCGCCACGCTGCGCAGCCAGGAATCGAAGGCCCCTTTCGACGCCTGGTAGGCGCCCCACTGCGGGCCCGGCGCGACGCGAACACCGACGCTCGAGACGTTGACGACGAGCCCGCCGCCGTTTTCGCGCATGACGGGCAGCAGTCCCAGCAGCAACCGGACCGGCCCGAGATAGTTGATGTCGATGGTGCGTTGAAAGTCGTGCGGGCGGTCGTATTGCTCGTGCAGCGAGCGGCGCAAGGACTTGCCCGCGTTGCTCACCACGATGTCGAGCGGGCCGTGCTTCTCGGTGATCTGCTTGGTCAGCGCGGTCACGACGGATTCGTCGGTGAGGTCGGCCGGGTAGGCGAACGCCCTACCTCCGCCGGCGTTGATCGACGCCGCCAGATCGCAGAGCCTGTCCTCGGACCGAGCGACCAACAGCACGGTCGCGCCCGCGGCGGCCAGTGTGCGCGCGGTCGCCTCACCGATCCCGTAGGACGCGCCGGTCACCAGAACGGTCTTGCCGGAGACCGTGGCGCGCAGCCTGTCGGGATCCGACAGGCGTGCCGGGTTGGCGAAATAGTTGAGGGCCCTGTTGAGAACCGCGCTAGGGACCCCTAGCAGGGCATCCGTTATTGCGTTCAATTCTGCTACCGCATCCACTCGGATTGCACGCCGAACGTCGGCTCTGGCTTCACCGTGTTCTCGACTACGTAACTACAGCTAGCAGACCACATCCCGGCACGCGTCCGCTCCCCGCCCCGGCGTTGACTGCGTCACTGCCCCCGGTTTTGCGGCCTCCCTCCAAATTAAGGCCCGGCGAGGCGGGACGCCAATGGCGGATGGGCCCCGCGCGCAACCCATCTCGGCCCGCCTGCGGCCTGGCAAGGGCGGCCATGTGAAATCACTGTAATTTGTCCAATTCGACTGTTTAGATAGTTGGGCTACAGGGCACAAGTTCGGCATGATTGCACGTCATACCGCCCGTTTTCTGGTTCCAGCAGTAGTCGCAGCGACCGGCCTGAGCATGTCGGCCCTCAGCGGCTCCATCATCCCGTCCGCCTCCGCACAGTGCCCCGACGTTCAGGTGGTGTTCGCCCGTGGCACAGGTGAATCCCCGGGGGTAGGTCCAACCGGTCAGGCTTTCGCCGACGCATTGCACC
>NZ_JAFAUS010000024.1 GCF_019243155.1 Mycobacterium sp.
ACCGTCATATCTCGCAGAACTGGCGGCTGTCGGGCCTGGCCGGCGAGTACATCACGCCGGTGCCGGCGCAGCAGCGCCTCGGCCCGCGCTGGTACACGGGCTCCGCGGACGCCATCTACCAGTCACTCAACCTGATCTACGACGAAGATCCCGACTACATAGTGGTTTTCGGGGCCGACCACGTGTACCGGATGGACCCCGAGCAGATGGTGCGGTTCCACATCGACAGCGGGGCAGGAGCGACCGTCGCCGGCATCAGGGTGCCACGCGGCGAAGCCACCGCGTTCGGCTGCATCGACTCCGACGAGTCGGGCCGCATCCACAACTTCGTGGAGAAGCCGCTTGATCCGCCGGGAACCCCGGACGACCCCGACACGACGTTCGTGTCGATGGGCAACTACATCTTCACCACCAAGGTGCTCATCGACGCCATCCGCGCCGACGCCGACGACGACCATTCGGATCACGACATGGGCGGTGACATCATTCCGCGACTGGTGGGCGACGGGATGGCAGCGGTCTACGACTTCAGTGACAACGAGGTGCCCGGGGCGACGGATCGTGACCGGGCCTACTGGCGTGACGTCGGGACGCTGGACGCGTTCTACGACGCGCACATGGACCTGGTGTCGGTGCACCCGGTGTTCAACCTGTACAACAAGCGCTGGCCGATCCGGGGTGAGTCGGAGAACCTGGCGCCGGCCAAGTTCGTCAACGGCGGCTCCGCCCAGGAGTCGGTGGTCGGCGCCGGCAGCATCATTTCCGCGGCCTCGGTGCGCAACTCGGTGTTGTCGTCCAATGTCGTGGTGGACGACGGCGCGATCGTCGAGGGCAGTGTGATCATGCCCGGCGCCCGGGTTGGCCGCGGCGCGGTGGTACGCCACGCCATCCTGGACAAGAACGTGGTCGTCGGGCCCGGCGAGATGGTCGGCGTCGATCTGGAAAAGGACCGGGAGCGCTTCGCGATCAGCGCCGGCGGCGTGGTCGCGGTCGGCAAGGGCGTCTGGATCTAACCTCTGCTAACGGATCTCCGGGACCAGCAGGTGCGCGTTGTGGTGCGGCCCCCAATGCAGCGTGACTCGACCTCGCGGCGAGCCTGCGTAGGAAGCCGGGAACTGGCCGGTGAGTGGGTTTCTCGGGCACAGCCAGCGTCCGGCGATCACCAGCCGCAGCTGTTCGCCCGCACGAAATAGCGTCGCCGACGGGCCCAGCGCCACATCGACCGCGACCACCTCTTCAGGGGTGACGGGCTGCGGCTCGGTGCAGGCGGCGACGGGTTCCCACGGCCGCGAGAGCTCGGGGTCGAGCGCGCGCAGCGCGATCCGCTGCCAGCCGGTGGTCACCCGGTCGCGGCCGTAGCCGTAGGACCCCTCGAACCCGACGAACCGCCCGTCGCGCCACTTCTCCACGCCGACGAAGAGGTTCGCGTCGTCGCAGCCGCTCAGCTCGACCCACAACCGCGCGACCATCGGACCGGTCAGCTCGATGTCCGCCGGCGCCGTCCACGTGAATACCGCGGCGCGAGAATCGGTTTCGAATGCGCTGCGGCCCGCGATCGTCGGGGCATCATCCGCCAAGGTTCGGGCAGCGGCGGAATGCCCGCCCAAATACAAAGGCCGCCAACGGGTGCGGGCGAGCGGCCATTCGGACTCTTCGCGCACCGCGGTGACGGTGTCGCGGTCCTCGCGCACCTCCAGGCGGACGCTGCGCGAAGCGGGCGCGCCGTCCAGCACGTCGGTGAAGAACTTCAGCTGCTCGGCGAGCGCGGCGTCGGAATAGAAGGTCGTCCACTTCCCGCCGCGATGGGTGTAGAGCCGGGCGTGCCCGGAGCCGCCGTGCGTGAACGCCCGCATGACTCCGCGGCTGTGCAGGTTGTTGTCCGAAAAGCTGCCGCACAGCAGCATCGGCACTTTGATCGCTGACAGGTCGGGCACCAGCGAGCGCCAGAACTCATCGCGCAGCGGGTGCTCACGCTGCATCGCGGCGAACTCGTAGCTCTGCCGGGTGCTGCGACTCAAGTTGCGCGACCACAGCCGGGAGAAGCCGGTCTCCTTGATGCCACCCGGAAACATCAGGTCGCGGTAGGCGTCGGTGAAGCCTTCCCACGGGCAGATGGCGCGCAGCGCCGGTGGTTGCAGTGCGGCGACCGCGTACTGGCTGATGGCCAGGTAGGACACGCCGAGCATCACGACTCGGCCGTCGCACCAGGGCTGATCGGCCAGCCACTGCACCAGGTCGTAGGTGTCTTCGGCCTCCTGCTGCGACAGCAGCTTGCCGGTTCCCTCGGAGTGGCCGCACCCGCGCGAGTCGGCGTTGACCACGACGAAGCCCTGTTGGGTCCACCATGCCGGGTCCGGCGCCTCCCAGCCCGTCAGCGTCGAAAACGCCACCGGCTGCGGCTGGCGGATCGCGCGGTACTGCACTGAGAAGGTGGACCTGCTGCCGCGACGGGTCGGCAGGTTGTCCTTGCCATAGGGGTGGATGCTCAGGATGACCGGCCGGGCCACGTTGCCGCCGTCGCGGAAGACGTTGATACGCAGCACTGTTCCGTCACGGGTGGCCACGCCGACGTCGCGGTCGGCATGCATGTCGGTCGGGGGAATGGTCACCGTTACCGGGGGTTTGGCGGCGCCGCGAATGCGGCTCAGCGCGTACCGGAGCGCCCCTTTCCGCTTCCAGGGCCGGTCCAGCATCGGTGCGGGGTTTTGGGCCACGCGATCACCCTAGGCGCGTTGGCTCGTCCGCTACCAGACATGCAGCTACCAGACGTAGGGCACCAACCGATAGCGCACCCGTTGCGAGTATTCGCGATATCCGACCAGCTCCCGGTTGAGCAGCTTTTCCTCGTCGAGGATGCGCAGGGCCAGCACCACGGCGGCCGGGATGACGAAGAGCAGCCCCCAGAAGGAGTCGAGTGCCAGGGGGATACCGATCATCATGATCACATTGCCGACATACATCGGGTGCCGCACGAATTTGTAGAGACCACCCGAGGCCAGCTTCTGGCCGGGTTCCACCTTGACCGTGGCGCCCGCGTAACTGTTCTGGGTGATTACCAGCATGGCGATTCCGAGCCCCGCCGCCACCAGGACGTCACCGAACACCGACAGCCACGGCGGCACCGGCGACCAGCCGAACCGATGGTCGAACGCGCTGAACACCATCACCGCGAAGATGCCGAGAAATGAGCCGCTGATGATGAATTTCTGCGACTTTCGGGGCTCCGCTCGCGGGCCGGCATGCATGCGTCGTTGCAGGGCATCGGGGTTTGTCCGGCCGATGTAGACGGTCGGAATGATGGTCGACGCGGTGAAAACCGCGATGAAAACCCATGCCTGCCAATAGTGGAGCGTCCCGGCCGGTAGGAAGAGAATCAAAATCCAAGAAACGATGCCCCAGAAAGATGTAGCGGCCATCCGGATACCGGTCTTCACAACGCTCCTAGCAACGCAGATCGCGGCGCCTGAAAGTTGCGGCACCGAAAATGATGAGTCCTCCATCGATCGCCAGCAACCACAGTAGCGGTACGACGCTGAAACCGGCGCCGACCCTCGGGACGTGTGCGAACGGCTCCAAGTCGAGCACCCACTGCGGAAATCCGGCCAACGAACCGATCAGGTACAGGGCGACGAAGCCGACCAGCACGCCCCAGGCGACCGGGGTGAACCGCGGTACCACACCGAACAGGGCGACGGTCACCGCCGACAACAGCCAGACCGCGGGCAGCTGCACGGCCGCGGTGGCAACGACGACGGCCAGCTTGCCGCCGACGTCGCCGGCGGCGGCGCCGTAGACGACGCCGCCGACGACTCCGCTGAGCAGCATCGCCGCCGCCGAGCCGGCGAGTGCCGTGACCAAATGACTTGTGAGCCAACGGGTTCGCGATACCGCGCCGGCCAGTGTGGTTTCGGCCCGTTGACCGGCCTCCTCCTGGTGCAGCCGCAGGGTGAGCGAGACGGCGAACGCGGAAGCCACCATGCCCATCATGGTGAACGCCACCGCGATGAAGGCCTCCTCCAAAGCTCGGGTGCCGCCCATCCGGGCGACGATGTCGCGGGCCGCGCCGCCGCCGAGCTCGTCGCCGATGCCGTGCACGATGCTGCCCATCAGCAGGCCGTACAGGCACAGGCCCACCGTCCACAGCAGCAGGGCGCCGCGGTCCAGCCGCCACGTCAGCCCGAAGACGTTGCTTAGCGTTGAGGACCCCCGGCCGGGCCCGGCGCGCTCGGCGACCAGCCCCGCGCCGACGTCGCGGCCGGCGAGCAACCGGTATGCCACCGCGGTGAGCGCGGCCGCAGTACCCAAATGCAGCAACAGCACCCACCAGTGATCGCCCGCGTAGGGCCGGATCTGCAGAGACCATCCCAGCGGGGAGAGCCACGACAGCGCACCGGAGCCCGCATCGCCGATGGCACGCAAGGTGAATGCGGCCGCCAACACGGCGAACGCGGTGCTGCGAGCGAACCGCGCGCTGGGGGACAGCTGCGCGGCCACCGCGGCGACGGCGGTGAACACCAGGCCGGAGCCGGCCAGCGCCGCGCCGAACGCCAGCGATCCGCCCGCGGGCACAGCGGTGTTGAGCAATCCCGCGGCGCCGATCGCGCCGGTAGCGATCGACGCCCCGAACGACAGGATCAGCGCGGCGCTCAGGCTGGCGTAGCGGCCGACCGCGGTGGAATCCATCAGCTCGGTCCGCCCGGTTTCCTCGTCGGCGCGGGTGTGCCGGATCACGGTGAGGATGACGGCCACCGCGATCAGCACGTGGAACATGCCGGCCTTCCAAATGCCAACCGCCCCAAGGCTGTTGTTGTAGATCTGGCCGTACAGCGCACGCTGGGCGGGGCTGGCCATGATGGAGGCCGCGAATCCCGCGCGGGCGGCTTCGGTGGGGTAGACCTTTTGAATGCTGCCGACATAGACCGATGCCAACGGGAGCGACAGCAGCAGTACCCAGAGCGGAAGCGAGACGCGGTCGCGGCGCAGGTAAAGCCGCAGCATCCCCAGCGTTCCGGAGAAGTTCGAACTACGTTGCGGCCCATGATGTGCCGCGGGACCGGGTCGTTGCAGGGTGGCGGTACTCATCACGCTGACACCTTCTTGTTGTTGCGACCGGTGTCGTAGTGGCGCAAGAACAACTCTTCCAGCGTCGGCGGCTGGCTGACCAGGCTGCGCACACCCGCATCGCCGAGCACCCGGATCAGTTCGCCGAGGCTCTCGCTGTCAACCTGCGCGCGCAGCGTGTTGCCCTCGACGCTGATGTCCTCAACGCCCTTGATCCGGGTGAGATCGCCTGGATTGCCGGTCATTTCGGCCTTGATCGAGGTGCGGCTCAGGTGGCGCATCGAGTCCAGCGAACCACTCTCGATGGTCTTGCCCGCCCGGATGATGGTGACTCTTTCACACAGCGCCTCGGTCTCGGCCAGGATGTGGCTGGACAACAGGACCGTCACGCCGCGGTCGCGCGCCTCGGCTACGCACTGCTGAAAGACGTTCTCCATCAACGGGTCCAGTCCGCTGCTCGGCTCGTCGAGGAGCAGCAGACCGGCTCGCGAGGAGAAGGCGGAAATCAGGGAGACCTTCTGCCGGTTGCCCTTCGAGTAGGTGCGCGCCTTCTTGTGCGGGTCGAGGTCGAAGCGCTCGATCAGCTCCGCGCGGCGCCGGTCGTCGATGCCGCCGCGCATGCGCGCCAGCAGGTCGATCGTCTCGCCGCCGGTCAGCGACGGCCACAACGTGACATCGCCCGGCACATAGGCGATCTGGCGGTGCAGCTCGACGGCATCGGTCCACGGGTCGCCGCCCAGCAACCGCACGCTTCCGCTGTCGCCCTTGACCAGACCCAACAGGATGCGGATGGTGGTGGACTTCCCGGCGCCGTTCGGCCCGAGGAACCCGTGCACTTCACCCGGACGCACAGTGAGGTCGAGACCGTCCAGCGCCCGAACGGCACCGAAGTTCTTGGTGAGACCTCGGATTTCGATGGGCGCGGAATCATTACTCGGCATTGGATCCTCCTTGATCATCTGCTGCCAGGAATGCGTCGTACATCGTGCGGTCGGTCATCAATCCCTCGGTGTAGATCTCGAGGGCGGGCAGAGTCATGTCCCGTGCGTAGTCGCGCAGCACAGCGCGCAGATCCGTTGGATTTTCGTGCATTTGGATGTAGAGCAGGAATCCCCCGCCGCTGGTGATGGCCAGATAGCGTGCCCTGGCTCGAGGATCGCGGCTGGGTTTGATCGTCCCCGCGCGCACCCCTTCTTCCATGTATCCCTGCGCGTTCTCAATCATCCTCTGCCACAAGAAGTTCGCCAGGTCGCCGCCGGCCTGCATGCTGCGTACCAGGTAAGCCATCAGCGGTGCGTAGTCCTCGATCTCGGCCATCTGCGCCAACCAGGTGGCCGGGTCGTTGGACTGAATCGCCGCGGACTTACCGCTGCGGACCTCTTCGGCGACGTACTCGTCACAGGCCTTGCGTAGGCCTTCCTTCGAGCCGAAGTGATGAATGACCAGCGCCGCACTGGCTCCCGCCGCTTCGGCGATCGCGCGGAGTCCGACGCGAAACCCGTGCTGGCCGAACTGCTCGATGGCCGCGTCACGGATTCGGGCGGCGGCGGTCAGGTCGGCTGAACGCATGTTCAGTACGCTAAACGCTCGTTCAGTCCGGAGTCAAGGAGGCGCTCCGTCAACATTTCGTAAAAGTGTTGCGGTGGCCTGAGTGCGCGAACTAGTCGCGGACCGCGGCCAAAATGCCGTCGCCCAGCGGTACCAGCGCGGGGGTCAGCCGTTCATCCTCGGCGATCAGTCGGGCCGCTTCCCTGACGGCGGCCACGTCGGCGTCGCGCGCCGCGGGATCGCCGGCCCGTCCGCCCAGCGCCGCCCGGTGCACCACGATCACGCCTCCGTGGCGCAGCAACCGCACCCCCTCGACGACGTAATTCGGCTGATCGATCGGGTCGGCGTCGACGAACACCAGGTCGTAGGACTCATCGGCGAGCCGGGTGAGCACCTCTTGGGCGCGCCCGCTGATCAGGCGAGTGCGCGACTGGCCGATACCGGCTTCTGAGAAGGCCTGCTTGGCGAGCCGCAGATACTCGGGCTCGATGTCGATGGTGGTCAGGACGCCGTCCTCGCTCATGCCCGACAACAACCACAGGCCGCTGACGCCCGCGCCGGTGCCCACCTCGGCGACCGCCTTGCCACCACTGAGCTTCGCCAGCAGACTCAGCAGCGCGCCGACGGCCGGCGTCACCGCGCCCGCGCCGATATCCACTGAGCGCTCGCGGGCGGCCGCCAGCAACGCGTCCTCCGAGATCGATCCCTCGGCGTGCGCGGACAGTGATTCGGCTCGACTGGGGGCTGTTTGGCCAGGAGCTTCTGCGTCGGTGCCGTCCATGCCCGCAGCGTATTCCAATTCGCGACTCGCTTGGGCAGGCGCGCGGATAACCGCGCCTCGCCGACACGCCCGGCAGATCGGCTGCGTTTAAGCTCACCCCGCCGCGGATATCACCTGCACAACGCTGGTAACAATACAGTTTCTCAGCTTGAGCTCAGATTGTTCATATACCGCACATACGCCGATACGCGACGGTGTCCCTATGGAACGTGGAGCGCATTGGCCCGGGAATACCGAGTGGCAGCCACATGTTGCCGCCGATGACGAACTGCCGCTCAACGGCAGGCCGATTTCGGAGGACTTGATCATCACCACGCTTTTGAGCCCGACCAGCATGTCTCATGCGCAAGACTGCCCCACCGACGAATGGGTGGAGACGTCCGACACCCCGCAAGGCACCGCGGTATTCGACGCGACTGGGGACAAGACGACCATGCCGTCGTGGGATGAGCTGGTGCGTCAGCACGCCGACCGGGTGTACCGATTGGCCTACCGCCTCGCCGGCAATCAGCAGGACGCGGAAGACCTGACCCAGGAGACGTTCATCCGGGTTTTCCGCTCGGTGCAGAACTACCAGCCGGGGACGTTCGAAGGCTGGCTGCACCGCATCACCACGAATCTTTTCCTTGACATGGTGCGCCGGCGGTCCCGTATCCGGATGGAGGCGCTGCCGGAGGACTACGAGCGCGTTCCCGCCGATGAGCCCAACCCGGAGCAGATCTACCACGACTCGCGGCTCGGGCCCGACCTGCAGGCCGCGCTGGATTCGCTACCGCCGGAGTTTCGTGCGGCGGTCGTTCTGTGTGACATCGAAGGTCTGTCGTACGAGGAGATCGGCGCCACGCTGGGCGTCAAGCTGGGCACCGTGCGCAGCCGCATCCACCGCGGACGTCAGGCGTTGCGCGACTACCTGGCCGCGCACCCAGAGCAGGGCGCCCTGCTCGAAGGGTTGCACGCCAAGTCGGCTTAGTCCGGCCACCGGAGGTCACGATTGTGCACGGCCGGGCTAAAACAAGGAAACAATCCAGGGGTTTTGCTGCCCGCGGGGGCGAAATTGGGTACCGCCTCGCGCTACATTCGAGATGAGGTGCAAAAAATAAGTGGGCGGTAAGGAGATGGTGATGCTCGATCGAGGACATGTCTTCCGTCGCGCATTCTCCTGGCTTCCCGCGCAGTTCGCCTCCCAAAGCGACGCGCCCGTGGGGGCACCGCGCCAGTTCGGGTCCACCGAGCACCTCTCCGTGGAAGCCATCGCCGCGTTCGTCGACGGCGAGCTGCGAATGAACGCGCACCTGCGCGCCGCGCACCACCTGTCGCTGTGCGCCCAATGCGCTGCCGAGGTCGAAGACCAGAGCCGAGCGCGCGCGGCGTTGCGCGACTCCTGCCCGATCCGCATTCCCAGCACGCTGCTCGGAATGCTGGCCGACATCCCGTACGGAACGCCGGACGACCCGACCGGCCAACTGCCCGACCGTTTTGCTGAACGCGATGGACGTCAGCAACGTAAGCGTCGGTAGCGACGTCGTTGATCCTCACCCGGCGCTGCGCGCGCGTTCCTGCCGACCAACGGCGCGCTGTGGATACTAGGGTGGACACGGACAACATCGGCGCCATGCATTTCGCCCGGTAAACGGCTTGTCTCGCGCGCTCAAGAAGAGGATCCAAAAGGGGTAACGTGACCTCCGACCAAGGCTTCGACAAGAGGCAAGACAGCGGCAATCGCTTGGCGCCGCGCCCCATCTCGCGGCCACCCGTGGATCCCGCGTCGAGTCAGACGTTCAGTCGTCCGGACGGTCTGCGCGGTTCTTTCGTGGCCGAGCGGGTCCGTCCGCAAAAGTACCGAGACCAGAGCGAATTCACGCCCGAGGACCAATCCGCCGACCCCGTCCTACAGGAGGCGTTCAGCCGGCCGGTCGGAAGTCCCGACTCGCTGCAGCGCCACCCCGTCGACTCCGGTGCGCTGGCGGCGGAGAAGGACGGCGCCGAACCCGAAGACGACGACCCCTGGCGGGATCCCGCGGCCGCGGCGGCGTTAGGGACCCCGGCGGTCACCGCGCCGGCACCTACGACCGGGCTGGGCTACGGCGGCAAACTCGGTGTCCGCGACGTGCTCTTCGGCGGCAAGGTGTCCTACCTTGCGTTGCTCGTCCTGCTGCTCATCGCGTTGGTCATCGGCGTGCTCGGCGGCGTGATCGGCCGCAAGACGGCCGAGGTGGTCGAAGCCTTCACCACCTCGAAGGTCACGCTGTCGACCAACGGCAACGGCGAGTCGCCCGCGGGCCGGTTCGCGAAGGTGGCCGCCGCCACCGCCGACGCCGTGGTGACCATCGAGTCGAAGAGCGACCAGGAAGGCATGCAGGGATCGGGCGTCGTGGTGGACGGCCGCGGCTACATCATCACGAACAACCACGTGATCTCCGAGGCGGCCAACAACCCCAGCCAGTTCAAGACCACGGTGGTGTTCAACGACGGCAAGGACGTGCCCGCCAATCTGGTCGGGCGTGACCCGAAGACCGACCTCGCCGTGCTCAAGGTCGACAACGTCGATAACTTGACGGTGGCCCGATTCGGCGACTCGGACAAGGTGCGCGTCGGTGACGACGTGCTCGCCGCGGGAGCGCCGCTGGGCCTGCGCAGCACCGTGACCCACGGCATCATCAGCGCGCTGCACCGCCCGGTCCCGTTGTCCGGGGAGGGCTCCGACACCGACACCGTCATCGACGCCCTGCAGACGGACGCCTCGATCAACCACGGAAACTCCGGTGGCCCGCTGATCGATATGGATTCGCAGGTGATCGGCATCAACACCGCAGGTAAGTCGTTGTCCGACAGCGCAAGTGGGCTGGGCTTCGCGATCCCGATCAACGAGGCGAAGGAGGTCGCGCAGACGTTGATCAAAGACGGGAAGATCGTGCACCCAACCCTTGGGGTCAGCACCCGTTCGGTCAGCAACGCGATCGCCGCGGGCGCCCAGGTCGCCAACGTCAAGGCGGGCAGCCCGGCGCAGAAGGGCGGCATTCTGGAGAACGACGTCATCGTCAAGGTCGGCAGCCGCAAGGTCGCCGACGCCGACGAGTTCGTCGTCGCGGTGCGCCAGTTGAACATCGGCCAGGACTCGCCGATCGAGGTGGTCCGCGACGGTCGCAATGTCACGCTCACCGTCAAACCCGACCCGGATAACAGCTAGCGATGTTCGGCAGTCTGAGCTGGGAGCACATCATGGTGCTCGTCGTGGTCGGGCTGGTGGTGCTCGGCCCGGAGCGGCTGCCCGGTGCGATCCGCTGGACGTCGAACGCGCTGCGCCAGGCGCGCGATTACCTCAGCGGGGTGACCACTCAGTTGCGCGAGGACCTCGGCCCCGATTTCGATGATCTGCGCGCTCCGCTGAGCGAATTGCAGCGACTGCGGGGTATGACGCCGCGGGCCGCGCTGACAAAACACCTACTCGACGGCGACGATTCGTTCTTGACCGGGAACTTCGACAGGCCGGCCAGCCCGGCCAACGAGGCGTCGCAGTTGCCGACGTCCGGCCAGCCGAACGGCGAGACCCCGCAGCACGCACCGGGTCACACGCCCTACGACGCCGACGCGACCTGACCGCCGCGCAGGCGGAGTCAGTGCTTGGTCGGATCGAGCCCCAGCGATACACCGGCCAGTCCCCGCCGGCGTGACGACAGGCTGTCGGCCACGCTGCGCAGTTCCTTGCCCGCCGCGGAATCGGGGGCGCTGAGCACGATCGGGATGCCGGAATCGCCGGCGGACACGAGCGCGGGGTCCAGGGGAACCTGACCCAGCAGCGGCACCTCGGCGCCGGTGGCGCGCGACAACCGCTCGGCCACCTGCTGTCCGCCGCCCTCGCCGAACACCGCCATCGTGGTGCCGTCCGGCAGGAGCAGGCCCGACATGTTCTCCACCACCCCGACGATGCGCTGACGGGTCTGGATAGCGATGCTGCCGGCCCGTTCGGCGACCTCGGCCGCCGCGCTCTGCGGCGTGGTCACCACGAGGATCTCGGCGTTGGGGATCAGCTGAGCCACCGAGATGGCGATGTCGCCGGTTCCCGGCGGTAGGTCGAGCAGCAGCACGTCCAGGTCGCCCCAGTAGACGTCGGCCAGGAACTGCTGCAAGGCCCGGTGCAGCATCGGCCCGCGCCACACCACCGGGGTGTTGCCCTCGGTGAACTGGGCGATCGAGATGACCTTCACCTCGTGGGCGATCGGCGGCAGGATCATCGACTCGACCTGGGTGGGCCGGTCGCTGGTGCCCATCATCCGCGGGACGGAGTGGCCGTGGATATCGGCGTCGAGGACGCCCACCGACAGTCCGCGCGCGGCCATCGCCGCAGCCAGATTGACTGTGACGCTTGACTTTCCGACGCCGCCCTTGCCGGACGCGACGGCGTACACCCGGGTCAGGGAGTTGGGCTGCGCGAACGGGATGACGGGCTCGCGAGCGTCGCCGCGCAGCTGCTTGCGCAGTTCGGTGCGCTGTTCGTCGTTCATCACGTCCAGGGTCACCCGCACGGCGCCGGTGCCCGGCACGTCGGAGACCGCCTGGGTGACGCGGTCGCTGATCTCGGTTTTCTTGGGGCAGCTGGCGGTGGTCAAGTAGATCTCTACATGCACTCCACCGTCGGGTTCGGTGTCAATGCTCTTGACCATCCCGAGTTCGGTGATCGGACGCCGAAGTTCGGGATCGATCACCTTGCCCAGTGCGGTGCGAATAGCCGCGCTCAGGTCGGCTTGCGAATCAGGGGACATCAACGCCGAGTGTAGGCGCGTCTAAAGGTTGATTGGTCAGCCGGCCGGAGTGGGCGCGGACTGGTTGCGTCCCGGTGCGTTGGCCGCCGTCGGCGCCGGGCCCGCGGGCTTGGGTGACGGCGCCGCCTGGGCTGAACCGGCAGGCGGCCCGGCCGGGGGAGGACCGCCGGGCCCGCCCGCCAGCGGATCTGGGGCAGCAGGTGCGCCGAACGGTGGCGGCGCGACCGGCGGGACGGCGTCAGGAGGTGGTGGCGCGCCGAACCCCTGCGGCAGTCCCGGAGCCGGCGGCGGGGTTTGTGAGCCGATGCAGATCACCGTGCACCCGGGCTGCCGGGTCTGCTGCGCCTGCGTCGGCGTCATCCACGGGAACGCCGTCGGGGGACCGGCCAGCTGCGGCGAGCTCAGGTCGATCAGCGGCACGCGCGCCAGCGGGTCGTCGGACGGCAAGCCGTTGACGTTCATCGGCAGGTTCGGCCCGAGTCCCTCGGGGTGCTCGAAGAAGGCGTCGCCCAGCGGAGGCGGCGGCCCGGTCATCGGCGGCAGGTCGACCGGCACCACACCGGTCGCGTATGCCGCGGCCCAACCCAGCACGTTCTGGGCATACGGCATCGAGTTGTTGTAGCGCAGGATCGCGGCCATCACCTGCGACGCGTCGCGCAAGTTCAGCCCGCCGCTGCACAGGTAGCGGGCGGCCGCCAGGGTGGCGTCGAAAAGGTTCTGCGGATCGGCGACGCCGTCGCCCTTGCCGTCGGAGGCATAGCGGGCCCAGGTGCCGGGCAGGAACTGCATCGGCCCCATCGCGCGGGCGTAGGTGGGGCGGCTGCCGGCGCTGCTCGAGACGATGACCTCGTTGCCGGGCAGCGTGCCGTCCAGGGACGGGCCGTAGATCGGGCGGATCGCGGTGCCGCGCGCATCCACCGCGCCACCTCCGGCATGGCCGGACTCGATGCGCCCGATGCCCGCCAACAGGTTCCAGCTGACACCGCAGCCGGGTGCGGCGACGGCCATCTTCTGCTCGGCATTGCGGTAGGCCGCCAGCGCGATGCTCGGAATCCCAAGCGCGCCGGGTGCGTTCACGATCATCGCCGGGGGCGGCGCGGACAGTGCTGGCTCGGCGATGTGGAAGGCGGTCGGAGCCCGGTCGACTGAGACGACGGCCGGGCCCGAGAGGTCGGGGACGGTCGGCGAAACAGCGGCGACCGGCGTGATGGCGGCATGCACCGGGGGAAGTCTGTTCGGGAAGGACGGAGCCGCTCCGCTGGCAGCCCCCGCGAACACCAGAGGAGCGAGGATCAGCACCCCGAACGCCGGCGATCGTGATCCGCCCAGAGTCCGCTGGCGCACTGCCGCGGCGGCCGGGCGTGCAACCCGGCGTCCCCCTATGCGCACTCGACCGTCCTAGGTGTGTGAACTGGGTTCACTTTCTTCAAGATTGGTGAACCAGATCACCATACATAACTCGTGGGGCGAGAGTGGCGCAATGGTCGAAACGGTTCTCAGCCCGATTTCTTAGCCGTCCGCTCCAGGCTTTCCTCGCTGCGTCTCGACTCCCCGTTAGCCGTCTCGGGCCCTAGATTCAGTAGCAGTTCGCGCAGGTCATCCAGTTCGTGGCGCAGGTATTCACGCGTCACGCCCTCGCCGACGGCGAGCCGCAACGCGGCCAGTTCGCGGGCCAGATATTCGGTGTCGGCCTTAGTTTGTGCGGCGCGGTAGCGATCCTGTTCCAGCGCGACCCGGTCCCTGTTCTCCTGGCGGTTCTGGGCCAACAGGATCAACGGCGCGGCGTAGGCGGCCTGCGTCGAGAACGCGAGATTGAGAAGGATGAACGGGTAGGGGTCGAAGCGCATCGAGACCGCGACAAGATTGATCGCGATCCACACCACGACGATGATCGTCTGGATCAGCAGGTAGCGACCGGTGCCGAAGAAGCGCGCGATGGACTCGGTGATCTGTCCGACGGCCTCGGGGTCGAGCCGTGGGGAGTACCTGCGCGATGTCCGCGGGGTGTACAGCCCCCGCGGTGCCGAGGATTTACTCACGCGGATCCTCCCATTTCTTCGAGCCGACCGGCGGCGTCGAGCTCTTGCATATCGACCCGCCAATCGTGCGGCAGCAGGTGGTCGAGCAGGTCGTCGACGGTGACCGCCCCCAGCAGGTGGTTCTGGTCATCGACCACCGGTCCGCACACCAGGTTGTACGCGGCCAGGTACCGGGTGACCGCGCCCAACGGGGTCTCCGGCTTCAGGGTCAGCAGCTCACTGTCGACGATTCCGCCGACGAGTGCGGCGGGCGGCTCGCGGAGCAGTCGCTGCAGGGGGATGCAGCCGAGGTACCGACCGGTTGGGGTGGCCGTCGGCGGGCGGGCGACGTACACCATCGACGACAGCGCGGTGGTGAGTTCGGGGTCGCGGACCCGGGCCAATGCCTCGGCGACGGTGGTGTCGGGGGTCAGCACGACGGGGTCGGAGGTCATCAACCCGCCGGCGGTGTCCGGGGAATGCGCCAGGAGCCGACGCACCGGTTCTGAGTCGTCGGGGTCCATCCGGGTGAGCAGCATCTCGGCGTCGGTCGGGTTCAGCACGCCGAGCAGGTCGGCGGCGTCGTCGGGATCCATCTCCTCGAGGACGTCGGCGGACCGCTCGGTTCCCAGTTGTGACAGCACGTCCGCCTGATCCAGCTCGGGCAGTTCCTGCAGGACGTCGGCCAGCCGATCGTCGTCGAGCGCCTTGAGCACCTCGTAGCGCCGCTTGGCGGGCAGGCCGCGGATGGCGTCCGCGACGTCGACGGCCCTGCGGCCCTCGAACTGGTCCAGCAGTTGCGTCACGCCCTGGCCCGGCAGGGCCAGCGCCGACGGGGTCAGGCCCTGCACGTTCTGCCAGTCGACGACGTGCACGGGGCCGCGCCGTCCCAGCCGCCGGGGGACGCGAACGGCGACCCTGCTGACCATCCAGTCCCGCGTCCGGGTCTGTTCGATTCCGAGATCGGTGATGACCACGTCGAGGCCCGCGAGTTCCGGCAGCGCGGGGTCGTTGACCTTCACCTGCGTGTCCAGCACCTGCCCCATCGCCAGCACCTCGCCGGGCCGCTGCTCGAAGTGCCGCAACGACACGCTGCCGGTGTTGAGGGTGACCGCGTCCGGCTCGATCGCGGCAACGCGCAGCATCGGAATGAAGATGCTGCGGCGCGTCGCCAGGTTGACGACCAACCCGAGGACGCGCGGCTGCTGGCGCACGATGCTGATGCTGATCACCACATCGCGGACGCGGCCGAAGGATTCGCCCATCGGACCCAGCACCAACATCCGCGAGAGCCGGGCGATGTACACCCTGTTGACCGATCCCATGGGGGAGAGCCTAGGCAGGCGCCCACGGTTGGGCAGACGCCCGGTGGCTGTCGGTGCCGACGGGAATGCTGCTAACGCGAATGCATCGCGAACAGCGCGACGATGAAACCGACCACCAGGGTCGCGATGCCGATGACGATGCCTGCGACCGCAAGGCCGTAGCCCTCTTGTCGATTGTGCTTGATCTGGTTGATGGCAATCCCGCCCAACACGATCGCCACGATCGAGCCGATGCAGCACAGGATTCCGGTGAACGACGCGATGAGCGACGCGACCGCCAGCCCGTTCGTACTGGCCTGCATGGCTCCCTGGGAGCCGTAGCCACCCAGATATTCCGGTGGGTAGTAGCCACCCTGGTAGGGCGGCGGTCCGTAGCCGGGCGGCGGGCCACCGAACTGCTGCGGACCCGGCGGGTAGGGCGGACCGCCGTAACCGGGCGGCTGCTCGTAACCCGGCGCTTGCTCGTACCCGGGGGGCTGCCCGTACCCGGGGGGCGGCGGACCGG
>NZ_JAFAUS010000079.1 GCF_019243155.1 Mycobacterium sp.
TCGCCCCAGATCACCGAGACCGGACACTGGATGGTCCCTAGTCCCTCGGCCAGCCACGGGACCGCCGGCACCGGATAGTGAGCGAAGAACTCCCAGTACGTGCGCCTGCCTCGTCGCGTGCTCATCCAGCCCAGGTACTCGGTTTCCAATTCGGTGTCGAAGCAGCCGATGTCTCGGTACCTGGCCAGAGCCAGGTGGTGCAGCCTGGCCAGCGGAAGATGTTGCACGGCAACGGATATCGCCGAATTGGTGGCAATCCAGTGTTGGGCAGATGAATAGCGATAGAACCACGGGCGGAAGGTGCCATGCGCGCGGGTGTTCAAAAGAGCAAGTCGCAGCACCCGTTCGGGGTGCCGAATTGTGTAGCCGAGTCCGATGAGGCCGCCGTAATCATGGACGCACAGATTGAATCGTTGCCAACCCAAGCGCTGCGCGAGTCGTTCGATCCGATCGACTTCGTTGACATAGGTCGGCGCCGTCGACGGTGGATCGGACCGCCCGAAGCCGGGCCAATCCGGCGCTACCACATGGTGATTGACGGCCAGCGCCTCGATCTGATGGCGCCAGCAGGCTGCGCTCTGCGGGTAACCGTGCAGCAGCAGCACCGGCTCTCCCCTACCGGCCGCCAGCCCGAACACCCTGCGTCCGTCGACATCCCACTCGATCGTTCTCATGCCTTGAACCTCTCGTCGCATCCGAAATCTATTCGAATCCGACGCTGCGCCACCCCGCGCTTTGAGACGCGCGGCGCTCCATTACGGCCATCGGGCGCAGGCTAGGCCGGTGGCACGGGCCCCACGAGTAGCTGACGGATAACCGGGGCGGCCCAGCGGCTGAGTTCTTCGCGGCTGAGGCTGGCGATCGGTGGGTTCTCCAGGATGTATCTCGTCGTGGCCAAACCGATGACGAAGGCTCCCATCAAACCGATTCGCTGGACGGGATTGTCGGGAGTGGCGGTGATCAGTTTGGGTGCGACCTGCTCGGCGAACACCCGCCGCAGCGTGTCGGCCGCGACATCGCTCGTCATGGCGGCCCGCAACAGCGCCAGGAATGTCTCGTCCTCTTCCCACACCGCGAAGAATCGGGGCAGCAAGATGTTTGCGACTTCGTCCGGATCGACATTCGACATGTCGGGCAGCTCGATCGAGAAATCAGCGGCGGCGGCGAACAGGTTTTGTTTGGAGCCGAAGTAGCGGATCACCAACGCCGCATCCACACCAACGTCCCCGGCCACGGCCCGCAAGGTCGTGCGCTCGTAGCCTTCCGCCCCGAAGCGACGCCGCGCTGCGGACAGGATGTCGGCGCGCGTTTGGCTGGCATTGCGAGGCCGCGTCACAGTCACACGGAGACTCTATGCCACCGTGCGTTCACCTCCAGCGAACCCTGAGGTTACGACGGCGCGGGTCCGACCAGCAGTTGCCGGAAGATCGGGGCCGCCCAGCGGCTGAGTTCTTCGCGACTGAGCTCGGACACCGGCAGGTTGCCGAGCACGGATCTGGTCGCGGCGAGGCCGATCACGAACGCGTCCGTCAAGGCGATCCGCTGCTGGTCGTTGTCGGGTGTGGCCGCCGCCAGCGTGGGCGCGACGTTGGTGGCCAACGTGTCGTTGAGGGTGTCCGCCGCGACCCGGCTGGTCATCGCGGCTCGCAGCAGCGCCAGGAACGAGTGGTCGTCTTCCCACACCGCGAAATAGCGCGGCAGCAGCATGTCCGCGATGTGGTCGGGGGCCGCGCCGGTCAGGTCCGGCAGCTCGATCACGAATTCGGTCGCCGTCGCGAACAGGTCCTGCTTGCTGCCGAAGTAGCGGATCACCAGCGCCGCGTCCACCCCGACGTCCGCCGCGATCGCACGCAGCGTGGTCCGCTCGAATCCTTCGGTGGCAAACCGCCGGCGCGCCGCCGCAAGGATGTCGGCACGCGTCTGTGCGGCGTCTCGGGGCCGCTTCGCATCCATCCTCGAACTCTATGTCAGCCACTGTTGACTTGGTGCCATTTCGGGGCGTAGTGTCCAAGTCACCAATTGTTGACAAAAGTCATCAGCTGTTGAAATTCAGCCTCATTAGGTCGGGTGGTCCCATGACATGCGGCATCGGGCGGTCGAGTACCGCCACTCCCCTGACCGAGATCGGTGACGCTGTCCGTCCGGTTCCCAACGGCGTATTGCACCGGATCGCCCTACTCGCGATCGCCGCACCGCGGCGGACCATCGCGATCGCGGGGCTGATCATGCTGGCCGCGGGCATCTTCGGAGTCCCGGTCGCACAAAATCTATCCGCCAGCGGATTCGCTGATCCCGCGTCCGAATCAGCAACGGCATCAAGGCTATTGACCAACAAGTTCGGTCAGGGCGATGTGCAGCTGCTGTTCTTAGTCTTCACACCGGACGGTGTCAACAGCCCGTCGGCCCGAGCGGTCGGGACCGAGATCGCCGATCAGCTGAGCCATTCGGCGCACGTGACAAGCATGACGTCTGCGTGGACCGCGCCTCCCGCGGCGGCCGCATCGTTGGTCAGCAAGGACAACCGGTCGGGATTGGTCGTGGCGGGCATCGGCGGCGGCGAGGCCGGCGCGCAGAAGTACGCCGATTCGCTCTCGCGCCGGTTCGCCCACGACCGCAACGGCGTGTCCGTCCGGTCCGGCGGGCTCGCGATGGTCAACGCGCAGATCACCGAGCAGGCCCAGCGCGACGTTCTGCTGATGGAGGCGATCGCCATCCCGCTCAGCTTCCTCGTCCTGGTCTGGGTCTTCGGCGGTCTACTCGCGGCGGCGCTGCCGGTCGCCATCGGTGCGATGTCGATCCTGGGATCGCTTGCGGTGCTGCGGTTGATCACGCTGGCCACCGATGTGTCAATATTCGCTCTGAACCTCACGACCGCATTGGGCCTGGCGCTGGCCATCGACTACACATTGCTCATCGTCAGCCGGTTCCGCGACGAGATGGCCAGTGGCGCAAGCCGCGACGACGCGCTCGTGCACACGATGGTGACCGCCGGCCGCACCGTGCTGTTCTCGGCCACCACCGTTGCGCTGTCGATGGCCGCGATGATCCTGTTCCCGATGCACTTCCTGAAGTCGTTCGGCTACGCCGGAATCGCGACCGTCGCCCTGACAGCGGTCGCGGCGGTGGTGGTCACACCGGCGGCTATCGTGCTGCTCGGCCACCGGCTGAACACCCTCGACGCGCGCCGGCTCGCCCGCCGAATCCTGCACCGTCCGGAGCCGGTCGCCCAGCCCGTCGAACGCCATTTCTGGTACCGCTCAACAAAGTTCGTCATGCGCCGCGCGCTCCTCATCGGGTCGGCCGTAGTTGCGCTTCTCGTACTGGTCGGCACGCCGTTCCTAGGTGTGCGGTGGGGCTTCCCCGACGACCGGGTGCTGCCGGGCTCGGCCTCGGCTCGCCAGGTCGGCGATCAGCTGCGCAGCGACTTCACCAACGACTCGGCGACACAGATCAGCGTCGTGATCCCCAACAGCGACGGTGTGCCGGACGCCGAAATGGCAAGGTACGCAGCCGCGCTGTCCCGGGTGCCCGACGTGCCGGCAGTCTCGTCGCCGGTGGGTACCTTCGCCGGCGGGTCCCTGGTCGGACCGCCCACCGCGCCGACCGGCAAGGCCAATGGCAGCGTCTTTCTCACCGCCAGCAGCACCGCGTCCCTGTTCTCGGACAGCTCGGACGACCAGTTGCGCCGCATGCACGCCGTTCCCGGGCCCGACGGGAGGACGGTCGAACTCACCGGGACCGCGCAAATCAACTCGGACAGTGTCAACGCGATCACCACCCGCCTGCCTCTGGTGTTGGGCCTGATCGCGGTGATCACGTTCGTACTGCTGTTCCTGCTGACCGGCAGCGTCGTGATGCCGTTGAAAGCCCTTGTCCTCAACGTCCTTTCATTGACAACCGCTTTCGGCGCGATGGTGTGGATCTTCCAAGATCACCACCTCGGCGGCCTCGGGACGACGTCCACCGGGACGTTGGTCGCCAACATTCCGGTGCTGTTGTTCTGCATCGCCTTCGGTTTGTCGATGGACTACGAGGTGTTCGTCGTCTCCAGGATTCGCGAATTCTGGCTCGCCTCAGAGCGAACCCGATCCGGCAGCGACGAAAGCGTCGCGCAGGGGGTGGCTCGCACCGGTCGGGTTGTGACGGCCGCGGCGCTCGTCATGTCGATCTCCTTCGCCGCGCTGATCGCAGCGCACGTCTCCTTCATGCGGATGTTCGGAGTCGGGTTGACGCTCGCCGTGCTGGTGGACGCCACCCTGATCCGCATGGTGCTGCTGCCGGCGTTTATGCGGGTGCTCGGCACCCGGTGCTGGTGGGCGCCGGGCTGGCTCACCCGGCTGCATCACCGCTTCGGCATCAGCGAGGGCCAGGACGCGGCACCGGAAGGCTTGACACGGCATGAGATTTCGCTCGCGGCAACGACGCCGGACAATCACGCAGTTCAAGAAAGGTGAGGAACATGAGGGGATCCTTGAGCGGCAACGAGTTCGGCGTCCGAAAAGCGGGAAGTGTGATCGCGGGTGTGCAGGGCGTGCTGCCCGAGTATCGCTACGCCCAAAGCGAGATCACCGAAACGCTGGCGGCGCTGCCGACGTTCGCAGGCTACGCGGATGCGCTGCGCAAATTCCACGCCAGCTCGAAAGTCGACAGCCGCTACCTGGTACTGCCGCTCGAGCAGTACGCAACGCTGACCGACTTCGGCGACGCGAACAACGTCTTCATCGAGAAGGCGGTCGAACTCGGTTGTGCCGCACTGACCGCAGCGCTCGAGGAAGCGAGACTGGAACCGCAGGACGTCGACGTCATCATGTCGACCACCGTCACCGGCCTGGCCGTGCCCTCGCTGGAAGCGCGCATTGCCACCAAAGTGGGGCTGCGGCCGGACGTCCGTCGGGTGCCGATGTTCGGCCTCGGCTGCGTCGCCGGCGCCGCGGGCGTGGGTCGGCTGAACGACTACCTGCGCGGCGCGCCCGACGAGGTCGCGGTCCTGCTCTCGGTGGAGTTGTGCTCGCTCACCTTTCCTGCGACCGGACCGTCGATGGCCGCCCTGGTCGGCACGGCACTGTTCGGCGACGGTGCCGCCGCGGTGGTCGCCGTCGGCGAGCGGCGCGCCGAGAAGATCGGCGCCGCAGGCCCCGACGTCCTCGGATCGCGCAGCCACCTCTACCCCGACTCGCAAAACACGATGGGCTGGAGCATCGGTTCAAAGGGGTTCGGCCTCATCCTGTCTCCCGACGTGGCGGCCGTCGTCGAGAAGTACCTCTCCGACGACGTGACGCAGTTCCTCGCGTCACACGGCCTGACCGTCTCGGACATCGGGACGTGGGTCAGCCATCCGGGTGGCCCGAAGGTCATCGAATCCATCGTCGCCTCACTCGGCTTGCCCGACGACGCTCTCGAATTGACCTGGCGTTCACTAAGCGAGGTCGGCAACCTCTCGTCGTCCTCGGTGCTGCACGTGTTGCGGGACACCATCGCCAAGCGGCCGGCCGCGGGCAGCCCGGGGGTCATGCTGGCGATGGGCCCGGGCTTCTGCTCCGAGCTCGTCATGCTGCGGTGGCGGTGACGTCGTCATGACTTGGTATCTGCTGTTGATCGGCGCGGTCGCGTTGGAACGACTCACCGAAGTCGTTGTCGCCGAACGCAACCGCTCCATGAGTCGGGCACACGGCGGGATAGAGTTCGGCGCCGGCCACTACCCGGCGATGGTCGCGCTGCACGCGGGCCTGCTGGGCGGATGCGTGCTCGAGCCGACCGTGTTGCACCGGTCCTTCATCCCCGCGCTGGGGTGGCCGATGCTCGCGGTTCTGGTTGCGGCACAGGCGCTTCGGTGGTGGTGCATCACCACGCTGAATTACCAGTGGAACACCCGCGTGATCGTGATACCGGGTGCGTTCCGGGTGGTCGAGGGCCCGTATCGCTTCGTCCCCCACCCGAACTATGTGGCCGTCATCGCGGAAGGGGTGGCGCTGCCGTTGGTGCACTCCGCATGGATCACCGCTTGCGCCTTCACCATCCTCAACGCGTTGCTGTTGAGAACGCGAATCCAGGTGGAAAACGGCGCACTTGCGAGCCTGACGTGATCGACCTCCTCGTCGTCGGTGGTGGCCCGGCCGGACTGGCCACCGCCGTCTACGGCGCAAAGGCCGGACTGGAAGTTGTCGTCGTCGAGCGGCGCAGCGGACCGATCGACAAGGCGTGCGGCGAGGGGCTGATGCCACACACGCTGCGGCACTTGGAACGCCTTGGCGTGCACCCCTACGGAAAGCCGTTCCGGGGAATCAGCTACCACGACGGAAGCTGGCACGTCGCCGCACCGTTCCGGCGGGGCGCCGGACGTGGGGTGCGGCGCACGGTTTTACACGGTGCGCTGCTGGACGCCGCCACCGATGCGGGCGTGCGAGTCGTGCACGACGACGTGGCCGAGGTCAGTCAAGACTCCACATCCGTGCGGGCCGGGCGGTGGCGGGCGCGCTACCTGGCCGCCGCCGACGGGCTGCACTCACCGATCCGCCGGTCCCTCGGCCTGGAGCGGCCGAGCCCGGGTGCCCGCCGGTGGGGCATCCACAGGCACGTCCAAGTCGCGCCGTGGTCGGACTACGTCGAGGTGCACTGGGCGCCCGGCGCCGAGGCGTACGTCACGCCGATCGCCGAGGATTGCGTGGGCGTGGCGGTGCTGAAGTCTCGACGGGGT
>NZ_JAFAUS010000091.1 GCF_019243155.1 Mycobacterium sp.
AACGGCAAACAGCTGCTGGACGACATCTCGCTGACCGCGCGCCCAGGAACGCTGACGGCCGTGATCGGCGGGTCCGGGGCCGGCAAGAGCACGCTGGCGCGCCTGATCGCCGGCTACACCACGCCCAGTTCGGGGACGGTGACGTTCGAGGGCCACAACATTCACGCGGAGTACGCGTCGCTGCGCAGCAGGGTCGGCATGGTCCCCCAAGACGATGTGGTGCACCGCCAGCTGACCGTCAACCAGGCACTCGGTTACGCCGCCGAACTCCGGTTGCCGCCCGACACCAGCAAATCCGACCGCGCCAAGGTGGTCACCCAGGTCCTCGAAGAGCTCGACCTGACCAAGCACGCCGACACCCGGGTGGACAAGCTGTCCGGCGGTCAGCGTAAACGCGCCTCGGTCGCGCTGGAACTGCTCACCGGCCCGTCGCTGCTGATCCTCGATGAGCCGACGTCGGGCCTGGACCCGGCGCTGGACCTGCAGGTCATGACGATGCTGCGCCAGCTGGCCGACGCCGGGCGGGTGGTGCTCGTGGTGACGCACTCGCTGTCCTACCTCGACGTCTGCGACCAGGTGCTGCTGATGGCGCCCGGCGGCAAGACGGCCTATTGCGGCCCGCCCGACCAGATCGGCGACGCGATGGGTACCAGCAACTGGGCGAAGATCTTCACCAAGGTGGGCGCCGACCCCGACGAAGCCAACCGGCGATTCCTGGCTCAGATCGAAGCCCAGAAGCGGCCGCAGAAGCTGCTCGTGCCGGACAGGACCGACGAGCCCGGCAGCCTGGGCGAACCGGTCCACACCAGCGTGCGGCGCCAGATCTCGACGGTCGCACGCCGCCAGGTTCGGCTCGTCGTCGCCGACCGCGCCTACTTCATTTTTCTGGCGCTGCTGCCGTTCATCCTGGGTTCGCTGTCGCTGACCGTCCCAGGCAGCAACGGGTTCCATGCTCCCGGCGCCAATGCGGGGACCCCCGACGAGTCCGCGCAGATACTGGCCCTGCTGATGCCCGCCGCCGCGTTCATGGGCACCGCGCTGACGATCCGCGACCTGGTCGGCGAGCGCGCCATCTTCCAGCGCGAGCAGGCAGTCGGGCTGTCGACGACGGCCTACCTGCTCGCGAAGACCGCGGTGTTCTGCGCATTCGCGATCCTGCAGTCGGCCATCATCACGGCGATCGTGGTGATCGGCAAGAGCGCGCCGACTCGCGGCGCAGTGTTGCTCGGCCATTCGAACGTGGGGGCGACCGTCGAACTGTTCGCCACAGTCGCTGCGACCTGTGTCGCGTCCGCCATTCTCGGGCTGGCCATTTCATCGCTGGTTCGCTCGAGCGAGCAGATCATGCCGCTGTTCGTGGTGGCGGTGATGGCGCAGCTGGTGCTGTGCGGCGGCATGGTCCCGGTGACCGGGCGGCTCGGATTGAACCAGCTCTCGTGGGCGATGCCGGCGCGCTGGGGCTACTCCGCGGCCGCATCGACGGTGGATCTGCGGCACCTGGTGCCCGACTCGCTGCTGTCCCAGGACCGGTTCTGGCAGCACACGTCCAAGATCTGGCTGCTCGACATGGGCATGCTGGCCGCGCTGTCGGTGTTTTATGCCGGCTTCGTGCGCTGGAAGCTTCGGTTGCGTCGTTAGTAGGGTTAGGCCATCCACGCGCCCAAGCACGAAACGTTCGATTTGATCGCCTGCACTAACACCGATCCCAAAGGGATAGTGCGGGCAGTCGACGAGTACGTGGTCCACCCGTGGGGGCTCTACGTGGCCCGGCCCACCCCCGGCCGGGCCCAGTTCCACTACCTCGAGTCGTGGCTGCTGCCGTCGCTCGGCCTGCGCGCCACCGTGTTTCACTTCAATCCCGGGCATGAGCGCGACCACGACTACTACCTCGACGTGGGTGAGTACACCCCCGGCCCCGACGTCTGGCGCTCCGAAGACCACTACCTCGACATCGAAGTCCGCACCGGCAGCTGGGCGAAACTGGCCGATGTCGACGAGTTGCTCGACGCCGTCCGCCACGGCTTGTTGACGCCGGAGGTCGCCGAACAGGCGGTGCGCCGCGCCGTGGACACCATCGACGGGTTGGCCCGCAACGGTTATGACCTGTCCGCATGGCTGGCCGGCAAGGACATGGAGCTGAGCTGGCGCGTGGGCTAGGAGTTTTCTGGGCACGCCTACGGGTATGCCGTTCGCATGCCTTTGAGTGAGTACCGGCGGAAACGGAGGTCCGGGAAGAGCACGGAGCCGTCCGGCAAGGGGGCCCGACGCCGCGCCAACGACTCGCCTGGAAAGGCCCCGAGTTTCGTCATCCAGCACCACGCGGCGCGCAGCGACCACTACGACTTCCGTCTCGAAATCGACGGCGTTCTCGTATCGTGGGCGGTACCCAAGGGACCGTCGACAAACCCTAAGGACAAGCGGATGGCGCGCCGCACCGAGGATCACCCACTGGATTACGCGACATTCGAGGGCGTGATCCCGAAAGGCGAATACGGCGGCGGGCGCGTCATCGTCTGGGACCGCGGCACCTACACCAACGCCGCCAACCACGAGCTGTCGGAATCTCTACAGCGGGGCCATCTTTCGTTTGAGTTGCACGGCGAGAAGTTGCGCGGCGGCTACGCGCTCACCCGCATTCGCGAGGGCAAAGAGGAGACGTGGCTGTTGGTCAAGCGCAAAGACGACGACGCCGACGCGCGGCGCAAGCCGGTGCGAAGCCAACCCGAGTCGGTGTTGTCCGGCCGCACCCTGGTCGACCTGGACGACCCGTCGTGACGCTGTTCTCCAGTCTGCCCGAGGCGGTGCGCGACGCGCTGCACGACGAGCCGGTGCCCGACTGGCGGGCGCCCACACTGGCGACCCTGACCGACAAGAGGTTCTCCGATCCGCAGTGGATCTTTGAGCGCAAGTTCGACGGAATGCGCTGCCTGGCGTTTCGTGACGGCGATCGGGTGCGGCTGCTGTCGCGAAATCGGCAGCCGCTCAACGGAACCTACCCGGAACTGGTTGACGCCTTCACGGCGCAGCACACCTCGCGGTTTGTCGTAGACGGCGAGGTGGTGGCATTCGATGGCCGCCGCACCAGCTTCGCCCGACTGCAGGGCCGCCTGGGCATCACCAACCCCGAGGTGGCCCGTGCATCCGAAGTCCGCGTTTTCTACTACCTGTTCGATGTGCTGCACCTCGACGGCAAGTCGACGGTCGAGGTGCCGCTGACGTGGCGTAAGAAACTGCTGCGCAAAGCAATTGACTTCACCGATCCGCTTCGCTTCGCCACCCACCGGGTCGAGGACGGGATCGCCGCCTACCAGGCCGCATGCCGGCGCGGGGACGAGGGCGTCATCGCCAAGCGGGCCGACTCGACATACGACAGTGGCCGATCCCGGAATTGGCTGAAGTTCAAATGCGTGCACGACCAGGAGTTCGTGGTCGGCGGGTACACCAGCCCGAAGGGCAGTCGAGTCGACTTGGGCGCTCTGCTGCTCGGCTATTACCAAGGCCGCGAATTCGTCTATGCAGGCAAGGTGGGCACCGGTTTCGACGAAGCCACACTGCACCGCCTGCACGAACAGCTGTCGACGAGGCACCTCGAATCACCACCCTTCACAAAGGGTTTGGTGCGTGAGGCCGGCGCACATTGGGTGCGCCCGGACATGGTGGTGCAGATCGGATTCAGCGAGTGGACCCGCGACGGCAAGCTGCGCCACCCGCGCTACCTCGGCCTGCGCACCGACAAAGAACCCCGCGACGTGGTGCGGGAGACACACTGATGGCCAACGTCGACGTCGAGATCACCCACCCGGACCGGGTCCTGTTTCCCGCTGGCCGGATCACCAAACGCGATCTCGTCACCTACTACGACGCCGTGGCCGAGACAATGCTGGTGCACCTGCGGGGCCGGGCGCTCAACGTGCAGCGGTTTCCCCGCGGCATCGGCGAAAAGGGGTTCATTCAACAGGATTTCGCCGACACGCTGCAGGACTGGATGGGCCGGGTCGAGGTCGACAAAGAAGGCGGCACCGTGGTGCATTTGGTCGCCGATCGCCCGGAGACATTGCGCTGGCTCGCCAATCAGAGCGCCATCACACTGCACGCGTGGCAGTCGCGGCAGGACAATCTGAACAACCCCGACCGGCTGGTCTTCGACCTCGACCCGTCCGACAGCGACTTCGCCGTGGTGCGCGCCGCCGCCCACGCGGTGGCCGGGGTGCTGGACGATCTCGGCCTGGCGCGCTATGTACAGACCACCGGGTCGCGCGGGCTGCACGTCGTGGTCCCGGTGAAGGCCGACACCGATTTCGACACCGCCCGGCAGTTCGCCCGCGACGTGGCCGAGGTGGTGGTCGCCGACGATCCCGACCACCGCACCGTGGAGGCACGCAAGGAAAAGCGTGGCGGGCGGGTGTACCTCGACATCATGCGAAACGCCTACGCGCAGACGGCGGTTGCGCCGTACTCCGTTCGGGCCCGTGAGGGTGCGCCGGTGGCAACGCCGCTGGAGTGGGATGAACTGGACGGCCGAGATTTGCGACCGGACCGCTTCACGATCGGCGATCTTCCCAAACGCCTGGCCGGTCAACGCGATCCGTGGGCGAACATGTCCCGGCATGCCCGATCACTGGCCGGCCCACGGGATCGGCTGGCGAAGCTGCGTGCCTGAACTGCCGGACGTCGAGGGATTTCGGCGCGAGCTGGCCACCACGCTCCCCCGCCGGAGGATTCGGCATGTGACGGTGAAAGATCCGGGCATTCTGCGGAACACCACCGCGAAAGCCTTCGCGCGCCGGTTGGACGGTCACCGATTCGCCACCCCGTCTCGGCACGGCAAATGGCTGATGCTGCCGACGGACGGCCCGACGTTACTGATCCACAGCGGCATGACGGGCCATCCCTATTACGCCGCCGACGGCGCCGACGAGATCGGGTATGAGCGACTGGTGATCTCGCTCGACAAGGGTGAACTGCGCTACGCCGACCTGCGCAAATTGGCCGAATCTGGCTCGCCGACAACGACGAGGACGTCGCGCATGTCACCGGGCCGCAGGGCCCCGATGCGCTGGGCCTTGACCTGCGGGCGTTCCGCGAAGTGCTGAGCGGCAAGCGAACAGGATCTCGCAGCCTCAAGGCGACGCTGATGGACCAGTCGGTGGTCGCAGGCCTCGGCAACCTGCTCACCGACGAGATCTGCTGGCGCGCCAAGATACGGCCGACCCGCCGGGTTGCGGAGTTGGACAACGATGACGTGGCGGGTCTGCATCGCGCGATGACGCAGGTGCTGCGCACCGCGGTGCGACATGGTCGGGTGCCCCGCCTGGCGCGCTGGCTCACCGGGACGCGGGACGAACCGGACCCGCACTGCCCGCGCTGCGGCACCCGCCTCGACCACGGTCGGGTGGGTGGCCGCACCACGCTGTGGTGTCCGCGAGACCAGCCCTGAGGATTGGTTCGAAAATCATGCTGCGCGTAATCTCGGCAACTATGAGCCCCACCGGCCGTCGATTGCTGCCCTTCGCCGCGGTGACCGTCGTCGCCCTCGGCGCCCAGGCGATGCCGCCGACCGCGCGGGCGGACCTGCACAACATCACCTACCGCGCCAGGATCGACGCGCTGACCACCGGCACCCAGGCCTCCTTCATCATCAACGGCGGCCAGACGAACACCACCAACCTTCCTTCCATGCCTGGAAACGTATTCGAAGCCAACACCGTGCTGCCCGACCCGCAGCAGGCCGGCATGCGGATCGTGCTGCATTTCCCCTACGCGGCCAACGTGCACTGCGAGATCGACTCCGACGACCACGTTTTCACCCAGGCCGACCAGATGGTCAAACCCACGCCGGGAAATACCGACCCCAACAACGGTGTGCTGCAGTGCGGCGTACCCTTGCCGGGCTGAATCCGCCTGCAGCACAACGCACATCGATCAGGGTTCTAAATCGGTAGCCGCGCGGAACGTCGCGTCCATGTAGAACGGTGTCGAGTCGTGCCGGTGCGCGATACGCCAGGAACCGTCGATGCGGCGCAGGCCGAAGGTCGAGCGGTACCAGGTCGAGTGCGATTCGCTTTCCCCGGCACGGGTGAAGGTCATCTTCGTCAGGGAGTGGACCAAAGCGAGGTCGCCGTCCTGCGTCACGACCGGGTCGCGGAACGCGATCTCCATCGGGCGCTCGAATCCCGCGAACCACGCCTGAATTCCCGCCACGGTGCCGTACGGCGTGTCGGGGCCCTGCTGTAGCGGCGGCGCGAGCGAATACGCCACCATGTCGTCCGTGTTGAGCGCGAAAAGTGCCTCGGCGTCATGCGCGGCGTGCGCGGCCACGAGCTTGTCGAGAACCGCGTGTATGTCGGTTCCGGTGTGGCTGATCTGCATGTTCGATCCTTTCTCCTGGGCCCCCTAAAGCGGCGCCTTCACAGGGGTGTCGAAGCAGGCGCCGCGGTTTCGACACAGGAGCGCAATACTTTTTCGACAATCGCGGAGACGCACGGAGGCGGTAATGAAGTACATGATCCTGATTCAGAGCAATCCGCAGTTTCTCGAGCGCTGGAAGGCGCTGCCCGAGGACATGCGGGAGCGGTTCGGCCACGACCATGTCGCGCTCAGCGCGGAGCTCGCCGAAACCGGCGAGCTGGTGGTGAGCGAAGGCCTCGCGGATCCCGCTCTGGCAAAACGTGTCAAGGTCGCCGACAACCAGACGGTGATCAGCGACGGGCCCTTCGCCGAGGCCAAGGAGCATCTGGCCGGCTTCCTGCTGATTGACTGCGAGAGCGAGGACCGCGCCCTGCAGATCGCGGCGCGGGTGCCCGATGCGGTGTGGGGTCTCGTCGAGGTCCGGCCGGTGCTGGATTTGAGCGGAATGGATATGTGAGTCCCGCAACGCAATCCAATAACGCACTCGGGCTACTGCGCGAGCTCGCCCCGCGCGTGCTCGGCGTGCTCGTGCGCCGCAACGGCGACTTCGATGACTGCGAAGACGCGGTACAGGAGGCGCTGCTCGCCGCGTCTCGTAGCTGGCCGGTCGACGGCGTCCCGAAAAACCCGACCGGCTGGCTGATCACGGCCGCGTCGCGGCGGCTGATCGAGACCTATCGCAGCGAGGCCGCGCGCCGGCGTCGCGAGCACTCCTACACTCTCGAGCCTGCGCCCGGCACGGTGCCCGAGGTCGACGACACGTTGGCGCTGCTGTTCTTGTGCTGCCACCCCGAGCTGACCGCACCATCGCAGGTCGCGCTGACGTTGCGCGCACTCGGCGGGCTGACCACCGCGGAGATCGCGCACGCTCTGCTCCTTCCCGAAGCGACGGTGGGGCAACGGATCAGCCGTGCCAAGGCGCGCATCCGGGAAACGGGTACGCAGTTTCGGACGCCGACGGCGCGCGAGTGCAACGAGCGGCTGCCCGCAGTGTTGAGCACGCTGTATCTGGTCTTCAACGAGGGCCACACCGCCACGTCGGGACAGGCTCTCAACCGGGTCGAGCTGACGAGCGAAGCGATCAGGCTGACCCGGCAACTGCGCACCAGCCTGCCCGACGAGGGGGAGGTCGCCGGGTTGCTCGCACTGATGATGCTGACCGAGGCGC
>NZ_JAFAUS010000465.1 GCF_019243155.1 Mycobacterium sp.
CCTGGATCACCCCGCTGGGCGAGGCGCTGCGCGACGGCACCGCCTCCCCCATCGTCCACGCAGCCGTGCCGTTCGCCGACGCCCCCAGAGCGCACCGGATCTTGGCGGCACGGGAGAACATCGGCAAGGTCGTGCTGGTGCCCTGACCGACACCGGCCTGGCAAAGGTGGTTTCCGGCGCCGCCGCAGCGGTTATCTCTGTGCGGTGGCCATCACCGAAACCCGCGAGGTCGTCATCGACGCGACACCCGACGAGATCATGGACGTGTTGTTCGACCTCGAGTCCTTGCCCGAGTGGTCGTCGGTCCATCGAAAGGTCGAGATTCTCGAACGGGACGACGAAGGGCACCCCAGCAGATCCAAGCAAGTGGTCAAACTCGTCGGCGTCAGCGACGAGCAGGAGTTGGCCTATAGCGTGCACGACGACGGCGTGAGCTGGACACTGATCAGCGCCAAACAGCAACGCGCGCAGGAGGGCCGCTACACGCTGAGTCCCGAAGGCGACTCGACCCGGGTCCGCTTCGATCTCACCGTCGACCTCTTGATGCCGGTTCCCGGTTTCTTGGTGAAGAAGGGCGCCAGTAGCCTGCTCGACACGGCGACCAAGGGGCTGCGCGACCGGGTGATGGAGCAGAACAAGCGCGATTAACCCAGCGTGGGCTCAAAGACCCTTTCGTTCTGGTAGCGCTGCAGCCACACTTTTCTTCATGAATCGCACACTTGCACGGATCGCTGTTGCCGGTGCGGGTTTGGCGCTGGTGGCCGCGCAGGCCGGCTACGCCGGCGGCCGAACGACGGCGCCGCTCGCGACGAAGATGACTCCGGTCGCCCGGACCTTGCCGGCGGCGCCCGCCGGCGGCCCGCTCACGATCAACAGTCCCGCCTTCGGCAACGGCGCGCCGATACCGGCGCAATACACCTGCAAGGGGGCCGGCATCTCGCCGCCCTTGACATGGTCGGCTCCCTTGGGCGCGGCGCTTGTCGTCGACGATCCGGACGCCGTCAACGGTGTCTTTGTGCACTGGATCGTGGTCGGGATTCCCCCAGGCGCCGGCAGCACCGCCGACGGCCAGAGCCCGGCCGGCGGCATCGCCCTACCGAACACCGCCGGCGACCCCGCCTACAAGGGGCCATGCCCGCCGGCGGGAACCGGGACGCATCACTACCGGTTCACGCTCTATCAGCTGCCCAACGACTACCAGCTGCCGAGTGGCCTGGCGGGCGTGCAGGCGGCGCAGGCAATCGGCGCCGCCGCGAACGCGCAGGCGCAGCTTACCGGCACGTTCGGGGGCTGATCCGCGGCTACGGCGCGTCGTCGAGCGCCTGATAACCCGCGTTGTACCCCGGAGTGAACGTAATGCCCGGCCCGCCATGGCATCCCGCGCCGCCCAGGTAGAGGCCATCGATTCCGATGGGCATGTCGAGGAAGCCCTTCGGGCCGGGACGGTTGGGCCCCATCAGGTCCGGGTGTAACAGCCCGTGACAGAAGTCGCCGTCGGGGGCGCCGAACATGGTGTTCATGTGATACGGCGCGAAGGTGATGTTGCGGATCAGGATGTCCTTGAAGTTGGGCGCGAACCTGGTGATCTTGTCGATAACCCGTTGCGCCATCTCGTTTTTGAGATGGCCATGCTGGTCGCGGGGCACCTCGACCGGGAAGGCGTAGGCGTACGCGCTGGCGGCGTGCTTGCCGGGCGGCGCCATGCCGGGGTCGTGCACCGACGGGATCTGCATCCCCATCGACGGATTGTCCGGGACGAGTCCCTGTCGGCAGATCTCCCATTGTCGCTGTTGTTCTTCCGGTGACCCGAAGATGCCGACCGACTGCTGCATACCTTCCTCGTTGAGGAACTCATACGGCGGCGCGAATTCTGGTAGCCCGTCCAGCGCGAAGTGGATCTGCACGAACGAGGCGCGGTGGTCTCGGCCGGAGACGCGCGAAATAAGTTCCGCGGGAATGTGTTCGGGGGCGATCAGCTCGGTGAGGGTGAGATCGGGCGACAGGTTGGACACTACTATCGGCGCCGAGACGATCGATCCGTCCCGCATCCGCACGCCGGTGACCTTGCCGTGGTCGACCAGGATCTGCTCGACTTTGGCGCGGAAGCGAATCTCGCCACCGTGGGAGATGAAGAGCTCGCGCAGGTGTTCGGTGAGTGCGCCGATGCCGCCTTTGAGCTTGGTCATCATCGCGGTGCTGTCGTCGGGGACGGCCAGGGCGAAGGCCAAACAGGTTGCGCTGCCGGGTGTGTACGGCCCGCGGTAGGTGGAGTTGACGGCCAAGAACGCCAGCATCCCGCGCATGACGGCGTGCTTTTCCTTGTCCGGTAGATAGCGGTCGATCACGTCCATCGACGAGCCGAACAGCATTTCGTGAATCGCCCGGCGTTCGGCGTCGTTGGTTGCGCAGGCATACATTTCGTCGAGCGTGTTGGGTGGCCGGCGCACATCGAAACGGCCGAGTGCCCGTGCGGGCGCCTGGCTCCACGCGATGAGTTCGGCCATGCCGGTGACGGCCTCGAGGCCGTGCTTGGAGTTGAGATGCGTCATCAATTGCATCGGGTCGCGATAGAAGACCATCGGCTCTTCGCCGTTCTCGCCGATGTTCGTCGACATCACCTCAGGTTCGATCGCGGGCAGCGTGTCGAGCCCGAGGTCCTTGGTGAGCTGGCTGGCCATCGGGAACTGCACCGAGCCCGCGATCTCATAACGAAAGCCGTCGATCAGTTCGACGGTCGCTGCCATGCCGCCGGCGTAGGTGTTGGCTTCCAGGCAAACCGTGCGCAGGCCCGCGCGCTGCAGGATTGCCGCGGCTGTCAGCCCGTTGTGGCCGGCGCCCACCACGATCGCGTCGTAGTCCGTCATCGTTGACCTCCTCGCGTTGACCAGAATATGTCAGTACTGACACAATTGGAAGAAGTCGGTTACGATCAATGCGAGATGGCCGCCCCGATCAACCGTCACGAGTTACGCCGGCGTTCGACGCACGAGGCACTGCGTCAAGCCGCGTTGAAGAGCTTCGCGCGCAAGGGATTTGTGAACGTGACGGTGACGGAGCTGGCGGCCGAAGCCGGCGTCACCGAGCGCACGTTCTTCCGGCACTTCCCCACCAAGGAGGCGGTGCTGTTCCAGGACTACGAGACCCAGCTGGAATGGCTGGCCGAGGCGCTGGCACAGCGTCCGGCGTCCGAGTCGGTTTTCGACGCCGTGCTGGCCAGCGTCGCCGCTTTCCCGCACGATCTCGAGGTGGTCCGCCAGGCCGCGACGGCCCGCACGGAGCTGATCAGCGCCGAGCGAATCGAAGGCCACCTGCGCGTGGTGCAGTCGTCGTTCGCCCACGTGCTGACCGAGTTCGTCAGGAGCCGCAACCCCGAGGCTGACCTGGCCGCCGAGGTCGCGGGTTCCACGCTCGCGGCGGCACTCGTTGTGGCAGTGGAGAATTGGGGCCGCAACGGCTGTAGCGGCGACCTCGGGGAGATCGTGGCCACGAGTCTGGACCTGCTTCGATCGGGCCTGGCGTCCTTGAACTAGGTCCTCCGGGTGGCCAGCCGCAGCAGTCCCCCACGCAGCGCGTCGTCGGGGCGTGCGGCGTCGAGCTCGACCAGGGCGATCTCGGCGACCGCGGCGACCAGCAGCGCGGCGATCGGTTCCGGCGCTGCCCAGCCAAGCGCCACCAGGTCGGGCATGATCTGCGCGGCGGCGCTGTCGTTGCGCGCCGCAACCAGATCGCTGAGCCCGGCCTCGGTGCGCGACTGGACCAGCAGCGCCTTGGTCGCCGGTTCGGCCAGGCACCCGTCGAGGTAGGCGGCCATGCCCGCCCTGAGGCGATCGGCCCCGGGCGCCAGGTCGGCCGTCGCGGCCGTGATCGCTTCCTGCAGCTCGTCATGGAACCGGGCATGCAGCGCGCGTACGTACTCGGCGCGGCTGGGCCAGTGTTGGTAAAAGCTGCCTTTCGCCATGCCGGCCTCGGCGACGATCGCGTTGACGGAGATCCTGGCCAGGTCCGCGGCCGAGAGCAGGCGCTGCCCGGCGTCCAGCAGCGCGGTGCGGCCCGGTTCGGGTGACCTCACCGCAGGGCCGCCCTACGTTGGCTGCGACGGGCCAGCATCTCGCCGTACTGCTCGCAGACGTCGATCACGCCGGTGAGCTGGTAGGTGATCCAGCCCTTATGGGTCGACGGCAAGTTCTTCTCGAACAACCGGTGGCCGAGGATCTGCATCGCCCACCCGCCGATGAACATCGGCGCCCCCACCCGCGGTTTGGCGAACATCAGCGGCATGCCCGCCGCGATGATCGGGATGCCGATCAGGTGCGTCACCCGGACCCCTTTCGACGTGTGTTGGCCGCGGTAAAAGGCCATCTTCTCCGCGAAGGGTGCCTCGGGAGGCGGGGCCTGAGCCATTCGCATCTCCTCTTGTCGCAACCGCTCGTCAGGTTGTACGGTACTTTATGACCGACCAGTCGGTCAACGGAACGAGAGGGGCTGCGAATGCCGACAGTTCAGACCAGGGCGGGCCGAGTTTCCTACAGCGAACTGGGCAGCGGCCCAACGGTTTTGCTACTGCACGCGTCACTGCACGATCGCCATGACTTCGACCAGATCGTCGAGGCGCTGGCCCGCCGCTATCGCACGATCGCGGTGGACTGGCCCGGGCACGGGGATTCCGACCCCGTCGATGCATCCGTCGAACCGAGCGCGCCGCTATTTGCCGACGTGCTCGAAGACGTCGTCGACGGGCTGGGCCTGACACGGATGGTGTTGATCGGAAACTCGGTCGGCGGATTCGCCGCCGCGCGGCTGGCGATCAACCGCCCCGAATCCGTCGCCGGCCTGGTCCTGGTCAACTCGGGCGGCTTCGTCCCGTCGAACTTCATCACCCGATCGATGTGCGCGGTGATGGGCACGCCCGCGGTATTTCGCAGCATCGCTCCCCCATTCGTCCGCGGTTACATGAAGGCTCGCACGGACAGCGACCGGGAAATCGCCGCGCGTGCGATCGCGGCCGCCAAGACCGCCGAGGGCCTCCGCGTCGCGACCGGGTTGTGGCGCAGCTTCGCCACGCCCGGGCACGATCTGCGCGCCCGGGCCGCGGAGTTGTCCGCGCCCACCCTCCTCGTGTGGGGCAAGCGGGACATCGTGCTACCCCTGCGCGCGGGCCGCGCAACCCACGCCAACATTCGGGGATCCCGCTTGGAGATCCTGGACACCGGCCACGTGGGGTTCTCCTCGGATCCCGGCGGCTTTCTCGCCGTCGCCGAACCGTTCCTGGAATCGATCTGCCGGCGCGTGTGAGCTCAGATCTCCTGCGCGCTCGCCACCGCCGCTTCGACGAACCTGCGCAGTGCGGCGTTGCGGGCACGTGGCAGCAGTGCCAAGGAGACCGGGCTCGCCGGTGCGCCGCGCAGGGCGATGAACCGCACGCCGGGATGGATGTTGCGTCTGACCGCGACGTCGGGAATGACGCCGATGCCGCGATCGGTCGCGACGGATTCGATCCACTCGTCGAAATTCGCCGTCTCCACAACGGTTTTCGGCCCGTCGCCCGCCGGCCAGGACCACGGTCCGGTGGTGCCGCTGGTGGTGTTGACCACGAGCGGCAGCCGCGGGATCTCGGCCCAGTCCAACTCCGATCGGTTCGCCAGCGGCGAGTGGACAGAGCACACCGCTACACGTGACTCGTTGAACAAGTGCACGATTCGAACCGCCGTGGATGTCACCAGCCCGCGCACCACGGCGACGTCGACCCTTCCCTGCTGCACGGCCGCGAGCGCGTCGTCGGTGCGAACCAGGCTGACCGTGGTCCCGGTCGCCCGCTCGAACCGCGCGACGGTGTCCTGCGCCCACGGGTCGGGCAACAACCAACTGAACCCGAAACGAATGCTCGGCTGGCGCCGCAGGGCATCGAAGCCGCGTGCCAGCTCGGCGAGGACCCGCTCGACGTAGTCGAGGAACACGTGTCCGGCCCGGGTCGTCTCCACACGCCGCGAACTGCGGTCGAACAGCGTCACCGACACCGCGTCTTCCAACTGCGCGATGGTGCGACTCAGCGCGGGCTGGGTGATGCTGAGTTCGTCGGCGGCCTGGGTGAACGACTGCAGCCGAGCCACCGCCTCGAACGCCCGCAGGTGGCGCAGCTCGACTCGGCCGCCGTGCAACACGCCCATGCCTGCCGAGCATAGATGCTTTACAGCAGGCATTTCACGTGGGATTTCCGCTGCCCTAACGTCGGTTGCAAGAGATGCGCAAGCCAGCTCTT
>NZ_JAFAUS010000117.1 GCF_019243155.1 Mycobacterium sp.
CCGCCGTGGTCCACGTACCACTGCGCGCCCTGGAACAGGCAGGTGAAGGTCGGCGAGTATTTGTTCAGCAACGCCGTGGTCGGATCTAGCAGGTTGATCGACCGCACGATATTGGATTCGTTTCTGCCGATGACGTTGATGCCGGTCTGGCTCAGGCCCACCGCCGACAACAACAGCGAGTCGAGCGACCGCTGGTTTTCGGTGAGGGTGGTGCTGGTCGTCGCGGCCGAGTCGAGGATCGACAGAATATCCTGGGCCGCATTGGAATAGATCCCTGTCGTCTTACCGAAGAGCTTCCAGTCCTTGCCAATGGTGTCCATCCGCGGGTTCACCGTCAGCAACAGGTTGTTCGCGTCAGTGATCGCCTCACCGATCCGCTCCCCCTTGCCGCGCACCGACTCCGAGAAGGCGGACAAGATCGCGTTCAGCTTCGCCGGGTCGATCGCGTGGACCACGGACTGCAGATTCTCGAACACGGTGTTGACCTCGACGGTGATGTTGCGCGAATGCAGCACCGCACCGGACTTCAGTGGTGTCCGGCTGGGGTTTTCCGGCACGATCAAATCGACGTACTTGGACCCGAACGCCGTCGTCGACTTGATCTCGGCCTCGAGGTTGCTCGGCAGGTACTTGAACGGGCCTGGTTGCATCTTCAGCTGCAGCCGAGCCGCTTTGACGTCGGTGCCGATCGAGCCGACCTGACCGACCTGCACGCCGCGCAGCTTGACCTTGGCGCCCTGCTCCATCACGAGGCCGGCCCGGTCCGACACGAGTGTGAGGGGAATGAATTCTTGAAATTTGCCCGAGAACGCCCCCGCGGTCAAAGCGATTATCACCGCGACGAGAATGAAAAGTGTTGGTGCCCACCAGATCGGGTCGATCGTGCTGGTGCGGACCCGGTTTCTCCTGCGCGCGCCGCTGTCTCTGTGGTTGCTCATCCAGTCATCCCGACAGGTTGAAGTTGCCGGACTGCCCGTAGACGGACAACGAAATCGCAAGGCACACAAACGCCGTGACGATCATCGATGACCGCACCGAACGCCCGACAGCTTCGCCCACCCCAGCGGGGCCCCCTGTCGCGGTAAAACCGTAGTAGGTGTGTACGACCATCACACCCGTCGCCATGGCCAGCGCCGCCAGAAACGACCAGAGCAGGTCGGTGGGACGCAGGAACGTGGAGAAGTAGTGCTCGTACACGCCGCGTGATTGACCGTAGATATAGATGGTGCCGAACTTGGCGGCAATGAACGACATCAGCACCGCGACGGCATACAGCGGGATGACGACCAGCACCCCGGCGATGATGCGCGTCGACGAAAGATAGGTGATCGCGCGGATACCCATGACTTCCAGCGCGTCGATCTCTTCGTTGATGCGCATGGCGCCCAGCTGTGCCGTGGTGCCGGCGCCGATGGTGGCGGCCAGGGCCACCCCGGCCGTGCACGGCGCAATCATCCGGACGTTGAAGAACGCCGACAGGAACCCGGTCAGCGCCTCGACGCCGATGTTGGACAACGTGTCATACCCCTGCACCGCGACGAGCGCACCGGTGGTCAGCGTCAGAAAGCCGATGATGCCCACCGTGCCGCCGATGACCGCGAGCGCCCCACTGCCCAAACCCATCTCGGCGATCAGCCGCAGCAGCTCGTTGGGATAGCGCCGCACCGCGTCGACGGTCGACGCCAGGGATTTGCCGTAGAACTCGGTCTGCTCGCCGAGCCTGCGCGCGTAGGCGGTCAGGTTGGGGCCGGCGGTGGTGAACCACGAGGGCGCTCTTAGCGCAACGGTCATTTCGCGGTCACCTTCACTCCGAGCGCGGTCAGCACGATGTTGATGAAGAACAGGGCCATGAAGGAGAACACCACCGTCTCGTTCACGGCATTGCCGACCCCGGTGGGACCGTTGCCCACCGACAGGCCCTTGTAGCAGGCGATCAGCCCGGCGGACAGCCCGAACAACGTCGCCTTGATGAGCGAAATCACCACCTGCGGCAGCCCGGTGACCAGGGTCATGCCCGTGATGAAGGCCCCCGGGGTTACGTGCTGAACAAAGACCACGAAGATGTAGCTCCCGGTCAAGCCGGTGACCGCGACCACCGAATATAGCAGCAACGCAACGAAAGTGGCTGCGATAATGCGTGGAACCACAAGGGCCTGAATGGGATTGATCCCGATCACCTTCATCGCGTCGATTTCCTCGCGAATGGTGCGGGCGCCCAGGTCGGCGCACATGGCCGTCGACCCGGCACCGGCGACCGCCATCGCCGTGACAACCGGCCCGACCTGCCCCACCGACGCCAACGCCGCTCCGGCGCCGGACAGATCACCGGCGCCGATCTCGACGAGCAGAATGTTGAGGACGAACACGATCAGCACCGTGTACGGGATCGACAGCATGATCGTCGGGAAGATGGAGACCCGCGCCACGAACCAGATCTGCTCCAGCAGCTCGCGCCACGCCCACGGTCCTCTGACCGCGGCGACCAATGCTTCTGCGCTGAGCATGAAGAACTCACCCAATGCGTTCATGGGCTTTGCGATCGTGGTGCCGTTCATACGGCTCCGGTCCCCCAATTTCGTAACAAGATTAATCCGTTTGTAATTAATCGACTTAATAAGAGCCAGCAGTGTTTACATGTGGTCGCGACGATTGTTTAGCGCATAGACCACGCGAGGAATTTACGGGCAAAGCGATGCCCGGCGTCAGGGTTGTAATCAACCAGAAATAATATGGCCAGCGAGCGTCAAAGCCCGGCAGATTTTTGCGCCGACCTGCGCAATCAGACAATTATTTGGCTACAAGACCGCGGATCCCACCCGGTGCGGTCGCGAGTGCGACATCCGCTTTCGGACCGAAGGACTGGGCCGCCCGGAGGCGCGCGACAACGCCAGAGCCAGCGGCCGGACGGGTGGAACCCATCCGCGCAGCCGAGTGTGGCGAACCCCATCTCTATCGGCGCCCGGTCACTATTCGCCGCTCACGAATTCTTGTTTGCCGAGGAATTAATAGAGCACATGCGGCACCCGTTCCGTTTGGCTGTCATCGCCGTGAGTCACGGTTCGGGTAAGCAGCATTCGGCACAAGGGTTGCATTCAGTGTGAGCGCAATTGCGTCGCCCAGGGCGGCATTTCGTTTTGGTTAGACTTCCTGCGTGACTGATACTCCGTCGTCGTACCTGGTATTGGCCTCGCAGCGCAGTGGCAGCACTCTGCTGGTCGAATCGCTGCGCGCAACCGGCGTGGCGGGCGAGCCGCAGGAGTTCTTTCAATACCTGCCGGCCACCAGCCAGGCACCGCAGCCGCGGGAGTGGTTCGCCGACGTCGGCGACGAATCGATCCTGAGCTTGCTCGATCCGTTGGACGTCGGGACGCCGGATCTGGCACCGCCCGAGATTTGGCGCGACTACATCCGCACCGTCGGCAGGACGCCGAACGGAATCTGGGGCGGCAAGCTGATGTGGAATCAGACTCCTTTGTTGTTGAAGCGGGCGAAGAACCTGCCCGACCGCAGCGGCGACGGCCTGCTGGCAGCGATTCGCGACGTCGTGGGCGAACAACCGCTCCTCATTCACATCCACCGTCCCGATGTGGTGTCACAGGCGGTGTCGTTCTGGCGGGCGGTACAGACCCGGGTGTGGCGGGGCCGGCCCGATCCAGTGCGCGATGCACGGGCTACGTACCACGCCGGGGCGATCGCCCACGTCGTCACCATGTTGCGCGCCCAGGAAGAGGGCTGGCACAAGTGGTTTGCCGAAGAGGGCGTCACGCCGATGGAGATCCCGTATCCGGTCTTGTGGCGCAACCTGACTCAGGTCGTGGGCGACATCCTGGAGCAACTCGGTCTCGATCGCGAACTGGCGCCCGCGCCGGTGCTCGAGCGGCAAGCCGATCACCGCTCCGACGAGTGGGTGGAACGCTACCGCGCGGATGCCGAGAAGGACGGGCTACCGACTTAGCCGCGCGGAACAGATCTAAATTCAGCGCGAGCGAATCACTGGTTGGTTGGCGTCCGAAACGTCACCATTCCCCCAGCAGGGTGTGCCCCTGAAAGCCGCCATAGGTTCTTGAGGAGCAGTCATCGTGGGTGAAGGCGTGCCAATTGACGGAGAGGACCACGAGGCGGCGCGGGCGCCGGACTGGTCTGACCGGATCGGCTCGGTGTCGGTCGACTGGTGGGCGACCGCGGTCGCCGGTGTGATCGTCGCGTTGGCGGTGGCCAACGTGCTCCCGAAGATTCCGTGGTGATCGCGTGAGCACAGTTCGCGTCGAGCCTGACGAAACGTCGGCCGAACCAACCTTTACCAGCGCTCGCCCGCTCGACTACGTGCCGGGCATTCTGCTACTGATCGCCGTCGGGGTGCTCGGCAAGTACGCGCAGATCTGGTGGAACGCGCTGGCCAAGCACGAGCACTGGACGGTACCCGACATCGAATATGTGTTGTGGGCCATCGTTATTGGGTTGCTCATCACCAACACCATCGGCCTGCACCCGATATTCCGGCCGGGCGTGCTGACCTATGAGTTCTGGCTGAAGGTCGGGATCGTGGCCCTGGGTTCGCGATTCGTGCTGGGCGATATCGCCAAGCTCGGCGCGATCAGCCTGGTGCAGATCCTGGTGGACATGACGATCGCGGGAACCGTAATCATCGTCGTGGCACGCGCATTCGGGTTGTCGGGCAAGCTCGGCTCGCTGTTGGCAATCGGCACCTCGATCTGTGGGGTGTCGGCCATCGTCGCGGCCAAGGGCGCGATTCGCGCCCGAAACTCCGACGTCAGCTACGCGATCGCCGCGATCTTGGCGTTGGGTGCGGTGTCGCTGTTCGTGTTGCCGCCGCTGGGGCACGCGATCGGGCTCACCGACCACGAATTCGGCTTGTGGGCCGGGCTTTCGGTGGACAATACCGCCGAGACCACGGCCACCGGATACTTGTACTCCGACCACGCCGGCAAGATCGCGGTGCTGGTCAAGTCGACACGTAATGCGCTGATCGGGTTCGTCGTTCTTGGCTTCGCGCTGTTCTGGGCGGGCCGCGGCCAAGCCGACGAGATCGCGCCGGGCGTCAAGGCCAAGGCCGCGTTCATCTGGGCCAAGTTCCCCAAATTCGTATTGGGGTTCCTTGTGGTCTCGGCGATCGCCACCGCGGGCTGGCTGACCAAGGGCCAGACCGCCAACCTCGCGAACGTGTCGAAATGGGCGTTCCTGCTGACCTTCGCCGGCGTGGGCCTCAACACCGACATTCGCCAGATCGCACGCACCGGATGGCGCCCGCTCGTCGTCGCGATCATCGGACTGACCGTTGTCGCGACGGTCTCCCTGGGCGTCGTGCTGCTGACGTCACGCGTCTTGGGTTGGGGCGCAGGCACTTAGGCCCAGATAGACCCACGCCCCAACACCTCAGCCGACGTTCGTGCCGCCCTCCGCAATCCGGCGCACGGCGCGCAAGAACACGTCGATCTCGGAGAACGTGTTGTAGAACGCGAACGACGGGCGCACCGTCGTCTCGAGTCCCAACCGACGCAGCGCGGGCTGTGCGCAATGGTGCCCGGCGCGCACCGCGATGCCTTCGGCGTTGAGCGCCTTGCCCACCTCGAGCGGCTCGTGGCCCTCGAGCACGAAGGACAGCACGCTGGCCTTCTCTTCGGCGGTGCCCACCAGACGAACTCCGGGGATGTCGGCCAACCGCGGCGTCGCGTACTCCAGCAACGCGTGCTCGTAAGCGGCAATGCGCTCGACGCCCAACCGCTGCACGTAGCGCAGCGCTTCGGTGAGCCCGACCGCGTCGGCGATGTTGCCCGTCCCGGCCTCGAACTTCGTCGGCGGTCCTTGATACAGCGACCGCTCCAGCGTGACGTCGGCGATCATGTGCCCACCGCCCTGCCACGGCGGCGTCTCGGTCAGCGCCTCCTCGGTGCCGTAGAACGCGCCAATTCCCGTGGGGCCGTAGATCTTATGCCCCGAGAACACGAAGAAATCCGCGCCGAGTTCGGCGACGTTGACCGGGATGTGCTGAATCGACTGGGCGCCGTCGATCAAGACCTTGGCGCCGTAGCGATGACCCAACTCGACGATCTTGTCCACCGGCACCACGGTGCCAAGTGCGTTGGACACCTGGCTGGCCGCGACCAGCTTGGTCCGCGGACCCAGCAGTTCCTCGAACTCGCTCAGCAACAGGTTGCCCGCGTCGTCGATCGGAGCCACCTTCAGGATCGCTCCGGTCTTCTGCGAAATAAGCTGCCAGGGAACAATATTCGCGTGGTGCTCCAGGTGCGTGATGACGATCTCGTCGCCCGGCTGCAGGTGCTTGCCGCCCCACGCGTGGGCCACCAGGTTGATGGCCTCGGTGGTGCCGCGCACGAACACGATGTTCTCGGAACTGGGCGCCCCGATGAAGTCGGCCACGGTGTCGCGGGACTCCTCATAGGCATCGGTAGCCCGGGCCGCCAATTCGTGTGCGGCGCGGTGGATGTTCGAGTTCTCGTGAGCGTAGAACTGCACCAGTCGATCGATCACCACTTGCGGCTTCTGCGTCGTCGCCGCGTTGTCGAACCAGATCAGCGGCTTTCCGTTGACGATCTCCTTCAGGATCGGGAAATCCGCCCGTACCGCGTTGACATCGAACACCTCGTGCTCGTCCGGCAACCGCGGCACCGGCTCTGTGACGTTCAGGAAGTGGTAGTTGTGCTCGTCGCCCGATTCCGAATGCGACGGCGGCGCATCGGACCAACGCAGGTCGCCGACCGAGGGCACCTGGGGCACCCAGGACGGAACGGCGCCACGCGCGCCCACCGGGGCGGTCGGGGCGGCGCCGGCCAACACCCCGGGCACCGTCGGGACGATGCCCTGGGTCGGCACCGCAAAAGCGCTCAGTTCACCGGGCGGCAGGTACGACACCGACGTCGTGTCCGGCGCGCTGCCACGCGGCGTGACCGGCACGGCCTGCGGCGGCGCCTCGGGCTCCGACGATGTCGGGGCCGGTAGGTAGATGTCGGTCAGCCCCAGGGCCGGAACGGCCGCCGGGTGGACGTCCGCCGCGCCGAAAGCCGTCTGCCCGGCCGAGCTGCCGGCCGTCGTGTCCGGCGCGCTGCCGCGCGGCGCGACCGGCACGGCCTGCGGCGGCGGCTCGGGCTGGTACGACGTCGGAGCCGGTACGTACGTGTCGGAGACACCGAGCGACGGGGCCGGCGTCGGATAGACGTCGGCACTGCCCGCAGCGGTCTGCCCTGCCGCCGTCGCGGCCGTCGTGTCCGGCACGCTGCCGCGCGGGGCGACGGGCGCGGACTGCGGCGGGCTGTCCGGACCGGGTCGGATGCTGGCCGCGTACAGCTGACTGGCCAGCGCCGCGATTTCGGCAGCGCTGATGGGCAGGTCGCTTTCGGCGTCTACCGCGCGGTACTCACTCGTACTCATGGAACTGGTCCACGGCGACACCGTCGAGCACA
>NZ_JAFAUS010000413.1 GCF_019243155.1 Mycobacterium sp.
ACCCGGGAACGGGGCTTTCGTGGCCGCGCTGCGGGCCGCCACCGGCGCCGAGCCGCAGGTCGCGGGCAAACCGGCGCCCGGCCTGCTGAAGGACGCCGCGGCCCGGGGCGATTTCCGTGCGCCCCTGGTGGTCGGTGACCGGCTGGACACCGACATCGAAGGTGCCAACGCCGCCGAGTTGCCCAGCCTGATGGTGCTCACCGGGGTCAATTCCGCGCGGGACGCGGTGTATGCCGAGCCCGCCCAGCGACCCACCTATATCGGCAACGATCTGCGCTCGTTGCACCAGGACGGCGAGCGACTGGCGGTGGGGCCGCAGTCGGGCTGGCGTGTCGACATCGATGAAACGGCGTTGACGGTCAGCGGTAGCGGCCCGGATGACGGGGATGGCCTGTCGATCGTTCGCGCCGTCGCCAGCGCGATGTGGGGCAGGCAGAACTCCGATTCGGACGGCCGGCCGGCGCGCATCGAGGCCGGCGACGACCGGGCCCGCGACGCGCTGCAGCGCTGGTCTTTGGTGCACACCGACTGACGGATGACTAGCGTAGGAACGCGATGAGTATCGACCCTGATGAGATTCGCGCTGAAATCGACGCTCTGCTTGCCCGGCTGCCCCGGCCGGAGGATGGCCCAGACCAGAAGGAGCCGTCGCTCGACGAGCTAGAAGAGATAGCACGCCGTCTTTCCGAGGCGCACGATGTGCTGCTGGCCGCACTGGAGTCAGCGGAGAAGGGTTGAGCGTGCTCATGTCTCGACGCGCCCGCGTTGACGCCGAGCTGGTTAGACGCGGCCTCGCCCGGTCTCGTCAGCAGGCCGCGGAGTTGATCGGCGCGGGGAAGGTGAGCATCGACGGCATGCCGGCCCGCAAACCGGGCACGGCCGTCGCTGTCACCGCGGCCCTGACGGTCGCTGACGACAGCGAACGTGGCTGGGTCTCCCGCGGGGCGCACAAGCTGATCGGGGCGCTGGACGCCTTCGAGATCGCGGTGGCGGGCCGCCGCTGCCTGGACGCCGGCGCGTCGACGGGCGGGTTCACCGAAGTCATGCTCGACCGCGGGGCCGCCGAAGTGGTTGCCGTGGACGTGGGATACGGCCAGTTGGCCTGGTCGCTGCGCAGCGATCCGCGCGTGGTTGTGGTCGAGCGCACCAACGCCCGTGAGCTGTCGCGCGAGGCGATCGGTGGCCCGGTCGATCTGGTGGTGGCGGACCTGTCGTTCATCTCGCTATCCACGGTGTTGCCCGCGCTGGCTGGCTGTGCAACCCCGGACGCGGATATCGTTCCCATGGTGAAGCCGCAGTTTGAGGTGGGCAAAGGCCAGGTCGGGGCCGGGGGAGTCGTCCTCGACCCCGAGTTGCGCATCGATGCCGTACTCGGCGTCGCACGCCGCGCCACTGACCTGGGCTGGCACACGGTCGACGTCACCGCCAGCCCGCTGCCGGGTCCGTCGGGCAATGTCGAATACTTCCTATGGCTGCGTGCTCGGACCGATCGGGGCTTGGCCGGTGACGGGCTGGCGGCGGCGGTGCAACGCGCGGTGGAAAGCGGGCCACAGTGAACGAATCCGCTCCCCGCACGGTCTTGATGGTGGTGCACACCGGCCGTGAGGAAGCCACCGAGACCGCCCGCCGGGTGCAGAAAGTGCTGGGCGACAACGGTATTGGTCTGCGAGTGTTGTCCGCGGAGGCTGTCGACCGGGGCCCACTGGGCCTCGCCCCCGACGACATGCGGGCGATGGGTGTCGAGATCGAGGTGGTCGACGCCGATCCGCTGGCCGCCGAAGGCTGCGAACTGGTGCTGGTGCTCGGCGGCGACGGGACCTTCCTGCGGGCGGCCGAACTAGCCCGCAACGCCAATCTGCCGGTGCTCGGCGTCAACCTCGGCCGCATCGGCTTCCTCGCCGAAGCCGAGGCGGATGCCATCGACACAGTGCTGGAACATGTTGTCACCCAGAACTATCGGGTGGAGAACAGGTTGACGCTCGATGTGATCGTGCGTCATGAAGACGGCACCATCCAGCACGGATGGGCGCTCAACGAGGTCAGCCTGGAGAAGGGGCCGCGGCTGGGTGTGCTCGGGGTGGTCGTCGAGATCGACGGGCGGCCCGTGTCGGCATTCGGCTGCGACGGGGTGCTGGTGTCGACCCCCACCGGATCCACCGCCTATGCGTTCTCCGCCGGCGGGCCGGTGCTATGGCCCGACCTTGAGGCAATTCTCGTGGTACCCAACAACGCTCACGCGCTGTTCGGTCGCCCGATGGTCACCAGCCCCGCCGCCACCATCGCGATCGAGGTCGAGGCGGACGGTCATGACGCACTGGTGTTTTGCGACGGTCGGCGCGAAATGCTGATACCGGCCGGTGCCCGGATCGAGGTAAAACGTTGCGACACAGCGGTTAAATGGGCACGCCTGGACAGCGCCCCGTTCACCGACCGGTTGGTTCGCAAGTTCCGGCTGCCGGTGACCGGGTGGCGCGGGAACTGACGGCGCGGCTCGGGTGCTGTCTGAATGCTGACTGAAATCCGCATCGAGGCGCTGGGCGCCATCAGCGCCGCGGTCGGGGAGTTCGACCGCGGCCTGACGGTGCTGACCGGCGAGACCGGTACCGGCAAGACCATGGTGGTGACCGGGCTGCACCTGCTCGGCGGTGCGCGCGCCGACGCCAACAGGGTGCGATCGGGAGCCGAACGCGCCGTCGTCGAAGGCCGTTTCACCACAGCCGATCTCGATGACGCCGTGGTCGCCCAACTCGACGAGATGTTGGAAGCCTCAGGTGGGGAGCGCGATGAGGACGGCAGCGTAATAGCGCTGCGCTCGGTCAGCCGTGACGGGCCTTCGCGGGCCTACCTCGGCGGTCGCAGCGTGCCCGCGAAGTCGTTGGGCGACTTCACCACAGAGCTGCTCACCCTGCACGGGCAGAATGACCAGCTGCGGCTGATGCGGCCCGAGGAACAGCGGGGCGCGCTCGACCGGTTCGCGGCCACCGCTCCCAAATTGGAGCGTTACCGGAAACTGCGCGACGCGTGGCTGACGGCCCGGCGCGATCTCATCGACCGTCGCAACCGGGCCCGCGAGCTGGCCCAGGAGGCGGACCGATTGAAGTTCGCGCTCAACGAGATTGACACCGTCGACCCGCAGCCGGGTGAGGATGATGCGCTGGTCGCCGACATTCTGCGGCTGTCCGAACTGGACACGTTGCGCGAAGCCGTCGCAACCGCGCGGGCGGCGCTCTCCGGTGAACTCGACGACGTGGACGGTGGCAGCGCCGCCGACAGCCTCGGGCGGGCAAGGGCCGCACTGGAATCCACCGATGACGCCGCGCTGCAGGCGCTGGCCGGTCAGGTCGGTCAGGCGCTGACCGTGGTGGCCGACGC
>NZ_JAFAUS010000463.1 GCF_019243155.1 Mycobacterium sp.
CCCGCCTGAGCTGATGCAGCGTCCCGCGGGCCAGCCGGTAGCCGATTGTCAGCGGGTTCACCGGCGGTTTCATCTCGTAGTTCCGCCGCGACGGCGCCGGCAACTCGTCGGAGGACGCCAGCACCACCGCATCCGGGTACTGCTTGCGCATCCGATGTACTTCTGGCAGAGCGGATTCCAGTATCGAGAAGATGTGCTCAGGGCCGGCGAGGAAGTCGTCGATCGCACGGTTCTGAATGGCCACCGTCGAATACTCAAGGCAGGAAAGGTGTTTGAGGGTTGCCTTGAGGTGGCTGCGCACCAGGCCGGAAACTTGTGTTTTTGGGCCGTCCCAGTGCATGGCCGCGACCACCAGCCGGTTGCGCAGGTGGAAGTAGGCCTGCCAGTCGATGGCGTCGTCCTTGTCGCTCCACGCCATGTGCCAGATCGCCGCGCCGGGCAGTGTGACCGTGGGGTAGCCGTGCTCCGCGGCGCGCAGGCCGTATTCGGCGTCGTCCCACTTGATGAACAGCGGCAGCGGCTGTCCCAGCTCCTCGGCGACCTGGCGTGGGATCATGCACGTCCACCAGCCGTTGAAGTCGACGTCGATACGCCGGTGCAGCAGCTTGCTGCGCGAATTGTCGTCGTTGAGCGGGTATTCGGCGAAGTTGTGGTCGTACTCCGCGTGTGCGGCGGCGGTCCACATGAAGTTCGACGGGTTGACGACCTCGCCCATGATGTGCAGGTGCGACGGCTCCTGCAGATTGAGCATCTGACCGCCGATCAGCATCGGCGTCTTGGCGAAGCGGTGCAAGGCCAGCACCCGCAGGATCGAGTCGGGCTCGATGCGGATGTCGTCGTCCATGAACAGAATCTGTTGGCAATCAGTGTTTTTCAGCGCCTCGTACATGACACGGCTGTAACCGCCGGAGCCACCGAGGTTGGGCTGGTCGTGGATGGAGAGCCGGTTGCCCAGCCGCGCGGCCGCGGCCGGGAAGTCCGGATGGTCGCGCACCTTGCGGACACCTTGATCGGGCACGATCACCGCACCAATCACCTGGTCCACCAAGGGATCTGCGGTGAGGGCGGCCAATGCGTTGGCGCAGTCGGCCGGGCGGTTGAAGGTCGGGATGCCGACGGCGATGTTGGCCGTGCCGGGGGCGGGCTCGGCCGCATACCAACCGCCGCTGATCAATGTGACCTTGCTGTCGGTGGTGATGTCGAACCAGATCCACCCGCCGTCCTCGAACGGTTTGAGCGGCACCTCGATCTCGAGCACCTGCGGCTCGTCCTCGGTGGCGGCGAATTGGTGGCCCTCGATGAAGATTCGCGCACCGGTGGCCTTGGTGCGGTAGAGGTCGACGCGGCCGGCGCCCGTCACCTCGACCCGCAGCACCACCGATTGGCAGATCGACCACCGGCGCCAATAGCTGGCGGGAAAGGCGTTGAAATAGGTCGCGAACGACACCTCGGACTCCGCACCGATCTGCAGTGAGGTGCGGCTCGTCGCGTGCGCGCGCCGGGCGTTCGTGGACGACTCCTCGAGGTACAGCTTGCGCACGTCGAGCGGTTCGCCCGGGCGCGGCAAGATGATTCGGGACAGCAAGCTCACGGCGCTCATTGGTGCCACTCTCCCCCTAGCGCTTCGCGGCTGGGTGGTGCCCCCACCTCATCGCTTCGCTCTGCATCGTCGCTGGCACGACTCATGCTCGCGCACCCTCCTCTTCGGCTAGTGGGGCACCGTCGCGCAGGTGTGGTGCAAGCGTGTTGTCGTACATGTTCAGTGCGCTGGCAATGGCCATATGCATATCCAGATATTGGTAGGTGCCCAGCCGACCGCCGAAAAGTACCTTCGAAGAAGCGGTCTCGGACTTCGCCCTCGTGCGATAGGCGGCCAACAGGGCGCGGTCGGCCTCGGTGTTGATCGGATAGTAGGGCTCGTCGTCATCCTCGGCGAACCGCGAGTACTCCCGCATGATTACCGTCTTGTCGGTCGGGTAGTCGCGCTCGACGTGGAAGTGACGGAACTCATGAATCCGGGTGTAGGGCACGTCGGGATCGTTGTAGTTCATCACCGGTGTGCCCTGAAAATCGCCGATCGGTAGGACTTCGACTTCGAAGTCCAGTGTGCGCCAGCCCAGCCGGCCTTCGGCGTAGTCGAAGTAACGGTCCAGTGGGCCGGTGTAGACGACCGGGGCATCGGGACTGTCCGCCCGCAGCTGGTCGCGGACGTCGAACCAGTCGGTGCCCAGCCTGACCTCGATGCGGTCGTCGGCGGCCATGTTCTGCAGCCACGCCGTGTAGCCGCCCGCGGGCAGGCCCTCGTAGGTGTCGTTGAAGTACCGGTTGTCGAAGGTGTAGCGCACCGGCAGCCGGTTGATGACGGCGGCCGGCAGCTCGACGGGATCGGTCTGCCACTGCTTGGCGGTGTACCCCTTGACGAACGCCTCGTAGAGGGGCCGGCCGATCAGCGAGATGGCCTTCTCTTCGAGGTTCTTCGCGTCCTCGGTGTTGATCTCGGCGGCTTGCTCGGCAATGAGTTTCCGCGCGTCCTCGGGCGTGAAGTACTTGCCGAAGAACTGCGAGACCAGGCCCAGTCCCATCGGGAACTGGTAAGCCTGTCCGTTGTGCATCGCGTACACGCGGTGCTGGTAGTTGGTGAAATCGGTGAACTGGCGCACGTAGTCCCAGACCCTCTTGTTGGAGGTGTGGAACAGGTGGGCGCCGTACTTGTGTACCTCGATGCCGGTCTGCGGTTCAGCTTCTGAATAGGCGTTGCCACCGATGTGTGGCCGGCGGTCCACGACGAGCACGCGCTTCCCGAGCTGGGTAGCCACGCGCTCGGCAATGGTCAGGCCGAAGAATCCGGAGCCGACGACGAGGAGGTCGAAACGAGCGGTCATCGGTTGCTTAGGGTATCCGACGCCGTGGGCCTAACCCATTTGGCGAGCCTGGGAAGTCTTCAGTTCATCCGATGAACAGCGGCCCCTGATGCCTCAAATCCGCGGTTACAGCCCGGGTGGCAATTACCTCACGATTCAATATCACCACTCTAGTAACACGAATCCCACTCGTACCATCAACTCTGTGTGTTCATCCCAGCTACGACGGGTCGAGCGCGCCGACAAAACAGATAGTCGAGATTGAGGAGACTTCCGTGCCGAACCGACGCCGACGCAAGCTTTCGACAGCCATGAGCGCGGTCGCCGCCCTGGCAGTGGCGAGTCCTTGCGCCTATTTTCTGGTCTACGAATCGACAGCCGGCGACAAGCCGCCCGAGCACCACGAGTTCAAGCAGGCCGCGATGATGAGCGACCTGCCCGGTGAGCTGATGGGCGCCCTGTCGCAGGGGTTGTCGCAGTTCGGGATCAACCTGCCCCCGGTGCCCGCCCTGAGCGGTGGCGCCGCCAGCACGCCCGGCCTGGCCAGCCCCGGACTGGGTAGCCCCGGCCTGGGTGCCTTGGGTGGTACCTCCACCCCCGGCCTGGGTGCCCTGGGTGGTACCTCCACCCCCGGCCTGGCAAGCCCGGGCTTGACGAGCCCCGGGTTGACCAGTCCCGGCTTGACCAGCCCTGGTCTGGCGAGCCCTGGCCTGTCCCCGACGACGCCCGGGCTGACCTCACCCGGCGCGTTGCCGACCACTCCGGGGGCTGGGATTGCGACCCCGGGCGCGGGGCTCAACCCCGCTCTTTCCAACCCCGGGCTGACCAGCCCGGCCGGAGTCACTCCCGGCCTGGCCAGTCCGACCGAGATGCCGATCGACTCCCAGAGCGCGTTGGACCCGGGCGCGGGCGGCACCTACCCGATCCTTGGTGACCCGTCGACCTTCGGTAGCGGTTCACCGATCGGCGGCGGTGGCGGCGGCGGCCTCGGGGCCGGCCAGGGCTCCGGTGGTGGCGGCGGCCTGGTCAACGACGTGATGCAGGCGGCCAACCAGTTGGGCGCCGGTCAGGCCATCGACCTGCTCAAGGGCTTGGTCATGCCGGCCATCACGCAGGGCATGCACGGCGGCGCGGGTGCGGCCGGTGCCTTGCCGGGAGCGGCGGGTGCCCTGCCGGGTGCGGCCGGTGCCCTGCCGGGCGCTCTGCCGGGTGCGGCTGCGGCGCTACCGGGTGCGGCGGGTGCCTTGCCGGGCGTCGCCGGCGCCCTGCCTGGTGCTGCCGGCGCGCTGCCGGGTGCTGCCGGCGCGCTGCCGGCGCTGCCCCCGGTCTAACGAACGGGCGAGTAGTAAAGACGGCACCGCAGAGCCTCAACACTCTGCGGTGCCGTCTCCTATTTATCGCCGCTTCAACTCGTGTCGTCCCACAGATAACTTTAGAATCACACGTAACATCGACTCGTGTCCCGGAGTCGTGCCCCGACGATGCTGCTCACCGCGATTGCGGCGACCGTTGTCATCGTCTCCTGGGTCGCGGACACCGCGCGCGATCGCGGCACCCCCAGCGCCGTGCGACCGCACGACACCCAACTCACCCAGCAGGCGCTGATCGGGCTCACCGGCGGAGTCACGGTGCGCGAGATCACCCAGCCCGCGCCGTTCTCACTGGTCGCACTCACCGGCGACCTGGCAGGCACCTCCACCCGGGTGCGCGCCAAACGCCCCGACGGTTCCTGGGGACCCTGGTATCAGACTGAGTACGAGACCGCGGCGCCCGACCCGAAGGACCAAGTGGGCGACGACATGGCCGCCCCGGGCCAATCGGCCGGACTCCTCGAAGGCCCTCGCGGCACGGATCCGGTGTTCGTCGGCACCACCACCACGGTCCAGATCGCGGTCACCCGCCCGATCGACGCGCCCGCCACCGTGGGGCTCCCGGCACCCGCGAGCGAGCCTCCGGACAAGAACGGGCTGGGCTACAAGCCGGCGTCCAAGGAACAACCCTTCGGACAGAACATCAACGCCGTCCTCATCTCCCCACCGCAAGCGCCGGCACACCGGCAGTGGACGCCACCGTCGGGCGTCCTGATGCCCGGCCAAGCCCCCGCCATCATCAGCCGGGCCGAATGGGGCGCCGACGAATCGCTTCGATGCGGTAGCCCCCAGTACGACAACGGAGTTCGCGCTGCGGTAGTCCACCACACCGCGGGCAGCAACGACTACTCCCCGCTGGAATCGGCGGGCATCGTCAAAGCGATCTACACCTACCACGCCAAAACGCTGGGCTGGTGCGACATCGCCTACAACGCGCTGGTCGACAAATACGGCCAGGTGTTCGAGGGCAGCGCCGGCGGCATGAGCAAGGCGGTGCAGGGCACCCACACCGGCGGATTCAACCGCAACACCTGGGGTGTGGCGATGATCGGCAACTTCAACGACGTGCCGCCGACCCCCATCCAGCTGAAAACCGTTGGGCGGCTGCTCGGCTGGCGGCTGGGCCTGGACGGCGTCGACCCCAAAGGCATCGTTCAACTGGAATCTGCCGGCAGCCACTACACCACCTACCCGGCCGGCTCGATCGCGACGTTGCCGACCATCTTCACCCACCGCGACGTCGGGAACACCGACTGCCCGGGCAACGCCGCCTACGC
>NZ_JAFAUS010000522.1 GCF_019243155.1 Mycobacterium sp.
CGCCCGTGGGTCCGGCACTGGGCCAGCACGGCGTCAACATCATGGAGTTCTGCAAGGCGTACAACGCGGCGACTGAGGCCCAGCGCGGCAACGTCATCCCGGTGGAGATCACCGTCTACGAGGACCGCAGCTTCACCTTTGCGCTGAAGACGCCGCCGGCGGCCAAGCTGCTGCTCAAGGCTGCGGGCGTGGCCAAAGGCTCGGCCGAGCCGCATGTCAGCAAAGTGGCCAAGGTCAGCTGGGACCAGGTCCGCGACATCGCCGAGACCAAGAAGGCCGACCTCAACGCCAACGACATCGACGCCGCCGCCAAGATCATCGCCGGCACCGCCCGGTCGATGGGTATTACCGTCGAATAGACGGGGTGCCCGTGTGGGAGGGCCAGCTTCGGCCCGCTCAACCACAACCCAACCCAGATTGGATTAACGAATGAGCAAGAACAGCAAGGCATATCGCGCCGCCGCCGAAAAGGTGGACCGCACCAGCCTCTACACGCCGCTGCAAGCGGCCAAGCTGGCGAAGGAGACGTCGTCGGCCAAGCAGGACGCGACCGTCGAGGTAGCCATCCGGCTCGGTGTCGACCCACGCAAAGCCGACCAGATGGTCCGCGGCACGGTCAACCTGCCGCACGGCACCGGCAAGACCGCCCGGGTGGCAGTATTCGCAGTCGGTGAAAAGGCCCAGGAGGCAACGGCGGCCGGCGCTGACGTGGTCGGCAGCGACGACCTGATCGAGCAGATTCAGGGCGGATACTTGGACTTCGACGCCGCGATCGCCACGCCGGACCAGATGGCCAAGGTCGGTCGCATCGCGCGGATCCTCGGGCCGCGTGGCCTGATGCCCAACCCCAAGACCGGCACCGTCACCCCCGATGTGTCCAAGGCGGTGTCCGACATCAAGGGCGGCAAGATCAACTTCCGGGTGGACAAGCAGGCCAACCTGCACCTCGTCATCGGTAAGGCGTCATTCGACGAGAAGCAACTCGCCGAGAACTATGGGGCGGCGCTCGACGAGGTGCTGCGCCATAAGCCGTCGTCGTCGAAAGGCCGTTACCTGAAGAAGGTCACGGTGTCGACGACCACCGGCCCGGGCATCCCGGTCGACCCGTCGATCATCCGCAACTTCGCCGAGGGCTAACTTTCACGTCGAGCGTCGAGTTGTCGGGGGATTTTGGTCCGATCGGCCCAACAAGTCGACGTTCGACGCAGAGAGTTCGGCGATGCGGCGACGCAGGTAGTCGCGGCCCGGCTCGGAGCCATTGGCCGCCAACGCGGTTCGATACCAGATGAGCGCGTCGTCGCGGAGTCCCGCGCGCCGCAAAAGGTCGGCGCGCACCGACGGCACCAGGTTAGACCGCGCCAGCCGCGGATCGTGTGCCACCTTCTCCAATGCGGCCAGTCCGGCGTCGGGGCCGTCGCGGAAGCCAACCGCCAGAGCCCGATTCGCCCGCACCACCGGCGAATCGGTCAGCGCCAACAGATTGTCGTAGGCCGCGCAGATGCTGCGCCAGTCCGTCTGCTCCCAGGACGGTGCCGTCGCATGCAACGCGGCGATCACCGCCTGCGGCAGGTACGGACCGGTCGAGCCGTGCGCGGCCCGCAGCCGATCCAGCCCGCGTGCGATGCGGCCGCGGTCCCAGCGCCGACGGTCCTGCTCCTCCAGCGGCACCAGGGCTCCGGTGTTGTCCACCCGCGTGGTTCGGCGCGAATCATGCAGCAGCACAAGGGCTGCCAGTGCGTGGGCCTCCAACTCGGTGGGCATCAGCGTGCACAGCTCACCGGCCAGCCGCACCCCTTCGTCGCAGAGTTCGTCGCGGATCGCCGACGGGCCCGCCGTCGACCAGTAACCCTCGGTGAACACCGAGTAGATGCAACTGAGCACGTGCGGTGTGCGTTCGGGCAGCAGTTCGGCGGGCGGCACCCGCAGCGGGATGTTGGCGTGCCGGACCTTGGCCTTGGCGCGGGTGATGCGCTGGCCGACAGCGGCCTCGGTCTGCAGCAGCGCGCGGGCGATCTCCTCGACGGTCAGCCCGGAAACCAGTCGCAGGGTGAGCGCCAGCTGCGACACCCGGTCGAGTGCCGGGTGGGCGCAGGTGAACATCATCCGCAGTTCGTCGTCGCGGACAGGATGCGGTTCCACGTGATCGGTGCGCGCCCGGATGTTTTCCACCACGGAGGCCAATTCCTTTCCCGGACG
>NZ_JAFAUS010000050.1 GCF_019243155.1 Mycobacterium sp.
CGCCGACCTTGCCGCGGACCACGGCTTTCCCGCGCGGATCATCGTGCCGGCGCTACCTGGCGTGCACAACACGAAATGGGTGGCCACCATCGTCTTTCAGGCGGCGGAAAATGCCTAGGGGGATCCCGGCTTTCGCGAGGCTCTACGGATCGCGTCCGCTGCATCTGCTGACCCTGATCACCGGGTTCGCACTGTTCGGCTATGTGGTCGCCACCATCAAACCGGTCACGCTGTGGAACCCGTCCTCGTGGTGGCAATCGATCATCGTGTGGTTCGCCGCCGCCGTCATCGCCCACGACCTGGTGCTGTTCCCGATCTACGCCTGTCTGGACCGGCTGCTGTCGCGAGTCGCGACTACACCCGCCCGGGTGCGCCCGGCGGATCGGGTACCCGTACTCAACTACCTGCGGGTACCCGCGCTGGGGACGGGTCTGACGCTGTTGGTGTTCCTGCCCGGCATCATCGAACAGGGCGCCGGCACGTACCTGGCCGCGACCGGGCAGACCCAGGACCCGTTCCTCGGTCGGTGGTTGCTGCTGACCGCGGCGATGTTCGCGGTCAGCGCCACGGTCTACGCCATCCGTGTGTCGCTGGTGCACCGGCGAACCAAGACGCCTAGCCGCACCGCCCCGAGCCACACGAGGCGATGATCTGCAGGCGCCGGGCGCTGTATTCGGATGCGGAGATCGCGCCCTGGATGTGCAGCTCCTCGAGCTCTTTGAGCCGCGCGGACAGCGACACGCGCGGACGTTCGCGGGATTGGCCCGGTAGATCGCTCTTCGTGGTCCACCCCTTGCCCATGTTGACGAGTCCGAGGGCAAACAGCACCCCGGCGGCGGTGATCGGCAATCCGAGGTAAAGCAGCCACTCCAGCGGCATGCCGGTTCGGCGCAGCACGAAGTAGCGCGAAAGGAACATCAGGGCGACCATCCCGCCGGCTATCAGCACGGCGACCTTGCTTTTCATGGCGGCATACCTCCTCAGTCTTTCGCTGCGCGTTGCAGCGGTCGTGAGGCAAGTGCAATCGCCCTGTGCCGCTACCGATCCCAACACTGGGAATCGGATTAACCGTCCACGGCCGTCCTTGGAGGATCCTTGGTGATTTCTTGGGGTTTCCTCCGGGTCCTTTCGGGACCCGCCGCTGATCTGCGCGTTCACCGGTGGGTCACTACAGTGGGAACTCGTGGGGAATCGACAAGCCAAAGCCGCAGGCGCACTGTGCGCCGGTGTGGCCGCGCTTGTGGTCGCGGTCGGTTGGTCGGCCGGCGACACCACAGCCACCACGGCAAAAAGTAATACCGCCACCTCGAGCAGCACGACGCCGGCTCCGGGCGGCGCCGTACCGGTCCAGCCCGTCGGTGGGGGCGGCTGCATCATCGGCCTCAACTGTGGTTGCGTGCACGCTTGCCACACGCAGCACCCGCGTCCACCGGACGTTGCCGGCGATCCGCAGCACGCCGCGCCCGCTCCCGCGCCGCAAAATCCCTGACCATCCGGGTCGGTTGAGGCGACGGCCGACTTGGCCCACCGTTTACCTATGATCTGGTGATGAGCGCCGGTGGGCTGCATACCGCGGGCTCGCCGGCATTCACCGACGACGACCCGGCGCGGTTCCGTGCGGCCGGCTGGTGGTCGGATACGACGCTGTCGGATGCGGTGCGCCGCAACGCCGAACGGTCACCGCAGCGCCCGGCCTACATCGACCATCCCGGGACCGCGTTTACCTGGCGCGAATTCGACTGTGCAGCAACGGCTCTCAGTGAGCAACTGGCCGGCGTAGGCGTTGGCCCGGGCGACCGGGTGGCGGTGTGGCACGGCGACTCCACCGCCATCCACGCGCTGCTCATCGCGATCGAACGCTGCGGTGCGGTGGCCGTCGGGATCGGCGCACGCGCCGGCACCCGCGAGGTCTTGGCAATACTGCGCGGCTCGGCGCCCAAGCTGCTGATCAGCGACGCCTCGCACGCATCCGCCGCGGCGGGCGTGGCCGACCAATCCCAGTTGTCCACCCTCGTCCTGGATCACGATGCCGGCGCGTTGCGCCTGGACGCCGAAGCGAAACCCACGCCGGTCTCAGCCGGCGCCGTCCGCGGTCCCGACGACGTCTTTCTGATCAATTCCACCTCCGGAACCACTGGTCTGCCGAAATGCGTGGTGCACACCCAGAATCGTTGGTACTACTTCCACCAGAAGGCCGTCGCCAACGGGCTGTTGACCTCCGACGACACCTTCCTGCCGGTGATACCCACGCCGTTCGGTTTCGGGATATGGACCAGTCACACCACGCCCATCTATCTGGGAGCGACCGCGGTGATCCTCGACCGGTTCACCACGCGAGCGACGTGCGAAGCGATCGTTCGCCACAGCGTCAGCGTGTTGTGTTGTGTCAGCACGCAATTGACGATGCTGATGGCAGATCCCGCCACCCGCGATCACGACTTGAGTTCGCTGCGCGTCGTTTTCACCGGTGGCGAAGCGTTGCCCTACCGTCCCGCCGCCGAATTTGAAGAGTTCACCGGCGCAAAGATTCTGCAGTTCTACGGCTCCAACGAAACCGGATTGCTCAGCGCCACCACCGTCGCCGATTCACGCGAGCGCCGCCTGCGCACCGGAGGCCGGATCGTGCCCGAGATGGAGGTCCGCCTGTTCGACGGGGATCGCGACGTGACCGCCACCGGGCGCGGCCAACCGGCATGCAGGGGTCCGGCGACCAGCCTCGGCTATCTGGGCGGCACCGACCACGACAAGCTTTTCACCGCTGACGGGTGGATGCGCATGGGCGACATCTGCGAGATCGACGCGGACGGCTATTTGAGCGTCACCGGCCGCACCTCGGATTTCATCGTCCGCGGCGGCAAGAACATCAGCGCGAGCCAGGTGGAAGACGCCGCCACTACCCATCCCGCCATCGCGGTTGCGGCGGCCGTCGCGATGCCCGACCCGGTGTTCGGCGAAAAAGTCTGCCTCTACACCGAACTCGTCGCATCCCACGACCTCGACCTGCCCGGGCTCGTCGAACACCTGCTGGCATTGGGAGTTTCCAAGGAATTGCTGCCGGAAAAGCTGATCGTCGCAGACGAGCTACCGCGATCGTCGGGCGGAAAGATTGCCAAAGGCAGCCTCCGCGAGGATATTCGAGCCAGGATGGAGGGACGATATGAACGCTCCTGATGCACGCCGGGGTGGTTTGGAGGCCTGGGCGCCGTCGGTGGTTCCCCCCATCGGAGTCGAACTCTCCAACGAGCAGGCGCTGGCCGTGGCATTTCGCCACCTCGCCGCGATCGGGTTCGCCGAGAACATGGCCGGCCATATCACCTGGCAACTCGACGGCGAAACGGACATGTTCGTCAACCCATGGGGCCTGTGGTGGCAGGAACTCAGGGCATCCGATATCTGCGCGGTCGACAGCGACGCCCGCGTGGTGCGCGGCCGATGGGACGTCACGCCGGCGATCCACATCCACACCGAACTGCACCGCGTCCGGGACGACGCCCGCGTGGTGATCCACAACCACCCTTATTACGCCTGCGTGCTCGCCGCCCTGGGTCGTCTGCCCGAGCTGGTGCACCAAACCGGTTCGCTTTTCCTCGACGACCTGTGTCTGGTCGACACTTACGACGGCGAGATCGATAGCCCCGCCCGAGCGGCGGATCTTGCCGGCCGCATCGGCAAAGCCAACCTGACGATTTTGGCCAACCACGGTGTGATCGCAACGGGTCGCAACCTGCCCGAGGCCGTCTACCGGGCGGTGTCGATCGAGCGGGTGTGCAAGCTGGCCTACGACGTCATGCTCACCGGCAAGGAACCCGTCGCCATGAAGTGGTCGGACATGGCGGGCATGCAACGGTCGCTTATCGAACGTGCCGCCGACGTCTACTGGGCGGGCGCGGCGCGGATGACGATCAAAGCCGACCCCGATGTGCTCAACTAAGCGACTCGAACGACCTGCCGCACAAGGAGATTGACGCGTGAAATCGATCGACGAGCTGGCCGGCAACCTGGGCTTCACCACGGCGAAAACCGGCGAGGATCGCTCGGTCACGTTTCTGCCTGATCCGCCGCGAGCGAAACGGCGTTACACGGTGATATCGGTGGACGACCACATCGTCGAACCGCCGGACACTTTCACCGGACGTCTGCCGCGTCGATTCGCCGACCGCGCGCCCAAAGTCGTCGACACCGACACCGGGGGACAGACGTGGGTCTACGACGGCAGCGAACTGCCCAACGTCGGGTTCAACGCCGTCGTCGGGCGCCCGGTGGCGGAGTACGGCTTCGAGCCGGTCCGATTCGACGAAATGCGCGCCGGCGCATGGGATATCCACGAGCGCGTCAAGGACATGAACCTCAATGGCATCTACGCCTCGCTCAATTTTCCGTCGTTCCTGCCCGGGTTCGCCGGCCAGCGACTGCAGCAGGTCACCACGGACCGCGACCTGGCGTTGGCCTCGGTGCGCGCGTGGAACGACTGGCACCTCGAGGAATGGGCGGGCTCATACCCCGACCGCATCATCCCGTGTCAGTTGCCGTGGCTGCTGGATCCCCAACTCGGCGCGCAGCTGATCTACGAGAACGCCGAGCGTGGATTCCACGCCGTCACGTTCAGCGAGAACCCGGCGATGCTGGGCCTGCCCAGCATCCACTCCGGGCACTGGGATCCGATGATGGCGGCGTGCGCCGAGACCGACACCGTCGTGAACCTGCACATCGGATCCTCGGGCTCGTCGCCGTCCACCACCGACGATGCGCCGCCGGACGTTCAGGGTGTGTTGTTCTTCGCCTACGCCATTTCGGCGGCGGTCGACTGGTTGTACTCCGGCCTGCCGAGCCGGTTCCCCGAACTGAAAATCTGCCTGTCCGAAGGGGGAATCGGCTGGGTCGCCGGACTATTGGACCGCCTCGACCACATGCTCAGCTATCACGCGATGTACGGCACTTGGCAGGCGCTGGGCGAAAGCCTGACGCCCGCAGAGGTTTTCACCAGGAATTTCTGGTTCTGTGCGGTGGAGGACAAATCGTCGTTCGTGCAACGCGATCGGATCGGCGTGGACAACATCATGCTGGAAGCTGATTACCCGCATTGCGACTCCACCTGGCCGCACACCCAGGAAACGATCCACGAACAGATCGGCGATCTGCCACCGGACATCATTCGAAAGTTCAGCTGGCAGAACGCGTCTCGGGTATACCGGCATGCGGTGCCCGCGGAAGTGCAGCGCGATCCCGAGGTGTTCTAGCAGTAGATCCGCGCCATTGAGCACAATGCGCAAAAGCTGAAAATCGCCCGTTGCGTGGCTATTGCGCACAAGCGAGTCCTCGACGTCATAGGCCCGTAGCTTCGAATCCAACGAGCTGTCGGGACTCCCTCGACACCGTCAGTGACGAGGAGCCCACCGTGTTCACTCAGCCGGAACTGATGACGGGAACCAATGCTTACCGCGCGACGACAACCGCACTTCCGCCGCGGCTCAGCGCCAGGCGCGCCGGCTACGTCGAGCGCACGATCGTCACGAGCGACGGTGTGCGGCTCGCGGTTCGCGACTACGGCTCAACGGGTGCGCGCGAGCACACCATTGTGTTGCTGCACGGTCTGTGCCTGACCCAGGAGAGCTGGGCGCCGCAAGTCCGTCACCTGGTGCGCCGCTGGGGCAACAGCGTCCGGGTCATCACCTACGATCACCGCGGTCACGGCGAGTCGACCGGGGCCGACATGCGCACGTACCGGATCGACCGGCTGGCCGCCGACCTCGCCGACGTCCTCACCGCGCTTCGGGTATCGGGGCCCCTCACCCTGGCGGGACACTCGATGGGCGGCATGACCGCGCTGGCATACCTCAGCCGCCCGGCCGCCGAGCGTCCGGTCGAACCGCAGGG
>NZ_JAFAUS010000200.1 GCF_019243155.1 Mycobacterium sp.
GACGACCGGACCGCTACAGTTCTCGCCGCCCCGCACGATCCGGGCATGCCGACCCTTGCTGTCGGGACTCCCGTCGCGGTAGCCGGCGACCGCATCCTGGCGGCGGTATGCAGCAGCGGCCAGCCCGCGCGCGAAGAATGCCCCGACGCGGGCGTCGGTACGAAACTCGGCGTGCCGGTCGTAGTCGACGGCCGGGTATGGGGGGCTATCACTGCCGCATCCGCGGGACCGGTACCGCTGTCGTCCGACACCGAGACGCGCGTTGCGGATTTTGCCGACCTCGTAGCGACCGCGCTCGCCAATACGGCCGCGCGCGAACAGCTAGATGCCAGCCGTGACAGCCTGCGGCAGTTGGCTCGACAGCAGACGGCGTTGCGCCGGGTAGCGGAACTCGTGGCGCGCGAGGTAGAGCCTCGCCAGGTGTTCACGGCCGTGGCCGAGGAAACCGCCGACTGCCTGGACGTTCACAACGCATCAATTGCCCGGTTCGACGGCGATGCAATTGTTATCGAGGCCGTTGGGCGCGCTGAGCCGGGGCTGCCGAACCCCCCGGCGATTGGTGAGCGGTTCCCCCTGACCGGCGACCACATCGGCCCGATAATCCGGCGAACCGGCCAGCCCGCCCGAATGGACAGCCACGACCATGCCGCGGGCGCTTCGGCCGCGCGCATCCGCGACATAGGTGTGCGATGCATGGTCGGCGTGCCCATCGTTGTCGGAGCACACGTGTGGGGCGTTCTTGCCGTGGCGTCCCAGACCGAGCCGCTGCCGCCTGACACCGAAGCGCGCATGGCCGACTTCGCCGAGCTGGTAAGCACCTCCATCGCGAATGCGGCCACCAGGGCCGACCTGCAGGCCAGCCGCGATAGCCTGCATCAGCTCGCAGGGCAGCAGACCGCATTGCGACGGGTCGCCGAACTGGTAGCCAGCGAGGCCGAGCCTCACCAAGTGTTCAAAGCCGTAGCCGAGGAAGTGGCCAGCTATTTGGACGCCTACAACGCGAATGTAGGCCGGTTCGATGGAGACGCCATCGTGATCGAGGCTGTTGGACGACCCGAGCTGGATTTGCCCAACCTGCCCGTACCTGGTCAGCGGTTTCTCCTAGAGGGCGACCACATCGCGCCGATTATCCGGCGCACCGGCCGGCCAGCCCGGATGGACAGCCACCAGCACGCAGCGGGTGCGACGGCCGAGTTCATCCGCGAGCTTGGCATTCAATCCATGGCGGGCGTCCCCATCGTTGTTGGGGCACACGTGTGGGGCGTTCTTGCCGTGGCGTCGCGGACCGGTCTGTTGCCGGCCGACACCGAGGCGCGTATGGCCGATTTTGCGGACTTGGTGGCAACCTCAATCGCCAACGCCGCCACCAGGGCTCAACTACAGGCCAGCCGCGACAGTCTGAGTGAACTCGCCGACAACCTCAGCGTGCTAGCCCGGCAGCAGGCCGCGTTGCGGCGCGTCGCTACCTTGGTCGCGCGCGGGGTCAGCCAGTCCGAGGTGTTGTGCGCGGTGGCCGAGGAGATGGCCGGTTGCTTCGGTGTGGGTAATGCCGAGGTGCTGCGCTACGAGAACGACGGCGCGGCGATCGTCGTTGTCGCCTCCTACGCGACGCCGGGTGCGCCGCACCTCCTATTGGGTGAACGTCTCAGCGTCGAGGGGGACAACATCGCCGCCATGGTGCTGCGGACCCGACAGTCCGCCCGGATGGACAGTTGGGAGGGCGCCGCGGGACCCCTCGCTGACCGTGTTCGCGAGTTAGGTATCCGCTCGCGGGTCGGCGCACCGATTGTGGTGGATGAGCGAGTGTGGGGAATCGCCGTCGTCGCCACCACGCAAGCCGACCCATTGCCGCCGGACACCGAGGAACGTATCGCCGAGTTCGCCGAGCTGGTGGCAACGGCGATCGCGGCCGCGACCACGCGAGCGGAGCTGATCGCCTCGCGGGCCAGGATCGTGGCCGCCGCCGATGACGCTCGCCGTCGCCTGGAGCGCGATATCCACGACGGGTCTCAGCAACGGCTGGTCTCGCTGGGACTGAAACTTCGCCTGGCAGAGGAGTCGGTGCCACCCGGATGGGATGAGCTGAAACACGAACTGTCGGCGGCGGTTTCCGGATTGACCGACGTGTCCAACGAGCTGCAGGAGATCTCCCGCGGCATACACCCAGCGATCCTGTCAACGGGGGGGCTTCCCGCGGCGCTCAAGGCGCTGGCCCGCCGCTCGGCGGTGCCTGTCGACCTCGATGTCGCGATCGAACAGCTGTTGCCCGAGTCCGTTGAGGTCGCCGCGTACTACGTCGTCGCAGAGGCGCTGGCCAACGCCGCAAAGCACGCTCAGGCTTCGGTAGTGAAGCTGCGGGCGCGCGATAGCGACGACAGCCTGAACCTCTTCATCGCGGACGACGGCATCGGCGGGGCCAACTGGGGCAAGGGCTCCGGGCTCATCGGCCTCAAGGACCGCATCGAGGTGCTTGGTGGCCGCATGCACGTCGCCAGTCCGCCGGGAGGCGGGACATCGCTTGATATCACCATCCCGCACGAAACGAACGGAAGATAATTCCGGGAGTTACCGCACCGACTCTGCCGCAACCTAATTCGTCGCCGTAGAGCCAAATGTCGAAACCTTAGGTGGACGTGGGATGGTCCGGGCATTCTCTCGGACTGACGCGCTGTCGGCGTCTCGATCTGACGATTCGTCAGAATGTCGCATACCTGCTAGCAGGGTATGGCTATTGCCGTCAGCCGCAACGACGTATTGCCGTCAGCCACAACGACATACCGTCCCAGCGGCGGCATGCTTACTGGTGAATCCGGTACGCGGAAGCTGGTTCCGCCGAAGGCCATGGCATGAGATGCCTTTCAGAGAAGGACCATCATGCCGTCCGTCGATTTTGTTTTAGGAGCGAGCAATGACTGACCAAATCATCGGCGCCCACAACGGGCTGCACAGCGAGGATGGAGCGCTGCGGGGCGAGCACCCGGGGCGCTCGGCGAACCCACTCATCAAGGTCCACGACGTCATCTGGCTGGAGTTCGAGAAGCCGGACCTAAACAAGGCGGAGGCGTTCGCGCGGTCGTTCGGATTCAGCGTCACGCTGCGCACCGACACGGAGCTGCACCTGCGTGGCAGCGACCCGGGCGCGCCGTGTGTTCTGATCCGCCGCGGCCAGCGTTCGCGGTTCGTCGGCCCCGCCTTTGTCGCCGCCGACCAGTCCGACTTGGTGCGGTTGGCCGACGCGACGGGGGCCACCGTGTACCCGCTGCCGGACACACTTGGCGGCGTGACGGTTGACCTGGTTGACCCCAGCGGCGTTCCGTTGCGGGTGGTTTCGGGCACCCATGAGCTGCCGGCACTGCCCACGCAGCAACCGCACGTGTTCAACTTCGGCGCAAGCCGCGACGTCGTCCGGTCCAACTCGACCCAACGGCCCCCCCGGGTGCCGACCAATGTGCAGCGGCTGGGGCACATCGTGCTGCAAACCACCAAATACATTGAGGCACTTAACTGGTACCTGGACCACCTGGGATTGATCGTGAGCGACTTCTGCTTTTACCCAGGCCAGCGTGAGCGCGGACCGATCATGAGCTTCATCCGCTGCGACCGCGGATCCACCCCCGCCGATCATCACACGCTGGCGATGGCACTGGGTCCGGCCAACCGCTACGTACACTCGGCGTATCAGGTCAGTGACCTCGACGCGCTGGCCGCCGGCGGTGAATTCCTGGGCGAGCAAGGATATTCCCGCTCCTGGGGAATCGGCCGCCACATCCAGGGCAGCCAGATCTTCGACTACTGGCGCGACCCGGAGGGTGATTTCCTGGTCGAGCACTTCGCCGACGGTGACATGTTTGACAACACTCTGGAGCCCGGCTGGGCGCCGTTGACGGCCTCGGGCCTGTACCAGTGGGGCCCCCCGCCGAGTAAGGACTTTCTGGGCGTCGGCACACCCGTCGAGACCGCACGCGAAGTCGCTCTGATGATCGACGCGCTCCGTCACGACAACGAATTCGACATGTCCGCACTGCGCGGCCTGTTCAACGTAGCCAATTCCTAACGCCAACCAACCAACACAAAGAAAGTAAGGATCCTCAAATGACCGTCTCAATCCTGCGCACCGCCGACGCGTGGTGGGTGCAGACCCCGAGCGGCGCCGCCCGCATCCCCACCGACGCCGCCACCACCGCGGAGGTTTTGGCTAACCGTGCGGCCATCGACGCCGCCGCACACTCCACCGACACCGTACCGGTGGAAAACCTCCAGCTGCTGTCGCCGGTCACGACGCCGTGCCGGGTGGTGGCTCAAGCCACCAACTACGCTTCGCACGTGCGGGACGTCGGCCGCGACCCCGCCAAGACGCCGCTGACCTTCTTCCGCAAGGCATCCGGTTCCGTCACGGGTCCGTTCGACGACATCGTCAAACCCACCCACGTGCGACTGCTGGACTACGAGGTGGAGATCGGTCTGCTGATCGGGCGCGAGCTGCCGGTGGGCAGCGAGGTGACCGAGGCCAACCTGGCCGAATTCGTCCACGGGCTGTTGGTGACCAACGACGTGTCGGCGCGCGACGTGCAGATGACGAAAGCCCAGTTCTACGAGTCGAAGTCGTATCCGACGTTCACCCCGGTCGGTCCGACGCTGGTCCTGGTGGATGCCGATGAGCTCAAGCGCTTTGGTGACCTGCGGGTGCAGTTGCGGGTCAACGGCGAGGTGCGCCAGAACATGGTTGTCGAGGGCGACATGCTCTACTCGCCGGTGCAGGCACTGCAGACGCTCGCGAAGTTCCAGAAGCTCGACGCCGGCGACATCGTGCTCACCGGCACCCCGGTCGGCACCGCGATCACCGCACGCGGAATCGAAAACCCGCACCAAATGGATATGGCGGCATTCCTTGCCGCTCAGGCAAAGAACCCGAAGTACCTGCACGACGGTGACGTCATGGAGGCCACAGTGGCCACCGACGACGGCGCCATCAATCTCGGCACGCAACGGAACAAGGTGGTTTACGCATGAACGCACAGTCCAACGGCACTCCGGCCTCGCTGCCGGACTACGTGCCGGTGATCGTCATCGGTGCCGGTCCGACCGGCATGACCGCAGCGACGATGCTAGCCCAGCAAGGCATCTCGTGTCTGATGCTGGATCGCCACGAGACTGTCTACCCGCTGCCGCGGGCGGTGCACGCGGACGACGAGATCTACCGCATCCTGACTCGCGTCGGGGTGGGCGACGAGTTTGCCGCACACCGTCGGCCCGGGCTCGGACTGCGCCTGCTCGACACGGACATGCGGGTGCTGGCGGAGTTGAAGCGCAGCCCTCAGCCGAGCGCCAACGGCTATCCCCAGATGAACATGTTCGACCAGCCCGAGCTGGAGGCGATGATGCGGGTAAACCTCAAGAGGTATCCCGACGTCGCTTTGCGAGGTGATGTCGAGGTCACCGGCGTTACCCAGGACCGGCCCGACCGGGTGCGGGTGAGCTTCCTCGACCGGGTTCGCGGCGGTCAGCATTCCGTGGAGGCCCG
>NZ_JAFAUS010000210.1 GCF_019243155.1 Mycobacterium sp.
GCTTCCTCGAACCGATCGAAGCGTTCCTTGATGCTGCCCAGCTCGATGCCGTAGGCGCCCGACTCCTCCTCGTTCCAGCCGGCGCCGATCCCGAGCTCGAGCCGTCCGTTCGAGATGATGTCGAGCGCGGCGGCCATGTTGGCGAGGACAGCGGGGTGGCGGTAGTGGATTCCCGTCACCAGGGTGCCCAGCCGCAGGCGCTTGGTCGCCTGCGCCAGCGCCGTCAGCGTCGTCCAGCCCTCCAGGCACGGGCCGGTGCTGTCGGAGAAGATCGGGTAGAAGTGGTCGAAGGTCCAGCCCGACTCGAAGACGTCGATGTCGTCGGCGGCCTGCCAGACGGCGAGCATGTCGGCCCAGGCGGTGTTCTGCGGTGAGGTTTTGAACGCGAATCGCATGCAACCGACGTTAGTCGGTCTTTATGAAGCGCAACTAAACTCGACCGCACCATGGGTACCGCGCTCGGAATCGACACCAAGATCACCCTGCTGGCGGCGGGTCTGATCTTCCTGCTTGCGCTCGTTCTCGGCGTGTGGAAGTACCGGCAGATCATGACGTCCGACGACCGGCGCGCGCATCCCTACGTCGACATCGCCCACCGGGCGGCGTTGCTCTACTCGTTCGCGACACTGCTGATCGCGGTCTTCGTCCAGCTGAGCGCCTGGCCGACGTGGGTCAACCTGACGGCCGCGCTCGTCGTCATCTTCTTTTTCGTCGGCGCCATCCTCGCCTACATCAGCCACGGCGCGCGGCGTGACACCGTCAATCAGTTTGAGCACGCCGACGGCAGAACGGCCGTGGCCATGGTTGCGCTGATCGTCGGCGAGATCGGCGGATTCGCGGTGATCCTCGCCGGATTCATCGTCAAGCAGCTGCTGTGAGCTTCTCGGTTTGGCGGCGCCCAGCGGCGCCCAGCTCCGCTGCGCTTGCAGTCACCGCGGAGGGTTTGGCGGTGACCTGCGGCGCCCAGCTCGGCTGCGCTTGCAGTCACCGCGCAGGCACACTGAAGTCATGGACCCGGTAACGGCGCTGCGGCAGATCGCCTACTACAAGGACCGCGATCGCCAGGACTCCAGACGCGTGATGGCTTATCGTAACGCGGCTGACATCGTCGAGGGGCTGACCGACGAGGAGCGGGAGCGCCACGGGCAAGCCAACAGCTGGCAGTCACTACCGGGCATAGGACCGAAAACCGCCAAGGTCATCGACCAGGCCTGGTCCGGCCGTGAACCCGATATGCTTATCGAATTACGCTCTGCCGCAAAAGATCTCGGCGGCGGCGACATCCGCGCCGCGCTGCGCGGGGATCTGCATCTGCACTCCAACTGGTCGGACGGCTCGGCCGATATCGAGGAGATGATGGGCAGCGCGGCCGCGCTGGGTCATGAGTACTGCGCGTTGACCGATCATCCGCCGCGCCTGACGATCGCAAACGGTCTGTCGCCCGAACGGTTGCGCAAACAGCTCGACGTGATCGACCGGCTGCGGGAGAAATTCGAACCGATGCAGATCCTCACCGGGATAGAGGTCGACATACTCGAGGACGGGAGCCTGGACCAGGAACCCGAGCTGTTGGAGCGGCTCGACGTGGTGGTGGCCAGCGTGCATTCGAAGCTGTCGATGGACGCCGGTGCGATGACCCGCCGGATGGTGCGCGCGGTGTCCAACCCGCACGCCGACGTGCTCGGCCACTGCACCGGCCGGCTGGTCTCCGGAAACCGTGGTGTGCGGCCCGAATCCAAGTTCGACGCCGAAGCGGTGTTCACCGCGTGCCGCGAGCACGGCACCGCGGTCGAGATCAACTCCCGCCCCGAACGGCGGGACCCGCCGACTCGGCTGCTCAACCTGGCGCTGGACATCGGGTGCGTGTTCAGCATCGACACCGACGCGCACGCGCCCGGTCAGCTCGATTTCCTCGGCTACGGCGCCCAGCGCGCGCTGGACGCGGGGGTGCCCGTCGAGCGGATCGTCAACACCTGGCCCGCCGAGCAGCTGTTGGAATGGACCGCATCAGTCGGGTAGGTGCGGCATCTCCAATCCGGAATCGTGGCCGACCAACACCGCCGGGGTGAGCGCGGATCTGCCGTAGCGACGGCGGATCTGATCGATCGCCGCGTCTACCGTGGCCGCATCACCCTCGAACGGCAGCATCAGCTGCTGGGCACCGCTGCGGTCGATCGACGACACCGCGAAGCCGACCAGGGTCAGGCCGCGCTCGGACATCATGGGCGCCGCCGCCGCGACCAGTCCGCGGGCGGCGGCGAGGATGGGCTGCGTCGACGAGGTGGCCGACGGCAACGTGCGTGACCGGGTCGCCCGGCTGAAGTCGTTGAACCGCAGTCGCAGCACCACCGTGCGACCGGTCCGGCCGGTGGTGCGCATGCGGCTGGTGATGCGGTCGATCAGGTTGACCACCACCGCGTCGATCTCGGCGGGTGACATGGTGTTGCCGGCGCGGCCGAGCGCGCGTTGCGCGCCAACCGAACGGCGCCGCACCCCCGTGTTCACCCGGCGGCGGTCGACGTTGCGCGACAGGGCAAACAGCTGCCGGCCCATGGCGCCGCCCACCAGCGAGGCGAGCGTGGATTCGTTGAGCTCGGCGACGTCGGCGACGGTGGTAAGGCCGTGCGCGTGCAGCTTGTCGGCCGTCTTCGCGCCCACACCCCACAGCCGGCGCACCGGCAACGGGTGCAAGAAAGCCAGCTCCTGATCGGGCGGCACGAGCAGCAGCCCGTCGGGCTTGCCTTCCTGGCTGGCGACCTTGGCGAGAAATTTCGTCCGCGCGATACCCACGGTGATGGGCAGGCCGGCGCGGTCGCGCACGTCGGCGCGGAGTCGCTCGGCGATCTGAACCGGGGTGCCCGACACCCGGCGCAAGCCGCTGACGTCGAGGAACGCTTCGTCCACCGAGATCGGCTCCACGATCGGTGTGCAGTCGCGGAACACCTCGAAGACGGCGTCGCTGGCCCGCGAGTAGGCGGACATACGCGGCGGCACCACCACGGCGTGGGGACACAGGCGCCGCGCCTGCGCGCCGCCCATCGCCGTGCGCACGCCGTAGGCCTTGGCCTCGTAGCTGGCGGCCAGGACGACTCCGCCGCCCACAATCACCGGGCGGCCGCGCAACGTCGGGTCGTCGCGCTGTTCGACGGACGCGTAGAAGGAATCCAGGTCCGCGTGCAGGATGGAGGCATCACAGCGCACGAACATATGTTCGCATAGGTGGCCGACAAGGGCGCGTCAGCAAGCCTCGCCATAGATGCTGCTGACCCAGATGTGCACCAGGGTTTCGAGCAATTGCTCGCTGGGCACCGACGGCCGCTCGTCGGCAAACGACGCGAGCATCATCTTCTCGTTCAGCAGGTTCAGCGAGGCGGACAGATTGTGCGCCGGCAGCGTCACCGGCGCGGCGCCACGCGCGCGTTCTGCTTCGATCACCACGGCGATGTGATCGACCCACTTCTGCATGAATCGCGACCACAGGTCGCGCAGGTCTTTGTTGGTGCGGGCGGCATCGGCCGCCAGCGACACCGCCCGGTGCGCCCCGAACGTCTCGACGAACACGTTGATCCCGATGCGCCACAACGCTTTCAGGTCGGCGGGCGGGTTGGCGACCATGGTCTCCAGTGCGGAGTCGGCTTCCATGATCACGCGCTCGAACAGCGTGAGCAGCACCGCGTCCTTGGACGGGAAATAGAAGTAGAACGTCGGCCGGGACAGGCCGGCGCCCTTGGCCAGGTCGTCGACGGAGATGTCGGCGAGCGGGCGTTCCCGCAGCAGCCGCTCTGCGGTGGACAGAATGGCCAGTTCACGGTCGTCGCCGGACGGGCGCGCAGAACGCCTGCCTCGGTGGGTGCGGGCGGAACCGACGGTAGACACGGCCGTTACTTTACACGTTGTCGAAACTTTCGACACGGTGTTGACTGGTTCAACACGGTGTTGATAGCGTTGCCCGCATGACTGAGCACCTTGACGTCCTCATCGTGGGCGCCGGCATCTCCGGCGTGAGCGCGGCCTGGCACCTGCAGGAACGCTGCCCGACGAAGAGCTACGCCATCCTCGAACGCCGCGACGACCTGGGCGGAACGTGGGACCTGTTCAAATACCCGGGCATCCGGTCGGACTCC
>NZ_JAFAUS010000303.1 GCF_019243155.1 Mycobacterium sp.
TCCAGGGTGCCGACGTCATCGAGGAGCTGTTGCGCCGCCTGCCGGTTCCGCGAACCAGCGGGGGGCATGGGGTGACCGGATGAAGCCGGCGTGATCGGAAGCCGGGACGCTGAGTTTCGCTGGCGCGCATCGCACTTGACACGGGCGATCGCCACGTGCGCCGGGTTCGCCCTGGCGGCAGGGGTGATTGGCGCGCAGTGGCGGCTGGTCGTCTTCGCGGCGCCGCTGTTCGGTGTGCTGTGCTCGGTCAGCTGGCAGCGCCCGGTGCCAACCATTCGGGTGGGAGGCGAGCCCGACGCGCACCGCTGCTTCGAGAGCGAGCAGGCGCGCCTGCGGGTCTCGGCGACCGAAGATGGTGGGCCCACGGGGTATTCGGTGATCCGGGTCGAGGTTCCCGATATCGAGGGCCTGGAACTCGAAGTCACGGGGTCCGGGCAAACCAAAGCGGTGACGGCGACCGCGCAACGCTGGGGCCGGTACTTCATCCGCGCGCGGGTCGACGTGATAGCGCGCGGTGGCCTGTTGGCGGGGACGGCCACCGTCGACGCGGCCGAGGTCATCGTGTTCCCGCTGACCCCGCCGCAAGCCACACCCATTCCGCCGACCGAGCTGCTCGACCGCCTGGGTGCGCACCTGACACGACATATCGGTCCGGGCGTTGAGTACGCCGACATTCGTCCCTATGTGCCCGGTGACCAACTGCGGGCGGTGAATTGGCCGGTGAGTGCGCGCCGCGGCCAACTGCATGTCACCGAGCGGCTGACCGATCGCGCGGCCGACGTGGTAGTGCTGATCGACACTTACCAGCAGCCGGCGGGCCCGGCGACCGAGGCCACCGAACGTGTCGTTCGCGGGGCGGCACAAGTGGTGCAAACCGCGCTGCGGCACGGTGATCGAGCCGGGATCGTCGCCCTGGGTGGCAACCGCCCACGGTGGTTCGGTGCCGACATCGGGCAGCGTCAGTTCTATCGGGTGCTCGACACCGTGCTCGGTGCCGGCGACCAGTTCGAAAACACCACGGGCACACTGGCGCCGCGCGCGGCCGTCCCCGCCGGCGCGATCGTCATCGCGTTCTCCACCATGCTCGACACGGAATTCGCGCTGGCGCTGATTGATCTGCGCAGGCGCGGCCATGTGGTGTTGGCCGTCGACATTCTCGACAGCTCTCCCTTCGAAGGCGAGCAGGATCCCCTGGTCGACCGGATGTGGACGCTGCAGCGCTCCGCCATGTATCGCGACATGGCCACCATCGGCGTCGACATCGTGTCGTGGCGCGAAGACAGCGGTTTGGAGCAGTCGATGGGCGTGATGCCGGATCGACGCCGGCGGGTGCGGGGACGGCTCCGTGGGTAACGGGACGGCCGCTTTCGCAACGTGTTTCGGCCTGCTGATGGTGGGGCTGGCCGCCGATGGCTCGCACGGATTCGCGGTTGCCATATGGGTGGCCGCTCTGATCGCCGTCGGAGCCGGAATCGTATTCCGGCCGGCCGCGACGGTTGCCGTGCTGCTGGCCGTGGTCACGATCATGGTGTCCGGACCGCCGCTGGTGCTCGTCGCACTGTCCGGGTTGTGTGCCGCAGCCTACCTTGTGTGCCGTTATGCGGTCGGCGCGTCCGGCTGGACCGTCATCGGAAGCTGGCCGACAGTTGTTGCCGCCGTTGGCTTTACGATCATCGGGCTGGCCGCGGCATCGTTTCCGCTGCAGCTGGCGTGGTTGCCGTTGGCCGCCCCGCTGGGGGCGTTGGCGATCTACGCGCTGGCTACCCGGCCGTTCTTGGGCTGAGCCGGCTCAGTGCAGCAGTTGGGCGGCGTGGTCGGCCAGGTCGAGCAGTGGCTGCGGGAAGATGCCCAGCAGCACGGTGACCGCGGCGCACACCGCGATCGCCACCTTGCTCAAGATGCCCGGCTCCACCACGTGTGGGGTGTCTTCGGTCGCCTCGGTGAAGAACATCGAAACGATCACGCGCACATAGAAGTAGGCGGCGATTCCGCTGGCGACCACACCGACGATCACCAGCGGTACGGCGCCACCCTGCGCGGCGGCCTTGAAGACGGCCAGCTTGCTGACGAATCCACTCGTCAACGGGATGCCCGCGAAGGCCAGCAGGAACATCGAGAACATCACGCCCACAATGGGTGAGCGCTGCCCGAGCCCGGCCCAGTGCGACAGCGTGGCGTCCTCTACGCCGTCCGCGTTGCGGATCAGGCTCACGATGGCGAACCCGCCGACGGTGCTGAAGCTGTAGGCGAGCAGATAGAACAGCGTGGCGGAGAGCCCCGCCTGGTTGTCGGCGATGACGCCGGTGAGGATGAATCCGACGTGGGCGACCGACGAGTAGGCCAACATCCGTTTGACGTCAACCTGGTTGACCGCGGTGATCGTTCCGACCGCCATCGTCAGGATTGCGATGGTCCACAGCACCGGACGCCACTGATCGTGCAGCGGGGGCAGCGCGACGTAGATGACACGGATCAGCGCGCCGAAAGCCGCGACCTTGGTGGCCGCTGCCATGAACCCGGTGATGGGCGTGGGCGCGCCCTGGTACACGTCGGGAATCCACGAATGGAACGGCACCGCACCCACTTTGAACAGCAGGCCGACTGAAAGCAGCGCGACGCCGACCAGAGCCATCGAGGTATCGCCATGGGCGGCCAGCGCATCCCGGATTCCGGTCAGCAGCAGCGTGCCGGTGGCGCCGTACAGCAGCGCCACGCCGTAAAGGAAGAACGCCGACGAGAACGCGCCCAGCAGAAAGTACTTCATCGCTGCTTCCTGCGAGAGCAAGCGGCGATGACGGGCCAGGCCGCACATCAGGTACAGCGGCAGCGAGAGGACTTCCAACGCAACGAACATCGTCAACAGATCGTTGGCGGCGGGGAAGACCATCATGCCGCCGACCGACAGCATTGCTAGCGGGAACAGCTCCGTCTGGGCGGCTCCGGCCCGCTCGGCCTCGCGCTCGGCGTCGCTGTCGGGAACGGCAGACGCTTGCGGGGTGAACGAATCCAGGCCGGCCGCGCCGACTCCCGCAGCGACGGCGACCTTGCTCTCGGCCTTCGCCTGCGTACGTTCGGCGATGAAGATGATTGCGAGGACCGCGACCAGCAGCACGGTGCCCTGCAGGTACAGCGCCGGGCGGTCAACGGCCATCGCGCCCAGCACCGCCGGGCGGCCGGAGCTCTGCAGCGAACGGCTCACCACGATGACCGCGACGAAGGCGGCGATCAAACCGCCCAGGGCGAGCGCCACTTGCGCGCCGTAGCGGATTCGCCTGGGCAGGAACGCCTCTGCCAGGACGCCCACCACGGCGACACCGAACACGATGAGCGTCGGGCACAGCAGGAAGTACTCGATGCTAGGGGAGGGAAGGGTCATTATCGCGGTCCTTCAGCTGTCCGGGGTACTCCACCCGGTCTCGGGGTACCTACCGGCACAATCGGCGCGGGATCGTGCTGACCGATGGTGGTCATGGTGTTCTCGACTGCCGGATTGATGATGTCCAGCACCGGTTTCGGGTAGACCCCAAGGATGAACAGCAGCGCCATCAACGGTGCGACGACGAGCAGTTCACGCGCCTTCAGATCGGTGATCTTTTCGTTGCCGATGGCCACCGGGCCGGTCATCACCCGCTGGTAGAGCCACAGCATGTAGATGGCCGCCAGGACCAGCGCCGTAACCCCGAATGCGGCGGCCAGCCAGTAGCGATTGAAAGTGCCGAGCAGCACCAGGAATTCGCTAATGAACGGGGCGAGTCCGGGCAGTGACAGGGTGGCCATGCTCGACACGAGGAAGGTGCCGGCCAAGATCGGCGCCACCTTCTGCACGCCGCCGTAGTCGGCGATCGCCCGGCTGCCGCGCCTTGTTACCAGGAATCCGGCGATCAGGAACACCGCGGCGGTCGAGATGCCGTGGTTGAGCATGTACAGCGTCGACCCGCTCTGGCCCTGGCTCGTCATCACGAAGATGCCGGCGATGATGAATCCGAAGTGCGAGATCGAGGTGTAGGCGATCAGGCGCATCATATCGGTCTGGCCGATGGCCACGATCGCCCCGTAGATCACGCCGATGATCGCCAGCGTCACGATCAGCGGGCGGAAATACGTTGAGGCGTCGGGGAAGAGCTGCAGGCAATAGCGCAGCATGCCGAAGGTGCCGACCTTGTCCATCACCGCCGTGATCAACACCGCAGTCGCCGGCGTCGACTCGACCGCGGCATCGGGCAGCCAGCGGTGGAACGGCCAGAGCGGGGCCTTGATCGCGAACGCGAACATGAAGCCCAGGAACAACGCTTTGAAGACGGCGGACTCCCCGCCGTAGCGGCCGGAGGTCACGCCGGCCACGATCTCCCGGAAGTCGAAGGTGCCAGAACCGTGCTCCGACGTCACCACGTACAGCCCGATCACCGCGGCCAGCATGATCAGGCCGCCGAAGAGGTTGTACAGCAAGAACTTCACCGCGGCGCGCGATCTGCCGGAACCGCTGCCGAAGCCCCCGATCAGGAAGTACATCGGGATGAGCATGGCCTCGAAGAACACGTAGAACAGCAACACGTCGAGTGCGGTGACCGAGATCAGCACCATCGATTCGATGGCCAAGGTCAAAGCGACGTAGGCGTGTACGCCGCGAGGCGCGCGCTCCGCGCCGTCGTTCCAGCCGGCCACCTGCAAGACCGGAATCAGGACCGCGGTCAAGAGCACCAGGATCACCGCGATGCCGTCCACGCCCAGGGTGTAGCCGGCGCCGAATGCCGGTATCCACTTATGGCTTTCGACGAACTGGTAGTGGGCGCCCCCGGTTTTGAACCCGAGAGTGACGACCGCCGCCACCGCCAGCGTGGCGATGCCGAAGACCAGCCCCGTCCACTTGGCGAGCTGCCGCAACCCCGGCGGCAGCAGGATGACCAGCACCGAACCGGCCAGTGGCAGCAGCCAGAGCACGCTCAGCCACGGAATGTCATTGAGGAAGGGGCCGTTCACCACAGTTTCACCGCCAGGATCAGCGCGACCACCAGCACCGCGCCCGTCAGCATGGACAATGCGTAGTTGCGGGCGAAGCCAGTCTGCAGTCCCCGCAACCGGTTTGAAGTACGGCCCACCAGCGCCGCCAGCGCGTTCACCGAGCCGTCGACGCGCGCGTTGTCGACCTCGACAAGCGTTTGAGTCAGTTCCTGGCCGGGACGCATGAAGACCTCTTCATTGAAGACGTCGCCGTAGAAGTCCTTGCGTGCGGCCATCGTCAGCGGAGAGACCGACAGCGGCGCGACCGTCGGGATGGGCTTTCTGGCATACAGCCGCAGGGCCACCACGATCCCGACGGCGACGACACCCAGCGCCAGGGCGGTGCTCACCCACGCCGGAAGGGCATGGGCCGATTCCTCATGGACACCGACGACGGGTTCGAGCCAGCGTCGCAGGGTGCCGCCCACGGCGAAAAGCCCACCGGCGAACACCGATCCGAATGCGAGCAGGATCATCGGTCCGGTCATCAGAGCCGGCGCCTCGTGCGGGTGAGTGCCCGCGGCCCAACGCTTCTTGCCGAAGAAGGTCATCAGCATCACGCGCGTCATGTAGAACGCGGTGACGCCCGCGCCCAGCAGCGCGGCGCCACCAAAGATGTATCCCCGGATGCCGCCCGATGACAGCGCCGCCTCGATGATGGCGTCCTTGGAGAAGTAGCCCGCGAACGGCGGTACACCGATGATCGCGAGGTAGCCCAGGCCGAACGTGATGAACGTGATGGGCAGTGCCGCGCGCAGCCCGCCGTAGCGACGCATGTTCTGCTCTTCGTGCATCGCGTGAATGATCGAGCCGGAGCCGAGGAACAATCCGGCCTTGAAGAATCCGTGGGTGAGCAGGTGCATGATCGCGAAGGCGTAGCCGGCCGGACCAAGACCCGCGGCGAGCACCATGTAGCCGATCTGGCTCATCGTGGACGCTGCCAGCGCGCGCTTGATGTCGTCCTTGACGCAACCGATGAACGCGCCCAGGAGCAACGTGACGGCACCCACGATGACCACGGCCAGCTGCGCGTCGGGTGCCAGGTTGTACAGCGGGTTGGACCGCACGATCAGGTACACGCCTGCGGTCACCATGGTGGCGGCGTGGATCAGCGCGGACACCGGCGTGGGGCCCTCCATCGCGTCACCCAACCAGGCCTGCAGCGGGACCTGTGCGGATTTGGCGCAGGCACCCAGCAACAACAGCAATCCCATCGCGGTGAGCGCGCCGCGGCTCGCGGCGGGCGCACCGGCGAACACGCCGGCGTAGGACAGGGTGCCGAATGTGCTGAACATCAAGAACATTCCCACGGCGAGCCCGGCGTCCCCGACGCGGTTCATCACGAACGCCTTCTTGGCCGCCGTCGCCGCCGTCGGCTTGTGGTACCAGAACCCGATCAGCAGGTAGGACGCCAGGCCGACGCCTTCCCAGCCGACGTAGAGCACCAGGTAGTTGTCGGCGACCACCAGCAGCAGCATCGAGGC
>NZ_JAFAUS010000306.1 GCF_019243155.1 Mycobacterium sp.
CCGTCGTAGGTGGTTGCGGCGCTGGCGATCAGGTCGGCGACCGACGCGATGTCCGACAGATCGAAGGCGACGTGTGTCGCCGTCCCGCCGGCCGCGACGATGCGCGCGGCCGTCTGGCGCGCTGCGTCGACGGCCACGTCGCCGATCACGACCCGGCACCTCTCCTCGGCCAGCCGAGCGGCCGTCGCCGCGCCGATACCGGTGGCGCCGCCGACGACCACCGCAACCTTGTCCGTTAGACCTCGTAGTCCCATGGCTATTGACTTTACCTCTAGAACTGTAGAGGATCGCCTTTCATGGCTGGGATTCATCGGGAGCGTCCCGGAGCCGGCGACCTGGCGGCGGCAACCGATACTCCCGCGATATCGCTCGGCGACGACGTATGGATGTCGTCCGGTGTCTCCAACGCCTATGCGGTGGCCACCGACGAGGGGCGGGTCATCATCAACAGCGGGCTGGTCTTCGAAGGGCCGTTGCACCGCAAGGCTTTTGCCGATGTGCCGGGTCCGACCCGGGCCATCGTCATCACCCAGGGCCACGCCGACCACTGGGGTGGGGTGAACTCGCTGCGCGACGCCGGCACGGACATCGTGATGCACCGCAACTATCGGTACTGGCGCGACGACAACGAGCGCCTCATGGGCTACCGCGTGCCTAAGACGTCGTTCGCCTTTCAGAAGTTCTCCGACGCCGTACTCGAACATTTCAAGACGATCGACCCGGCGACGATCGACTTCTCGTTCCCCGAACCGACCACGACCTTCGACCAGCGCCACCGCATGACGGTCGGTGGCCGTCCCTTCGAGATGGCGTGGACGCTGGGTGGTGAGACCACTGACGCGCTGGTGGTGTGGCTTCCCGAGGATCGGATCCTGTTCAGCGGCAACCTTTTCGGGCCGCTGTTCGGCCACGTGCCGAATCTGATGACCATCCGCGGCGACCGGTACCGTGACCCGACGCTCTACATCGAATCGCTGAACACCGTGCTCGCTTACGGCCCGCGGCGGCTGGTCACCGGCCACTTCGATCCGATCGAGGGCGCCGATCGCATCGCCGAGGAAGTCACTGCAATGCGCGACGCCATGCAGGCGGTGCACGACCGAACCGTCGAACTGATGAATTCCGGCGCCGACGTCTACACGGCGATGCGCGAGGTCAGGGTGCCCGAGCAGTTCGACGTCGGGGAAGGTTACGGCCAGACGTCGTGGAACGTGCGCGCCATCTGGGAGATGTACGCGGGGTGGTTTCAGCATCGCTCCACCACCGAGTTATATGGCATAGCACCGGATTCCGTCGCGGCTGACGTGGTCAACGCCGCGGGCGCCGATGCGCTGGTGGCTGCGGCCCGCGCCCATGTGGCCGCCGGCCGCTCGGTGCAGGCGCTGCACCTCACCGACCTCATCCTGAAGGCGGAACCCGACCACCCGGGGGCGCGCGTGGTTGCCGCCGACGCCCACGAGGCGCTGCTGGACGAGACCGACAACTTCTGGAAAAAGGCGTGGCTCACCAAGTCGATCGACGAATTGAGGACACCGTGAAAACCACCGTCAGTTTCGACTTCACCGGCGCCAACGTGCTGGTGACGGGCGGCACCAGCGGCATCGGCAACGCCATCGCCGCCGAGTTCGCCAAGGCGGGCGCCGCGGTGACGATCAGCGGAACCCGTTCCGCACCAGACGATTACGACTACGACCTCAGTGCCTTCAGATACCAGCAATGCCAGATCCAAGATCCCGACTCCGTCGATGCCCTGGCGGACTCGCTGGGGGACCTGGACATCCTGATCAACAACGCGGGCGGTCCGTACCCCGCGGGCGACGAATACGACCCGGACGGCTACGTCGCGTCGGTGACCCAGAACATGTTGGGCCCCATGCGATTGACCATGCGCTGTCATGAGCGCCTCAGGGCGAGCCAGAGCGCGAGCGTCGTCAGCGTCGTCTCGATGTCCGCGTTCCGCTCGGCGATCTTCGTCCCTGGCTACGCCTCATCGAAAATGGGCCTGATCGCGTTGACGATGAACCTGTCCCGCCGGTGGGCCGACGACGGGATCCGCGTCAACGCCATCGCGCCCGGGCTGATCGACACGCGAATGACGCACCCCGCCATGAACATCCCCGAGGTCATGGACGTCGAGATCGGGTTTCACACACCGCTGGGCAGGCCCGGAATCCCGCAGGACTGCGCCGGTGCGGCGCTGTTCCTGTGTACCGACGCGGCGTCGTACATCACCGGCAGCACCATCGCTGTCGACGGCGGATACCTGACGGTCTGAATCATGGGCGACTACGACCACATCACCACCCCGGACGACGTCCTGGAGCTGGCCGCGAAACGCACCGGATGTAGCGAGGTCGACTCCGACTCGTGGCGCGACGGGCTGACGATCATGCTCGACGACCTCAACAACTCGCCGGCCTTCACCACCTTCGGTCGCGACCGTATCCTGGGCGATGCGACCGACGCGCTGGGCCGGCGGCTGCGGGTCCACGCCTACATCCAGGACCACCCCGAGGTGCTCGACGCGCCCGTCGAGCGGCCACTTTTCGTGCTCGGCATGCCCCGCACCGGCACCACCGTCATCAGCTATCTGCTCGACCAGGACCCGGCGCGCCGGTCGCTGCTGCACTGGCAATGCGTCGATCCGATACCGCCGGCCCGCACCGAGGCGCTGCGCACCGATCCGCGCTGCCTGGCCCTGCTGGGAGAGCAGCGCAAGATCCTGGAGATGGTCAAGCAGGCGAAAGTGCCGCTGCCGCATTGGGAAGACGCCGACGGGCCGACCGAGGACATGTTCATCCACAACCAGGATTTCAAAGGGCTGTCCTGGGATTCCTTTCTGTCCACCTCGCGGTACGCGGAATGGCTGTTTCACGAGACCGACATGACGAGCACGTACGAATACCAGAAGCGCTACCTGCAGGTGCTGCAGTCGACCGCGCCGGGTACGTGGAGCCTGAAGATGCCGTCGCACTCGGTGCACATCGACGCACTACTGAAGGTGTTCCCCGACGCCCGGCTCATCTGGGCGCATCGCGATCCCTACAAGGCGACCGGGTCGTTGTGCAATCTGTGGATGCTGCCCAAGGGAATGGTGCTGCAACCCGACGCCATCGACTCGAAAGCGATGGGCCGCAACGCGATGGCGCAGATGCAATACCACGTCGAGCGGCCGCTGCGGGCGCGGGACCGCATCGGCGATGACCGCTTCTTCCACATGTACTACCACGAGATGATGCGCGACCCGATGGACGTCATGCGGCGCATCTACGAGTGGGCGGGCGACCCGCTGACCGCCGAAACCGAAGCGCGGATGGGCAATTGGCTGGCCGGCCATCCCCAGAATCTCTTCGCCCTCAACACCTACAACCTCGGTCAGTACGACCTGACCGTGGACAAGCTCAAGCCGATTTTCGCCGAGTACCTCGACACCTTCGACATCGAACTGGAGCCACGCCATGAACCCGGCGGACTGCTATCACACCGGACTGGTCGTCGAGGACGTGGCCGCCGCCGCGGCGCGGCTCACCGAGGCGATGGGATACCACTGGACCAAACCCGTCGAGTCGACGCTGAGCGTGACCACGGCCGACGGCGACATCGAGGTGCCGTTCTGTTTCGTCTATTCGGTGAATGCGCCGCACCTGGAACTGATTCAGGAAATCCGGGGCACGATCTGGACCGCGCCGGTCGACGGCGGTGCACACCACCTGGGCTACTGGGTCGACGACATCGCTGCGGCCGCAGCGCAACTCGAACGCACCGGATACCGCCTCGAAGCGCGTCCTAGCGGTGACACGCTGTCGATGTTCGCGTACTACGCCGACCCCAGCGGAGTTCGGATCGAAATCGTCGACCGCGCACTGTTTCCCGACTGGCCCGGGTTCCTGAAGTCGATGGCGTCATGAAGATCTCGATGGTCACGGGCCCGGGCAAGGCCGAGGTCGTCGACGCCGACCGTCCCGAGGTGGGTCCCCGGGACGTGCTGGTGCGGATGCGCGCCTGCGGCATCTGCGGGTCCGACGCGTTCTACATCATCATCGGGGGCATCCCGCCGCGCCAGGGCCACACGCCGCTCGGGCACGAACCGGCCGGGGAGGTCGCCGAAGTCGGCGCCGACGTCTCCGGGATCGCCGTCGGCGATCACGTCGTCATCAACCCGATGGCCGCTCCCGGGGGCATCATCGGCAACGGGGGACCGGCGGGTGCGCTCGCCGACTACCTGCTGATCGAGAACGCCGTTCGCGGAACCAGTTTGGAGGTCATCCCCGAGCACATCCCGTGGGAGGTCGCCGCGCTCAACGAGCCGATGGCCGTCGCGCGGCACGGCGTCAACCGGTGCAACCCCAAACCGTCGGACAAAGTCGTGGTGTTCGGTGCCGGCCCGATCGGGCTGGGCGCGACCCTGGCCTTCAAATCCGTTGGCGTCAGCCATGTGGTGGTCGCGGATCTGATCCCCGCGCGGCTGGACAAGGCCCTGCAGATCGGGGCCGATGCCGTCATCAACTCCGCCGAGGAGGACGTCGTGCGGCGTCTGATCGATTTGCACGGTCCGGGGGAGTCTGTATTTCCCAGGTTCCCCGGCGCGGCCGGCACCGACATCTACCTGGACGCCGCGGGTGCGCCGGCCGTCGTCAACACCGCGCTGGCCGCCGCGCAGAAGGGCGCCACCCTCGGCATTGTCGGCGTGCACAAGGAGCCGATTCCCGTCGAGTTCGTCAACGTGATGAGCAACGAGATCACCATCGTGGGCAGCATGGGTTATCCCGACGAAATCTTCGAGGTGACCAAGGATCTCGTCGCGAACTGGGAGAAGTACGCGCTGATCGTCAGCCACACGGTGCCGTTCGCCAACGTCGGCCAAGCGCTCGACCTCGCCCGTACACCCGGCGCCGCGGACAAGGTCGTGGTCACCTTCGCCTAACGGCGTCGATCGAGATGGGCGAGGGCGAGCCGGGCGGCATTGGCGCCACACATGCCGTGCGCACCGGGCCCCGGCGGGGTGGCCGCCGAGCAGATGTAGCTGCCTGGAATTCCAATATTGTACGGCGACAGCGTGATTCGCGGGCCGAAGGTCAGCTGGCGAATGTCCTTGGCACCGGTCATGATGTCACCACCCACATAGTTGGGGTTGTAGGTGTCCATCTGCGCCGTCGAACGCACCGTCAGCCCGATGATCCGCTCCCGGAAACCCGGGGCGAACCGCTCGATTTGGGCGATGATGGCCTCGGTCGCGTCGCCGGCGTAGCCGTTGGGGACATGGGCGTAGCTCCACACCGGATGGGTATTGCCCACCGAGCGTTGCGGATCGGCGAGATACTGCTGACCGACCAGCACGAACGGCCGTTTCGGCATGCGTCCGGCATGGATTTCGCGCTCGGTCGCGGCGAGCTCAGCATAAGTGCCGGCCAGGTGCACGGTACCGGCGCGACGCGCATCCGGGGTCGTCCATGGCACGCCGCCTTCGACGGCGAAGTCGACTTTGAAGGCGCCTGGGCCACGCCGGAATCGGGTGAAGGCCCGCGAAATGCGGTGCGGCAGGCGGTCGCCGAGAATGCCCGCGACCGCGCTGGGCGCCAGGTCGAACATCGTGACGTCGGCCGGCGGCAGTTGGGCCGCCGTCCGCACCCGGATGCCGGTCTCGATCTTGCCGCCCAGGTCGCCCAGCAGCGCCGCCATCGCGTTGCTGATCGATTGCGATCCGCCTTCGGCCACCGCCCAGCCGTGCCGGTGGCCTGCCGCGATGATGCCCGTTCCGATCGCCGAGGTCATCGGGTAGTGCAGCGGCCGGAAGGCGTGTGCCGCAACGCCTCCGAACAATGCCCGGCCTTCCTCGGTGCGGAACGCGCGGGCGAACGCGGACGCCGGTAGCACCGTGGGAGCCCCGAACCGCGCCAGCTTCAACGGATGGTGCGGGAATCGCAGCAGCGGCCGCATGATGTCCTCGCTCAGGGTGTCGAACTGGGCGGCCGAGTAGCCGAACGCCAGCCGCCACCGCGAGCCGTCGCGGCCGAGGCCGGCCGCGGTCTGTTCCACCGATCTATGCAGCACGCCGGCGCTGCCGTCATCGAGAGGGTGCACACAATCGATTTCCGGCCGGCGCCACGACAATCCGTACCGCTCCAGGGCGAAGCCGCGAAGGAACGCGGAGCCGACGGCCATCGGGTGGATCGCCGAGCAGTGGTCGTGCAGCAGGCCGGGAACGATCGCTTCGCTCGACCGGGTACCGCCGCCGATCTCGTCGGCGGCCTCGAGGACGGTGACCTGTACGCCCTTGGCTGCCAGGCAGATGGCGGCGGCGAGCCCATTGGGTCCGCTGCCGACCACCACTGCGGTACTCACGCCAGGGCCCCGTGCTTGCTGCCGCCGAGCGACCAGCTCACCTGGGTCGGGATGGGACCGTTCGGCAGCCAGGGCTGTTCGGCAACCGCGTCGGCGACCTTCCAGGTGCCGCGCTCGATCACGCCGAGGGCGGCGTCGATCAACTTGTAGTGCTGCACACCGCTGCCGACGGCCTCGGATTCCACCCAGGCGATAACGCACTCGCCCGGCTCGAATGCGGCTTGGCGTTGCACGGCGCGGATCAAGTCTTCATTGTGCAGGTGACCGTCACCGAAGTTGAATCCGGTCAACGAGTTGCAGATGAACTCGCCCTCGCGCACCGTGCGGGTGTCGACGTCGGGCAGATGGTTCAGCAGCAGCGAGAACAGGCCGCGACCCTGGCTGTGCATAGTGCGCCACGCGATCGTCTTCTGTGCGGTGATCTCGGCCCAGTGCGGTTCGTAGCCGAACTCGATGAACTGGTCGACCTGGTTGCGCGTCGGGCGGGTGACACGGTCGAGCTTCTGTTCGGCGCCCGGCGCGAACGCCCACACGGCCGACGCCCAGTTTCCGGCGTACTGGCGCAGCGACGGGAGGAACGAAACCTTGTCCGGACGCAGGTTTCCCAGCACCGGGAAAAACAGCAGGCCCGCCACAACCGCGGCCGTCAGCCACGGCGAGGACATGTCGGTCACGTAGTAGCCGTTCCAGGATGGGAACCCGAGGAACAAAAACACTGTGGTGTAAGCGAATACGACGTTCCACTCCAGCGGGACCGCCAGCGGGAAGGTCGAGATGATGAACAGGTGGAACCCCACCATGAGCAGCGCGGCGGCCAGCGTCACCCACTTGTTCGTGGAGAAGAACAGGATGAGGGGAGCGGCTATTTCGACGAAGGTGCCGTTGACGTGCGCCATGAAGTGGGCCATTCCCGACGGCAGCAGGTTGCGGGGGAAATCGCGGTAATGCGCGCGCTTGAGCCACTTGAACGGGATGAACGGACTGTTGCTGACCATCGGCGGAATCACGTTGGAGAAGTGCTTACCGAACTTCGAGAATCCGGCACCGATCCACACCACCACGATCAGCATCTTCAGCGCGATGATCATGTCGGTGAACGGCAGCACGGTGAAGAACAGCAGCGCGGGGAAGTACTGCTCGCCGCGCGCGGCCAGGAAGATGGTCTTGTCCCGCAGGCCGATCAGCACCAGCAACACCATGGGCGCTATCAACAGAGTTGGGTTGACCAGTCCAGAAGTGTTGTGCGGCAATGCCTTTGCCAGTGAATCGCTGTGCACCCCCGGTGCCAGCAGCGCGACGGCGAGGCTCACCAGTAGCGCCAGATACAGCGCGACGTCGACCCAGCCGCGACGGTCACCGCCGGTGCCGGGCACCCACTTCCACGGCCGCAGCCGGATCGTCCCCGGTCGCGCCCAGAACAGGATGCCGCCGGTCATCGGTTTGATCTTGCCGGCCAACGGGCCCCAGGACCCCGCGATGCCGATGGATTCACACAGCACGGTCCACAGGATGACCTTCTGGTAGACGATTGGCTGGTTCCACCACTGCGCCACGTGCCAGAACGCGGGCAGCCCCGATGTCACCGTCGCCACGGCGGCACCGCCGAGCACGAAGAACAAAACCAGCTTGGCGATGTACATCAGGTGGACCAGGCGTGGTGAACCGAAACCGTTTTCGGCCCAATCGATGGTGAGAATCCGCATCCGCTCCATCAGCGGCTTGCGCAAGAACGGTTCCGGCTCGACCGCCGGGAAGTGGGGCTGTGTCAGTGCCATGGTGTCGGCTCCTTGGTCCGGGACGAAGAATGTCGACAACGGTAGGAATCCCGAGCACAAAGACCACCGTCGCGAATCGACAAAACCGCACGCCGGAGTTATCGCCGGAAGACAACCCGGCGTCTAACGTCATGGAGGTGAACAAACCACGCCTCGACAGCGACGTCGAGGTGCATCAATACGTCGCCGAGACGGCCGTCCGGCTGCACGGCAGGCTGGGCGACGTCGCGTCGGCCATTCATCTTTCCCTGAAGGAACAGATCCCGGAGCTGCGTGGCGACCCGGCGATCGTCGAGCTGCTCGGCATCAGCGTCGAGAGCAATGTGGACACGATGCTGCATGCCCTGCGCTACAACATCGCGGTTGAGCGCGTCGAGGCGCCGACCGCGGCGCTGGAGTACGCGCGCCGGCTGGCGCAGCATGGCATCCCTGTCAACGCTCTGGTCCGCGCCTACCGGCTTGGCCAACGACGCATGAATGAGCTGATTTTCGCCGAGCTGCGCGCGATCGAGGTTCCCGACGCGATACGGGTGGCGGTCCTCGAGGCGATCACCGGCGCGATGTACGAGTACATCGACTGGATGTCACAGCAAGTGGTCGTGGTCTACGAGGACGAGCGCGAACGGTGGTTGGAAAATCAGAACAGCCTTCGCGGCATGCGGGTGCGCGAAGTGCTCGCCGCGAACAAGCCCATTGACGTCGACGCGGCAACCACATCGATTCGTTATCCGCTGCGGTGGCATCACCTTGGGCTGATCGTCTGGTATCCGGAATCGGGCACCGACGGCGCCGGCGTCGACGACCTCGCTCGGTTGCAACGATTCGTCCGCGAACTCGGCGAAGCCATTGGCGCCCGACCGCTGTTCGTCGCCGCCGATCAAAGCTGCGGCTGGGTCTGGCTGCCGTATCGCGCGGTGTCGACCGACACCGTCGAGAGCGTCCGTCGATTCGCGCGGACCCGGCCCGAGGCGCCGAGCGTGGCCATCGGCACGGTGGCGGGCGGCATCGAAGGCTTTCGTCGCTCCCACCGGGAGGCGTCGGAGGCCCGCGGCGTCGCGATCGTGCGGGAGCGCCAAGATTCCACGGCGCCGACCATTATCGCCGCCACCGACCCCGGCTTATCGGTGGTGGCGCGCCTTGGCAGTGACGTGGCCGGCACCCGGGGATGGGTGGCCGACGTGCTCGGAGATCTCGCCTGCGATGACGAGAACGACGCGCGGCTGCGGGAGACGTTGCGGGTCTACCTGGCGTGCGGCTGCAGCTATAAGGTTGCGGCCGAGGAACTCAATTTGCACTTCAACTCGGTGAAGTATCGCGTGGGCCGAGCCGTCGCCAGGCGCGGCCGCGAAATCGGCGGTGACCGGCTCGACGTTGAGCTGGCCTTGCTGGCGTGTCACTGGTACGGCAGCGCGGTGCTGCGGCCGAAATAAGTTGGGCTGCAGGGGTCTACGCGAGGGTGGGTCGCGGGCGGGTGAGCGTCGTGGCGGGCCGGTTGGTCCCCATGATGACGTGCGCCACGGTGATGATCACCGGGACGAGGACGGGTGCTAGGACTACCAGCATGATGAAGGCGGGCAGCAACATGGTTTCACCTACGTTTCCCCGCGAGGCGGAACAGTCGGATTGGTTTGTGGTACTTGAGCTGTGACGCGGCATTGCGTTCGGGAGGAAACTTAACGACGCCGGCCCCGCCGGGGGATGTCGTCGGCCGACCAACTTGCGACGCGCTTTTGTCTTCCCGCGACAAACGCGGCAAAGGAGCGCACAACTGCCGCTTCGCGGCGCAAGCGCGCCGCCCTTACACCAGCGGTTTCAGCCCCACATTGTGCGCGATACCTGTGCGCGATGCCGAATTGTGTCGCCGTGGACATTTCATTGAGGTCGAATTGGGTTAATGATATTCCAATGACGAATACCAATCAGACCGTTGTCGAAGGTCCATTGCAGCAGCTTGCTCGCAGTGCGTGGCAATTGTTGCTGCTCATCGGTGTGGGAGCCGTGGCACTTGGTGTCATCGTGCTCGCCTGGCCAGGCAAGACGCTGTTTGTGGCCGGCGTCCTGTTCGGCATCTACTTGGTGTTTTCCGGAGTCGGATACGTGTTTGCCGCCTTTGGCACACACGCCGGGGCCGCAATGAGAGTGTTGACATTCATCACCGGGGTCGTATCGCTGGTTCTGGGTTTCTTCTGCTTCCGAGACAAATTCGAGGCCGTGACGCTTTTGGCCTTATGGGTCGGCATCAGCTGGGTGTTCCGTGGAATGACACTGCTCGCGGCTGCGCTTTCCTTCGACCACATGCCCGGACGCGGCTGGCAGGCGTTCTCAGGCCTGATCATCGTTATCGGCGGTGGGGTGATGATCATTTCCCCGCTCGATTCGATCGCAGTCCTGACGCTGGTAGCCGGCTGCTGGCTGATCGTCATCGGCATCATGGACGTCATCTCGGCGTTCCAAGTTCGCAGTCGGGCAAAACACGTCGCCGCCGCCTAGGGCGGTCGCGGCTCGAAACGTTTCAGAGTCCCGGCGACAACGGTGTCGATCTTTTTCGTTTCCTAGCCACAAGTGCCGGGACGGGTGGGCTCTATAAGGTCCGCTGCATGAAAACCGACACGAAGAGCGATATCGATCCACACCAGGTCGCCGACGTCGCGGATGCGGTCTACCGCAGAACCGATGAAGTGTCGATCGGGCTCGCGGGCGCAATCACCCGCGAGGTGCGGCCCTACCGGGCGACCGTCGCGGTGCCGTTCGAAGTTGTGGCCGCCAGTTGTGCGGCCCACCTGGAAGCGATCTTCGGAGCGATCGCCACGGGCGCTGAATTCAACGTGACACCGGCTACCCGCGTGGGAGTCCAGCAGGCACGTGACGGAGTGCCGCTGCCGTCGGTGATGGAGGCCTATCGGGTCGGCTTTCGGGATGTGTGGGAAATCGTCGCGGTTGAGGTAGCGACGAGGCCTCGCGCCGCAGGCGCCGTATTGCGCACGCTGACAGCTCAATTGATGATCGCCCAGGATCTGTTCACCGCCGCGATGGCGGATGGATACCGACAGGAGCAGACCCGCCGGGTCGTGGGCGACGAGACGCAGCGCTCGGTGCTCATAGACGCGCTGCTGCACGGCCGGCTCATCGAGCAGTGCAGCCTCTGGGAGGCAGCCGACTACCTTCGGCTGCCTAGCGCCGGTCCGTATGTCGTCGTCGCCGCTGATGACGTGGTCTCCGGGTTGGCAGCGCTACCGGATATCGAGGCGAAACTGCGCAGCCTCGACATGGCCTCGGCATGGCGGGGACTGCCGGACATCGAAGTCGGAATCGTGCATGTCAAGACTGACTGTCACCTGGCCGCGCTGCTGGCGCTGTTGTCCCGGGCGGCCATTGCCCGGGTTGGGGTCAGCGCCCGCTTCGAGGATCTGCGCGGTACGGCGCGGGCGCTGCATCAGGCGCGGGTGACGCTGCGGGGTCGGGCAGACAAGAGCTCGCCGGTGTCCGTCTTTGACGGCTCCATCCTGGCCACCGCTGCAGTCAGCGCTCCCGAAGTGCTGGTCGAACTCGCGCAACCGGTGATTCAGTGTTTCGCAGATCTTGGCGACGAGGAGAGGGAAGTCCTTTTCGAAACCTTCAGGGCATGGCTGGACAACGCCGGGTCGATGCGCAGCGCCGGGGAGGTTTTGTTCTGTCACGCGAACACCGTCCGCTATCGGATGCATCGCATCGAGGAGCGCACCGGCCGTTCCCTGACCCGACCGCGTGATGTGGCCGAACTGTGTCTGGTCTTCGAGGTGTACCGCCGTCTCATGTAACGAGTCGTAATGCGTTGGTGTGCAACGCTTTTAACGAGCTAGTCGCACGTGCACCCTGCGGACGACGAAAGCCATTGCGACCTCGCCGATACCGTGCGCGACAGTGCCCGCGGTGGTCCAGGTCAGCAGGGTGATGATCGGCGCATGCAACGAACCCGCGATGTGCAACCCGATTGCGAGCTCGCAGAGGCTCGCGATCGCCGGCACCCACCACGCGCGTTCGCGCATGGCGGCCAGTGCGGTGAGAAGGCCGACAGCGCCCCACACGACGAACAGCAGACTCATCACCGCGGTCAGTGCGACGAAGGTTGCTTTCGCGCTTAGCAATGCCACGACGCCCGCGACGACGAACACCACCGCCACCAACCCGCGAGTAATCCGAGCGCCCTTCGACGAAATCGCGCCCTCCAGTGCTTCGGTGGCCGCGGCCACCAAACACAACACTCCAACGAGCTTGGCGAGAGCCGTAACGGTTTCGTAGGCGAAGCGGGGGATCGCGAAACCGATCGCGAGCCAGATCACGCCGACGATGAGAAGCAGCCACCAGTAGCGGGTCTTCGCCCCGAGGGTATCGGTGAGGTGGGCGACGACATCGCGCAATTTTCCTGACGGCGCCATGGAAATGTCAGTCTGCAAGATCGCTGCTGCGATCAGCGGCGCAATGCCTCTGCTTCGGCGCGCGCGGACATCGCGTCCAGCGCCGCGGACTCGGCTTCGTCGACAGCGGCCGCCGCGAAATCGATCGCATCGAGCGCATAAGACAGGGCTATATTGGCGTCCGTGTCCGCCATTTCGGCGTCGACTTTTTCTTTCTTTTCTTTTACCGAGGTCTGCACCTTCGCGACATGCGCCTGCCATTTTTCGCGGATGTCTTGCCAGTGTGACGAGGCCTTGTCGCGTGCGCTATCCGCGTTGGCTTTCAACTGATTTGCCGCTGCGGTTGCCCTCTCTCGTGCACTCGCGGCGTCGGCGGCCAGCTGATCCCTGGTGCGCTGACCGGCCGCACGGAGATGTTGTGTCGCCGTGTTCGCTTGGTCGGAGATCTTCTCGAACTGTGCGCTCAGGTCCTTGTTTGCCATCGGAACTCCTTTGCTCAAGGGGCTAGTCGCCCACGCCTTGATCGTCTGCGACTGGCGCCCGATGGGCATTGTTCGCGCAGACACGATCATCGAGCGGAAAATGTTCTGCACCACAAGTGGGGAGGACTCAAGCGCGGATCTCGGCGGTGACAGCGCCGGTCAGCCGGATCAGATCCTGCGGTGCGACCGCGACGTCCCAGCCGCGGCGCCCCGCACTGCAGAAAATCCGATCCCACCCGAGCGCACCCGAATCGACCACGGTGGGCAGGCGCCTACGTTGCCCGAACGGCGAAACGGCGCCAACCACATAACCGGTGGCCCGCTCGGCGGCGGCGGCCTCGGCCATGCCCGCTTTGGCCGCTCCCAGGGCCGAAGCGGCCGCCTTCAGCGAAAGTCGGCTCGGGACGGGCAATATCGCGACGGCCAGCCCGTCGGGCACGGCGATAATCAGGGTCTTGTAAACCTGCTCGGGCGCAATGCCTTCCGTCCTGGTCAGCTCCTCGACGGCTTCGGCGCCGAACGACTCCGCCCGCGAGTCGTGGTCGAACTTCAGGATCTGGTGCGGCACACCGGCTTTGGCGAGTGCGGCGATAGCCGGTGTGGCAGCCACTAGGTTAAGAGCCGGAGTACCCCGGCGGGTTGACGCCGTCGACCCAGAAGTCGACGCCCAGCTCCGAACCCGGGATGCAGTCGTACACCGACAGGTCCTTGACTCCGGAGTCGACGAGCACGTCCTCGCACAGCAGCATGTTGCCGGTGAACTCCTTGGCCGGCTTGTTGAGGATGACGTAGGCCGCGTCGGAGTAGATCTCGGGCTTGCGGGCGCGTCCCATCGCCTCGTCACCGCCCAGCAGGTTCTGCACCGCGGCGGTGGCCACCAGCGTGCGCGGCCACAGCGTGTTCGACGCGATGCCCTCGGAGCGCATCTCCTCGGCGATGCCCAGCGCGCACAGCGTCATGCCGAACTTGGCCATCATGTACGCCGTCGGCTTCAGCCACTCGCTACCCAACAGCACCGGCGGCGAAAGCGTCAGGACGTGCGGATTCTCCCGGCCCTTCATGTGGGCGAGGCACGCCTGCGAGACCGCGTAGGTGCCGCGGACCTGAATGCCGTTCATCAGGTCGAAGCGCTTCATCGGCACCTCGGCGATGGAGCCCAGGTTGATCGCCGACGCGTTGTTGACGCAGATGTCGATGCCGCCGAACTGCTCGACGGTCTTGGCCACCGCGGCCTCCACGGAGTCCGGCTCGCGGACGTCCCCGACGATCGGCAGTGCCTGGCCGCCGGCTTCCTCGAGCTCCTTGGCGGCGGTGAAGACCGTCCCCGGCAACTTCGGATGCGGCTCGGCGGTCTTGGCGATCAGGGCGATGTTGGCTCCGTCACTGGCGGCCCGTTTCGCGATCGCGAGGCCGATTCCGCGACTGGCGCCGGAGATGAACATGGTTTTGCCTTTAAGGGACATGGCGTCACACTAACGTCCTGCGCAAACCGGTCCTAGAAGAGGGGGAAGCCGACGGCCGGGCGGGCGGAAATAGCGTGCCGAGCGCCGATGTTAAAACAATCGGTCTTCGATGTTTGCGTGGCAGCCCGGGCAGACACTGTCGGGAGCAGCCTTTAGATTGAAAGGAGCAGTTTGGTGTCAGCGGCGACGAGCCTGTTGGACAGTCCAGTGGGCGCAGAGCGGTTGGCTTGCTTCCTTGCGAGTCCGAGTGCGCTTCGATTGCCGCCCGGTAGCACCGCAGCAGAAGGGACCGGGGTTATCCAAATGGCCGATTCAGACGGCGTCATAGACGAAGAGAGTCCCCAACGATCTGAGGAATCAGATGCGGAATTGACGGCGCGGTTCGAACGCGACGCGATTCCGCTGCTCGACCAGCTTTACGGTGGTGCGTTGCGCATGACGCGGAATCCCGCGGACGCCGAAGATTTGCTGCAAGAGACGATGGTAAAAGCGTATGCGGGATTCCGCTCCTTCCGGGCCGGCACCAACCTGAAGGCGTGGCTGTACCGGATCCTGACCAACACCTACATCAACAGCTATCGCAAAAAGCAGCGTCAACCTGCGGAGTATCCGACCGAAGAAATCACCGACTGGCAGTTGGCGTCGAACGCCGAACATTCGTCAACCGGGTTGCGTTCGGCCGAGGTCGAAGCGCTGGAATCGTTGCCGGATTCAGAGATCAAAGACGCGCTGCAGGCTTTGCCGGAGGAATTCCGGATGGCGGTCTATTACGCCGACGTCGAGGGGTTTCCGTATAAAGAAATCGCGGAAATCATGGAGACGCCGATCGGGACGGTAATGTCTCGGCTGCACCGCGGCAGACGCCAGCTGCGCGGGCTGTTGGCCGACGTGGCCAAAGAGCGAGGCTTCAATCGCGGTCACCAGGCGCACGAGGAGGTGTCGTCATGAACGAGTTTCCCAGCAAGGGCGACGCGTGCCCGAACGACGATTCCCACGGCGGCGTCGGCTGTGCCGAGGTAATCGCCGAGGTATGGACCCTGCTCGACGGCGAATGCACACCCGAAGCCAAAGAAAGGCTGCGCCAGCACCTCGAGGCTTGCCCCGGATGCTTCAAGCATTACGGGCTCGAAGAGCGCATCAAAGCGCTGGTCGCCAGCAAATGCAGAGGTGAGAAAGCCCCCGAGGGATTACGTGAGCGGCTGCGCCTGGAGATCCGGCGCACCACCATCATTCGGGGTGTGTAGTAGCCGTCGGCTAGGAATTTGGCCGCTTGCCGTGGTTGGCCTTGCTGTGCTTGCGGTCGCGCTTCTTCCGGCCTCGTTTGGCCATTTTGGAAAACCTCCGTGGATTGAAATGCTCGTGATAGCGGGCGCTTGGCGCCGATAGCTTGCCTTCTAGTCTCTCACGGGAAGTGTTTGCACCGTCACGGGCCCACACGCCGCGCTCGACGCAGGCCCTATGGTTCGATATACGAAAGCCTGATACAAGTTTGAGGGACCAGCAGCCAGCCTGCGCAAATGGCCGAACGAGTGGGGTGAAGATGGCCGAAGACGTGCGCGCCGAGATCGTGGCCAGCGTGCTCGAAGTCGTGGTGAACGAGGGTGACCAGATCGGCAAAGGCGACATCGTGGTGCTGCTGGAGTCGATGAAGATGGAAATCCCGGTTCTGGCCGAAGTCGACGGGACCGTCAGCAAGGTGAGCGTGTCGGTGGGCGATGTCATCCAGGCGGGCGACCTCATCGCAGTGATCAGCTAGTCCCGAAAAGCTTGAACCCTCCTGCCCGCTGCCGGGGAACGACCCGGGGAGTCATTGATGTCAACTCTCGGTGATCTGCTTGCCGAACACACGATGCTGCCGGGCATCGCGGTGGATCACCTGCATGCGGTGGTCGGGGAATGGCAACTACTGGCCGACCTTTCGTTCGCCGATTATCTGATGTGGGTCCGGCGCGATGACGGGGTGCTGGTGTGCGTTGCGCAGTGCCGGCCCAACACCGCGCCCACGGTTCTGCTGACCGACTCGGTCGGTACGGTCCTTGGCGCCGACCGGTTGTCGATCGTGGCCGAGACGTTCGACTCCGGCACCGCGCAGCGGGATTACGATGCGGCACAAGAGAATTCGTGGCTGCCGGGTCCGCACGTCGCGTCCTCCCCGGTGCGGTACGGCGGCCAGGTGGTTGCGGTGCTGACCCAGCATCAAACCGCGGAAACGGCCGACCGGACGTCGGGCCACCTGGAGACCGCCTACCGGGAGTGCGCCAGGGATCTGGTGCAGATGCTCGCCGAGGGCGCCTTTCCCGACGTGGGGGACGTGGTCATGTCCCGCTCCACACCGCGCGCGGGCGACGGTTTCATGCGCCTCGATGTCAACGGCGTCGTCGCCTACGCCAGCCCCAACGCGGTGTCGGCCTATCACCGGATGGGCCTGACGAGCGATCTCGAGGGCCGCAATCTGGTCAAGGTGACGCGCCCGCTGGTCTCGGACCCCTTCGAGGCACAAGAGCTGGCCGAGCACGTGCTCGACCTGCTGGCCGGCGGCAAGAGCATGCGGATGGAGGTCGACGCCGGCGGCGCGACGGTGCTGCTACGCACGTTGCCGCTGGTGGTGCACGGTCAGAGCGCCGGCGCCGCGGTGCTGATCCGCGACGTCACGGAGGTCAAGCGCCGCGACCGCGCCCTGATATCGAAGGACGCCACGATCCGCGAGATCCACCACCGCGTGAAGAACAACCTCCAAACCGTGGCGGCGCTGCTGCGCCTGCAGGCGCGCCGAACGGTCAATGCCGAGGGGCGAGAGGCCCTGATCGAGTCGGTGCGGCGGGTGTCGTCGATTGCCCTGGTTCACGACGCGCTGTCGATGTCGGTGGACGAGCAGGTGAACCTCGACGAGGTGATCGACCGGATCCTGCCGATCATGAACGACGTGGCGTCGGTGGACCGCCCGATCAGGATCAACCGCGTCGGCGACCTGGGGGTGCTGGACTCCGACCGGGCGACGGCCCTGATCATGGTCATCACCGAACTGGTTCAGAACGCGATCGAGCATGCCTTCGACCCCGCCGCGCAGGAAGGGTCGGTGACCATTCGGGCCGAGCGTTCGGCGCGCTGGCTCGACGTCGTGGTGCACGACGACGGGCGCGGGCTGCCCGAGGGCTTCAGCCTGGAGACGTCCGACAGCCTCGGCCTGCAGATCGTGCGGACCCTGGTGTCGGCCGAGCTCGATGGCACGCTGGGCATGCGGCAGGGCTCCGCCCGCGGCACCGATGTGGTGCTGCGGGTGCCGATCGGCCGCCGGGCCCGGCTAATGCTGTAAATGCGTACGCAGAAGTGCGGCCTCGACAATGTCGAGGCCGCGTACCCACGCAAGAGTGCGGCCCCGACTTTCGTCGAGGCCGCACTCTAATCTGCGCTAACTGGGTCAGACTCCGCTGCGGGCCTTCGTCCGGGCGTTGCGACGCTTCAGTGCGCGCCGCTCGTCTTCGCTCATGCCGCCCCAGACGCCCGAGTCCTGGCCAGTATTCAGGGCCCAGGCGAGACACTCTGTGGTCACCGAGCACCGATTGCAGACCAGTTTCGCGTCAGCGATCTGTGCGAGCGCCGGGCCACTGTTCCCTACCGGGAAGAACAGCTCCGGGTCTTCGTCGCGACAGACCGCCTTGTGGCGCCAATCCATAAGTTATTACTCCTCACTGAGTGCGCAGCAAGGCGCACGGCCATTTTTCTTCGGCTGTTCTCGCGTGCACAAGAAATGTGGTCCGTACCCCTACATGACTTTCTGCATGCAACCTTTCGATCGTTTCACAGGCTCGACGGATGTCAATAGTGTGAGTTCGCTCGTGGGCTATCTCACTTAGACCATTTCGTAGCCGAGCCCTTACTCAGTTGTACTACACTGACGGGCCACTCTTCGATGAGATTTTCGTCGCTCGATTTGCCGGATTTCCGTTACCGCAGGTCAGAGCCATGTTTCCCGGGGGGTGCGACCACCGCCAGCGCGTCGGGAACCGCCTTGAATGTCATCGTTTCGCGCACCCCGAGGTAATCCCCGTCGAACTGGCAGGCGACCGGGCCGCCGGACGAGGTAATTCGCAGGCCGGCCAGGTCGTCTTCGGTGACGAGGTGCTTGAACTCGAACTTGGGTCGCTTCGCGAACATCTGCCGGACGACTCGCAGCGTGGGGATCGGTTTCATGCTGGTGGGCGCGAACACGCCCAGCCCCGACTCGAAGCTGCAGGCGGGGTTGGTCCACACCGGCCGCTCGTTGGCGAACGTCCACGGGCTGGAGTTCGACACGAAGGCGAAGCTGACGCCGGGGATCGGTTCGCGGCCGGGGAGCTCGAGGGTGAGCGTGGGTTCGCGGCGCGTGTAACCCCAGACGGCCGGCACGGCCGCGCGGATGTAACGCCACGCCGTCACCTTGCCGCCCTTGTCGCGTTCGGCCTCGACCGCGGCCACCACCTCCGCGTCGACACCCATTCCGGTGTTGAACACGGCCCATCGCTCGCCGCAGTCGATCAGGCCGATCCGCCGCCAGGTGCCGTGCAGGCGATAGTCGTCGAGCAACTGAATCAGCTGGTTGGTCGCCGCGACCGGGTCGCGGGAGATCCCGAGCGATCGCGCCAGTACGTTCGCCGAACCGCCGGGCACCACCGCAACCGCCGGCACGTGACCCGTCGGCGCCGAAGTGGGGGAGCCGGGGCGGCCCAGCAGGCCGTTGACCACACCGCTCACGGTGCCGTCCCCGCCGTGGACGACGACCAGGTCGACACCGTCCGCGAGCGCCTTCTCCGCCAGTTCGGTGCCGTGGCCGCGGTGGTTGGTGTGTTCGACGGTGAGCTGCAGACGGCTCTTGAGCGCGTGCGCCAGCAGGTCGCGGCCGGCCGGTGTGGTCGAGGTCGCTGTGGGGTTGACGATCAGCACGGCACGCATGAGGCACGAGCTTATGCGGGTGGGTTAAGGCTTCGCTGTGGGGAACCGCTCGCGTCCGAAGGCGACGCCGCCGCGCTGACTACGCTTGCGGCGTGACCCCAATTGTCCCCCCGCCGGCCGTGCGCGGCGCAGGCGTCATCGTGGCGCTGCAGGGGGTGCTCGCGTTGGTGGTGGCGGCGGTGCTGGTGGTGCGGGGGATCGCGGGAGCCGACCAGCGCGTGGTCAATGGCCTGGGCACGGCGGCGTGGTTCGTGGTGATCGGCGGCGTGGTGGCGGCCGCCGGGCGCGCGCTGGTGATCGGAAAGCGTTGGGGCCGCGGGCTGGCCGTGTTCACCCAACTGCTGCTACTGCCCGTGACGTGGTACCTCGCGGTGGGGTCGCACCGGCCCGCATTCGGGATCCCCGCGGGCGTCGTGGCGCTGACGGTGCTGGCTTTGCTGTTCAGCCCCGCCGCGGTGCGCTGGGCGACCGGCCGCGATCAGGGCGACTCGGCCAGCTCGGCCAGGCGCGAACCCGACAACCGGTAGGTGGTCCACTCGCGTTGGGGTTGGCCGCCGAGCCCGTCGTAGAGCCCGATCGCGTCGACGTTCCAGTTCAGCACCGCCCACGACAACCGCGTGTAGCCGCGGTCGACGCATTCACCGGCCAGCGCCGCCAGTAGTGCGCGGGCCAGCCCGCGGCGGCGAAAGTCGGGGCGCACGAACAGGTCTTCGAGATAGATGCCCGCCACGCCGTCCCAGGTGGAGAAGTTGACGAACCACAATGCCATCGCTGCGATCTCGCCATCGATTTCCGCGACGTGCCCGTGCACCGTCGGCGCATCACCGAAAAGCGCTGCGGTCATCTGCTTTTCAGTGACCGTGCATTCGGCTGCGGCATGCTCGAATTCGGCCAGCGCGTGGATCATTTCGACGATCGCGGCGACGTCGTGCGGTGTGGCGCCGCGAATCATTGCTGTACTTCCAGGGCATTGAGAATCGTCGCGAATTTCGGTGTGGTTTCGGCGACTTCATCGTCGGGGTCGGATTCGGCGACGATTCCGCCTCCGGCGTGGGCGGTCGCCGTGCGGCGGTCCGCCGACAGCTGCGCGCAGCGGATGGAGACCACCCAGCGGCCATCGCCTTGGGCGTCACACCACCCCACGGCCCCCGCGTAGAAACCGCGGTCGCCCTCCAACTCGGCGATAAGCTCTGTCGCGGCCTTCGTCGGCACCCCGCCAACCGCCGGGGTCGGATGCAGCGCCAGCGCCAAATCGATTGCGGTGGTTGATGTATCGCGCAACGTGCCGCTGATCGGTGTGCACAGATGCCAGACCGTCGCGGTGCGGCTCAGTTCGGGCTCGGGCGCAATCGTCAGCTCGTCACACAGCGGCTCCAGTGCGTCCTGGATTGTCTCGATCACCAGCCGATGCTCGTGCCGGTCCTTGGCCGAGGCGACCAGCGTGGCGCCATTGGCCGCGTCGACGTCCGGGTCGGCGGCGCGCGGGGCCGACCCGGCGAACGGGCGGCACGTGACGCGGTCGCCGGAGCGTGCCACCAGGAGTTCCGGGCTGGCGCCCACCAGCGCCGCGCCCGCATAGTCGCCGCCGGCGGCGGACAGGTCGACCAGGTAGCCGTATGCGGCCGGGTCCGCGGCGATGAGCCGGCGCAGGATGACGCGCGCGTCCAACGGGCCATCGGCGACCAGTCGCAGCGCGCGGGCCAAGACCACCTTGTGCAGTGGGTTGTCGGCCGCGGCGAGCTGATCGACGGCCCGGCTGATCCGGTCGCGGTGCTGCGCCGGTAGCGGTACGGCGGCCGTCACGCGCGACGCCGGCAGCGGGCCGGTGGGCCAATCCGGTGGACCGTCCAAGTGGCGCACGGCATCCGGCGTCAGCAGAGCGGCGGGTCGGTGCACGTCAAAAGGCAACGCGCCCAGCACTATTGGCGCAGCACCGGACCGCAGCGCGGCCTGCGCCGCGCTCACGTCGGCGTAGCGCTCCCGAACCCCGTCGGCGATCAAAGTCTGCGTCGGCCCGCACAGGACGAATGGGGGTTCGGTGTTCACTGACCGGTCAACCCGAGCGCCCTGAGCTGTTGCACTCCGTGCTCGAACCCGCAGACCGCGACCGACGCGGTGATCATGGCGAAGCGGATTCCCTCTTCGAGCGGCAGCTCGACCCAGCGCGTGATCACCGCGCGGGAGAAGTGGCCGTGGCCGACGAACACCACGTCACGCGTTTCCATGTTTTCCAGCGCGCGGGCGACGGCGCGGTCAGCGCGCTCGCTGACATGCGCGACGCTCTCGCCGCCGGGGCACCCGTGCGTCCACACCATCCAATCCGGAACCGTTTCCTGGATCTGCACCGTGGTGAGGCCCTCGTAGGACCCGTAGTCCCATTCGGCGAGCATGGGGGACACCTCGTCGACGGTGAGCCCGGCCAGCTCCGCGGTGTCCAGCGCGCGTTTCCGCGGGCTGCTGATCACCAGCGGATCAACAAGATTCAGTTCGTCGATCGTCGAGCCGGCCCGCTTGGCCTGCGTACGGCCCACGTCGGTCAACTCGATCTCGCTGCGGCCCGTGTGTTGGCCCGATTTCGACCACTCGGTCTCGCCGTGGCGCAGCAGCACCAGTCGATTGTCATGCAAGCCCATATCCGTTGATTCTGCCCGACGACATGCCCGGGCCGCTGGCCGAAGCGTTCGGCTGGCGAACGTGCCAGGATGGGCACTGAAACCGCGAGGCGAAAGGACGGGTGGGCGCTCGTGACTAAAACGACCCGGGTATTGGCGGTGGCCAACCAGAAGGGCGGCGTAGCCAAGACGACCACGGTCGCTTCGCTGGGCGCGGCGATGGTGGACGAGGGCAAGCAAGTGCTACTGGTCGACCTCGACCCGCAGGGCTGTCTGACCTTCTCGCTCGGCCAGGATCCGGACAAGCTACCGGTCTCCGTGCACGAGGTGCTGCTCGGTGAGGTCGAGCCGAACGCCGCGCTGGTCGAGACCATCGAGGGAATGACGCTGCTGCCGGCAAACATCGATCTGGCGGGCGCCGAGGCGATGCTGCTGATGCGGGCGGGGCGTGAATACGCACTCAAACGCGCGCTGGCCAAGCTCTTTGACCGGTTCGACGTGATCGTCATCGACTGCCCGCCGTCGCTGGGTGTGCTCACCCTCAACGGGCTGACCGCCGCCGGGGAGGTCATCGTGCCGCTACAGTGCGAGACCCTCGCGCACCGCGGCGTCGGCCAGTTCCTGCGCACGGTGGCCGACGTCCAGCAGATCACCAACCCGGACCTGCGGCTGCTCGGCGCACTGCCGACGCTGTACGACTCGCGCACCACCCACACCCGCGACGTGTTGCTCGACGTGGCCGACCGATACAGCCTGCCGGTGCTGGCCCCGCCGATTCCGCGCACGGTGCGTTTCGCGGAGGCCAGCGCCTCGGGCTCGTCGGTGATGGCCGGGCGCAAGAACAAGGGCGCCGTCGCGTACAGCGAGCTGGCAAAGGCGCTGCTCAAGCACTGGAAGACGGGCAAGGCGCTGCCGACGTTCGCCGTCGAGGTCTAAACGGACTCAACCGAGGGCGGCGACGGTGTCGCCGCGCTGCTCGAACACCCGGGACCCCGAAACGGCCAACGCCACCGGCTTTCCAAGCGGGCCGGGCGGCCGGTCCACCGGAAGGTAGCGCTCGCTGGCGCCGCTGACCGGGTCGTAGATGCCGATCGCGCCGGTGACCGGCACCAGCAGCTTGCCCGCCATCATCACTCCCGGTCCCAACGGCGCCGCCGTGTCTCCCGCCGCGATCGTGTAGCGCAGGGTCAGGCTGTTCGCCTCGAAAACCATCAGGGAATCGCCGGTCCACCAGGTGATCAGGTTGCCGGCGTGCGAGATCGTCGCTGCGGGCGACGGCGGCTTGGGCACCAGGGTGCTGGACACGGTCGCGCCGGTCTCGTCGATCACGTCGACCCGCGGCTGCGGCGCGGGCAGGTACACCGCCGTGTTGTTCTCCCAGACGGTCAGCACGCGGGCGCCCGAATCCGGCTTGATCCCGGGTTCGGACACGATGTGCTGCTGGGGTTCGTCGTCTTCCTTACCCGGGTGCAGCAGCACCAGCCGTAGGTCCGCCTGGCTCACACAGCTTTCCAACACCGAGACCGCCGACGAGCTGGCCGCCGCCGAGATGAGCCGGCATCCCGAATGCAGCCCGCGCGCAGAGGGTTTCACTCGAGCGTCGGTCTCGCCGTAGGCCAGTATCCGGACCATGTCCGAACGCCACAGCTCCAGGTGGGTGTCGCCGTACGACAACACCGTCGTGCCGTCTGAGGACAGCTGCACGTGCGGGTCGGCGTAGCCACTGCGCGCGGGACCGCGACGGCCGGTCGACCCGTCCAGGGTGCTCACCTGCCCGCAGCCACGGTCGTCGCGGTAAACCGCGACGGCGTAGCGGTACAGCCAGGAAACCCCGCACAGACCGGTGTCGCGGGAGTAACTCCACCGCGACTGGCCGTTGCCCTGATCGCGCCCGTCGACCTGGCGGCCGTCGCCGGTGATGACTGTCCCGCCGATGGCCAGCGGGGAGGAGGTGGTGGCCGGGCTGTTCGCGGTCCACAGCTGCTTCAGGGTTGCCGGCACCTGCTTGGCCGGCGTGGGATTGGCGGCTGGGACGGCGGCCGGGCGGCTGATGGTGGCCCGGGCGTCGCTGGTCCACCAGATCAGGGCCGCGGTCAGCGCGACGACGGCCGCGATCGACGCGGCGGCCACCACGTCGCCCTTGGTGCGGCGTTCGGGTCTGACCATGCGTCAGTGCGGCGCTTTAGTTGCCGTTTGTGGCCGCGCCGGCTGCCGTGGCGTCCGAGGGCTTGCGACGCCGACGGCGGCGCCGGTTCGTCGCGGGGCTGTCCGGGGTTTCCGCGACGGCCTCACCGTTGGTGCTCGCGGCGCCGTTGCCCGACGGGTGCGCGGCGACGGCCTGGCCGCCCCGGGTGCGCCGACGGGTGCCGGAGCGGCGCGCGGGCCTGTCCGACTTCTGATCCGGCTTCTGGCCGTCGCGTCCGCTGCTGCGGCGCTGGCCTTGCGGCTTGCGGGCCGCGCCCACCGTGCCCCCGGTCTCGGCGGGGATGCCCAGCTCGGCATGGAGGTGTGGCGAGTTCGAGTAGGTCTCGGCGGGCTCGGGGCAGTCCAGCCCCAGGGCCTTGTCGATCAGCGACCAGCGGGCCATTTCGTCCCAGTCCACCAGGGTGACCGCGATACCGGTCTTGCCCGCGCGGCCGGTGCGGCCGATGCGGTGCACGTAGGCCTGCTCGTCCTCCGGAATCTGGTAGTTGATGACGTGGGTGATGTCGTCGATGTCGATGCCGCGGGCGGCCACGTCCGTGGCGACCAGCACGTTGATGTCGCCGGTCCGGAAGGCCTTGAGGGCCTTCTCGCGGGCCGCCTGCCCGAGGTCACCGTGCACGGCGCCCACCGCGAAACCGCGCTCGGCCAGCTCGTCGGCCACCTTCTGCGCGGTGCGCTTGGTGCGGGTGAAGATCATCGTGGCGCCGCGCCCCTGCGCCTGCAGCACGCGGCTGACCAGCTCGACTTTGTCCAAGGCGTGGGCCCGGTAGGCGTACTGGACGGTTGTGTCGTGGGTGGCCGCCGAGTGCGGCGCTTCCGCCCGGATGTGGGTGGGCTGGTTCATGAAAGTGCGGGCCAGCGTGATGATCGGGTCCGGCATGGTCGCCGAGAACAGCATGGATTGCCGGTCGGTGGGGATTTGGCGCAGGATCCGCTCGATGTCGGGCAGGAAGCCCAGGTCGAGCATTTCGTCGGCCTCGTCGAGCACCAGCACCGTCAGCCCGCCCAGTTGCAGGTGATTCTGCTGACTCAGGTCGAGCAGCCGGCCCGGGGTGCCCACCACGACGTCGGCGCCGGCGCGCAGCGCCTCGATCTGGGGCTCATAGGGGCGTCCCCCGTAGATGGGGACCACCGACAGCGGCCGGTCGCCTTCGGCGGTCAGGTGCTTGGCCGCCAACGTCAGGTCATCGGTGACCTGCAGGCACAGCTCGCGCGTGGGCACCACGATCAGCGCCCGTGGTGTGCCGTTGAGCGGCCGGGCGGCGGTGCCGGCGGTGATGCGCTGCAGCAGCGGCACGCCGAAGGCGAAGGTCTTGCCCATCCCGGTGCGGGCCTGGCCGATCAAGTCGTCGCCGGCCAGCGCCATCGGCAGGGTCAGCTCTTGGATGGCAAAAGGGCTTTCGATCCCTTTTTCGGCGAGGGCGCGCACGATTTCGTCGCGGACGCCGAGTTGAGCAAAGGTCAGTTCAGTTGTGCTTGTCAGTGTGGACATGCGTAGGTAGTAAGCCTTTCGGTGACGTATCGGTCGATGTCGGTGTTCTCTGTCGCGGTCACGCGCGCACGAGTTCCGACTCCGAATACGTCGCCGAGTCGCGGGCCCCTGCTCAAAGTTGGTGGGGCCTGCTGTGCACGCACATTTCGCCGATAGCAGCTTGGGGAAAACAGATCTTGATCGAATACAGCCGCTATCTACGTACATGATAGCTGGTCGACAGCTGGCACCCATTTTCCGCTAAGTCCGCCGACTAGAGTGTTGCCATGACTCGGCCCTCTGCCCAGCCCTCTGAAGCCTCCCGACTGTCGGCCGATCACCCCGGCGTCAACGAGCTGTTCGCGGTCCTCGCCTACGGCGAGATCGCCGCGTTCTACCGGCTCACGGATGAGGCTCGGATGGCGCCCGACCTGCGCGGACGGATCTCGATGGCGAGCATGGCCGCCGCCGAGATGCAGCACTATGAGCTGCTGCGCGACGCCCTGGAGGGGCGTGGCGTCGACGTGGTCGCGGCGATGTCGAAGTACGTCTCGGCGCTGGAGAACTACCACCGGCTGACGATGCCCAGCACCTGGCTCGAAGCGTTGGTGAAGACCTATGTGGGCGACGCTCTGGCCGCCGACCTGTACCTCGAGATCGCCGACGGGTTGCCCGACGAATGCGCCGACGTCGTTCGGGCGGCGCTGTCGGAGACCGGGCACTCGCAGTTCGTCATCGCCGAGGTGCGGGCCGCGGTGACGTCGAGCGGCAAGCAGCGCAGCCGGCTGGCGCTGTGGTCCCGCCGGTTGTTCGGCGAGGCGATCACCCAGGCGCAGTACCTGCTGGCCGACCACGACGAGCTCGTCGACCTGTTGGTTTCGGGCGCGGGTGGGCTCGGCCAACTCAGCGCGTTCTTCGACCGCCTGCAGCAGACGCACGACCGCCGGATGCACGAACTCGGCTTGAGCTGACGATCAGCGCGTGCAGGTCGCCAGGTTCGAGTTGTTCATCGACGCGACGACCATCTGACCGGCGGCGTTGACGACCGAGCAATTGAGTTGCCCCAGGAAGCTGGTCGCGACCACAGACTCGGTCTGCACGCCGGGGTTCAGGACGACCATCTTCGTCCACGGCAGCGACACGTTGAACTCTGTCTGCGGGTAGCCGCGCGCGTCGGTGTAGACGATGTTCACCAGGTCCAGCAGCTGCTTCGTCCCGGTCACGTTGTAGACCACCGTGCGCGGGTTGAGCCCGGCCGTCGGCGGCTGAGCCGGCGCGACGGCCGGCGGTGCGGCGGTCGGCGTGCCGGTGGGCCCCATACCGGGCGCGGCGCTCGGCGGAGCCACGGTGGTGAACGTCTCGGGCGGCAGTTGCGCCACGCGCGAGGGGCTCGGGGACGCGCTGGGCGGGACCGACGCCTTCGTCGTCGCGGGCGCCGAGGTCACCGGGTGCGGAACCGGCGCGCCCACGGTGGCCTTGGTTGAGGCGCTGTCGCCGCTGTTGAGGATGACGGCGGTGGCGACGGCGCCGAGCGCAACCACGGCGCCGAGGATCGCCGTGACGGGGCGTTTGCGGGGATCCGCCGGCCAGCCCGTCCAGCTGTAGTCGTTGTCGTAGTCGTCGTTCTCGTCGTACTCGTTCTCGTGGTCGCCGTAGATCTCCTCGATCTCGTCCTCGGGGTAGTTACGGACCCGATCGTCGAGGTGGCGCCCGTGGCGGGGCGACAAGCGGGGCAATGAAGTGGTACCCATGGTGCCGAAGTTAGCCATGTGACAACACAGAGTGGGTCTCGGGCGCGGGTGTGAGCTGACCTGGAAGCTAATCGTTATCGGTTCGCGACCGGCGTTTCGCTCACCGCGAACTGCGTCCAGGGGGCTGTCGGGGGTGCCGGGGCGCGGCGTCTACTAGCCTTCAGCTGACAGGCCTGCGACTTCAATACCAACGTTAGGGGTGACCGTGGAGGTCAAGATCGGTATCTCGGACAGTCCGCGCGAGCTGGTCCTCGCCAGTGCGCAGACACCTGCTGAAGTCGAGGAACTGGTCGGTGCCGCCCTGAACGACGGATCGGGTCTGCTGAAGCTGAGCGACGAGCGGGGGCGTCGCTTCCTCATTCACACCTCGAAGATCGCCTACATCGAAATCGGTGTCGCCGACGGACGTCGGGTCGGCTTCGGGATCGGCGCGGACTCAGGCAAGCACGCCAGCAAGGGCGCTAAAGGCGAGTAAGCGGGACGTGTGACAGCCCGCCCCAGGCGAACTGGACGGTGCCTTCGACGGCGTCCGACTTGGAGATCGGGCGGTCGGAATCGAGCCAGTACCGGGCGCAGTCGACGCTGATCCCGACCAGTCCGACCGCGATCATCCGGGCCCGGTGCGGGTCCAAGCCGGAATCCTGACTGATCAAGGCGAAAACGGCGTCGATGCACGATTCGGTGGCGACGCGCACCTGGGCGGCCACCTCGGGTTCGGTGACGTAGTCGTTCTCGAAGATCAGCCGGTATCCCTGGCTGTCGTGCTCGATGAAATCGAAGAAGGCCTGCACCGCCGAGTGCAACCGGCGCCGGTTGTCGGTGGTGGTGTTCAAAGCCTGCTGGACACCCGAGACGAGGTTCTCGACGTGCCGTGCGAGCACCGCCAGGTACAGCTCCAGCTTGCTCGAAAAGTGTTGATACAGAACCGGTTTGCTGACACCGGCCCGGTCGGCGATTTCGTCCATGCCGGCGGCGTGGTAGCCGCGGTCGACAAAGACGTCGCTGGCGACGACGAGCAATTGGCCACGACGCTCGTCTCGGGGTAACCGGTTGCCGCGACGGCTCGGAGCTGCTCCGCCGTCCGCCGGCCGACCGCGATCAGCCGATCTGACGGCGCGCCGTGCCGGCGGCTTGGCGAGTTCGCTCATCGAGTCCTCATCTGATTAATCGGCGACCGGCCGTCGGAATCACCCTGCCGGCCGTGCGCGGCTCGTTGCACAGACATTACTACCCGTGACGTGTTCGTGACCGTCATCACCGTCCGCGCCACCGTCGGCGCCCCCTGATGCAAACCCACAGAAAGCGGTGTCGGGCGGGGCATTCGGGCGCGCCAAGGTGGCCTCCATGGCCAGCTGTGCCATCCTGGGGAAATGACGTCCCAGCGGCCTACGCGTGGCTCGGGCCGTGTGCCGGTGCTGCGCGACGAGTGGCGAGAACCACTTCGGGCCCTGCGCGACCCGACCGCCCGGGAGGCCGGCCGGGTCCGGGCCGACCGCGACCGCCCGAACCAATGGCGCAAGCAGACACGGCTGGGACGGTTCATCTCCACCTACGGCTGGCGCGCGTACGCCCTGCCTATTCTGGTGGTGCTCACGGCGCTGGTGCTCTACCAGACGGTGACCGGCACGGGTGCGCCGAAGCCGACCGCGAATCAGCCCGCGCAGGGGCCGCCGGCGATCGGTGCGGTCGGCACGGCGATCATGGACGCCCCGCCGCGCGGGCTGGCCGCGTTCGATGCCAATCTGCCGGCCGGGACGCTGCCGGATGGCGGCCCGTTCACCGAGGCCGGCGACAAGACCTTCCAGGTGGTGCCGGGCACCACGCCCCAGATCGGTCAGGGCACCGCCAAGGTGTTCCGGTACACCGTCGAGGTGGAGAACGGCATCGACCCCACCATGATCGGCGGCGTTGATGCTTTCGCCAACATGGTCGACCAGACGCTGTCCAACCCCAAGGGCTGGACGCACAATCCGCAGTTCGCCTTCATCCGAATCGACAACGGCAAACCCGACTTTCGGATCTCGCTGGCGTCGCCGGTGACGGTCCGCGAGGGCTGCGGCTACGAATTCCGGCTGGAGACCTCCTGCTACAACCCGGTTTTCGGTGCCAACCGCGAGGCACGGGTCTTCATCAACGAGGCGCGCTGGGTGCGCGGCGCAGTCCCGTTCGAGGGCGACATCGGTTCCTATCGGCAGTATGTGATCAACCACGAGGTCGGGCACGCCATCGGGTACCTGCACCACGAGCCGTGCGAGCAGCAGGGTGCCCTGGCGCCGGTGATGATGCAGCAGACGTTCTCCACGTCGAACAACGACGCCGCCCAATTCGACCCGGACGTCGTCAAGGCCGACGGGAAGACCTGCCGGTTCAACCCGTGGCCGTTCCCGATCGCCTGATTACTGCGTCTGCCGCGTGATTGAGGAGGTGTTGTAGTTGTCGACTTCGTTGCCGCCGCTTGTCGAGCCCGCGGCCCAGCTGACTCGCGACGAGGTGGCCCGCTACAGCCGCCACCTGATCATTCCCGACCTGGGTGTCGACGGTCAGAAGCGACTCAAGAACGCCCGGGTGCTGGTGATCGGCGCGGGCGGCCTCGGTTCCCCGACGCTGCTGTATCTGGCCGCCGCCGGCGTGGGCACGCTCGGCATCGTCGACTTCGACGTCGTCGACGAGTCGAACCTGCAGCGGCAGATCATTCACGGCGTCGCCGACGTCGGGCGGCCCAAGACCCAGTCGGCGCGCGAGTCGATCGCCGCGATCAATCCGCTGGTCGACGTGCGGTTGCACGAGTTCCGGCTGGACGCGAGCAACGCCGTCGACCTGTTCAGGCAGTACGACCTGATCGTGGACGGCGCCGACAACTTCGCCACCCGGTATCTGGTCAACGACGCCGCGGTGCTGGCCGGCAAGCCGTACGTGTGGGGGTCGATTTACCGCTTCGAGGGCCAGGTCTCGGTCTTCTGGGAGGACGCCCCCGGCGGGCGGGGCCTCAACTATCGCGACCTGTATCCCGAACCGCCCCCGGCGGGAACGGTTCCCTCGTGCGCCGAGGGCGGGGTGCTCGGGATCATCTGCGCGTCCATCGCGTCGGTCATGGGCACCGAGGCGATCAAGCTCATCACCGGGATCGGCGAATCGCTGCTGGGCCGGTTGATGGTGTACGACGCGCTGGACATGAGCTATCGCACGATCACGGTCCGCAGGGACCCGTCGGAGGCCTTCCGGCCGAAGATCTCCGCGCTGGTCGACTACGAGCAGTTGTGTGGCGTGGTGTCCGACGGCACGGGCAGCGAAGCCGGCATCACGCCGCGGGAGTTGCGCGACATGCTGGACTCCGGCAAGAAGCTGGCGCTGATCGACGTTCGCGAGCCCGCGGAGTGGGACATCGTGCACATCGAAGGGGCCCAACTGATCCCGCAGTCGTTGATCAATTCCGGTGAGGGGCTGGCAAAGCTGCCGCAGGACCGCACGCCGGTGCTGTATTGCAAGACGGGAGTGCGCTCGGCCGCGACGCTGGCGGCGGTGCGCAAGGCCGGATTCCCCGATGCGGTGCATCTGCAGGGCGGCATCGTGGCCTGGGCGCAACAGATGCAACCCGACATGACGATGTACTGAGCCGGTGCGCGTGTTGCTCTGGCGGCAACCCGCCGCGCCCGGCCGTGCCGCGCTGGCGGTTGGCGCTGGTGGCCTCGTTTAGAGTGCTGGTGTGACAGTCGAACCGCCGCCAGAGCATGTGCTGTCGGCGTTCGGTTTGACCGCCGTGAATCCCGTCTATCTCGGTGCCAGCTGGGAGGGCGGTTGGCGCTGCGGCGAGGTCGTCCTGTCGCTGGTGGCCGACAACGCCCGCGCGGCATGGTCGGCCCGGGTGCGCGAGACGTTGTTCGTCGACGGCGTGCGGCTGGCCCGCCCGGTGCGGTCAACCGACGGGCGATACGTGGTTTCCGGATGGCGGGCGGACACCTTCGTCGCAGGAACCCCCGAACCCAGGCACGACGAAGTCGTCTCGGCGGCCGTGCGTCTGCATGAGGCGACCGGCAAACTGGACCGGCCCCGGTTCCTGACGCAAGGGCCCGGCACGCCGTGGGGAGACGTCGACGTCTTCATCGCGGCCGACCGCGCCGCGTGGGAGGAACGGCCGCTGTCCTCGGTGCCCCCGGGCGCGCGGACCGCGCCCGAAACGGCGGACGCCCAGCGCTCGGTGGAGCTGATCGACCAACTCGCCACGCTGCGCAGGCCGACGAAGAGCCCCAACCAGCTGGTGCACGGAGACCTTTACGGCACAGTGCTTTTCGTGGGCACCGCGGCGCCGGGAATCACCGACATCACCCCGTACTGGCGGCCCGCGTCGTGGGCGGCGGGCGTGGTCGTCGTCGACGCGCTGTCCTGGGGAGACGCAGACGACGGCCTCATCGAGCGCTGGAACGCACTGCCGGAGTGGTCACAGATGTTGTTGCGGGCGTTGATGTTTCGACTGGCCGTTCATGCCCTGCACCCGCGGTCGACCGCCGAGGCGTTCCCCGGTCTCGCCCGTACCGCCGCGCTCGTCAGGCTGGTCCTCTAGCGGCGCTTCGGAAACTCGTAGCGGACCTCGTCAAGCGCGATCTTGCCGTCGACGGCAAGAATGCCCTCGGCGCGCAGCAGCTCCAACTGCCGCGTGGTCAGGTGCCGCGCCGGGCGTCCGGAGGCGGTGATCACCCGATGCCAGGGCAGGTCCGAGGAGTCGGTGCGCATGATGTAACCGACGATGCGCGGGCTGGAAAGCCCTGCGACGGCGGCGATGTCGCCATACGTGACGACCCGGCCGGACGGTATCGCCGCGACCAGCGCGCGCACCCGTTCTACCTGCTCGTCGGTCACGGCTGCCACGATCAGCGGCCTTCGATCAACTCGAGCGCCAGCGCGGCGACCTCAGTGGGCCGGGCGTAGGGCACCATGTGGTTGCAGTCGAAATCGAGCAGCCGGAATTCGGGCCCCAATCGTTCTTGTAGCCCGGTGATCAGCTCCTCGCTGACGTAGGGCGGCGAGGTCCGCAGCGCCCGCACCAACGTTGTCGGCGTCCCGGCGGGCGGCAGCACGATGTCGCGCGCCAGCTCGCTCCAGTACGACATCATCGCGGGGATGCTGATGCGCCAGCCGTATCGCCCGCTCGGCAACTCGATCAGATGCTCGTCGATCTCGGCCTTCAGCAACGCGGGTTCGACATCAGCCCACGAGCCCGTGGCCTTTTCCGCGCGCGGTTCCTCGACGTCGGGGTAGTCGGGGGAGGACAGCATCGCTTCGGCTATGTAGCGCGTCCACATGCCGTCGAGCCCGACCGCCGGGTCGAGCAGCAGCAGCGCGCCCACCCGATCCGGACGGGCCGAGGCCAAATGCATTGCGAGCCCGCCCCCGAATGAGTGACCGATGATCAGCACCGGCGCGTCGGCCTCGTTGTCGAGCAGATCCGCCAGCGCCGAGACGTTGGCGTCGATCGTCCACGGCGCCGCCCACGTCGACCTGCCATGACCGAGCAGATCCGGTGCGGCCATGCCGATCTCGGGCAGGAAGCCGGACAGGTGCTGCCAGCGCTGCCCGTGGCCGGTCAAACCGTGGATCGCCAGAATCCGCACCGGGCCGGGCGGACCGTAGCGGTGCACATGCAGGGGAGCGGTCACCCGTCGATGGTGCCAGTCGACACTGACGCGGCTCTAGGGCGGTCGGCAGATGCGGTCCCCGCCTCAGCGATCATCCCAGTCGTCCTCTTCGGGGACGGTGTACGCCTGCTCGATCACGTCGGCTTCGTTGGCATCGCGATCCGCTGCCAGGTAGTCGATGTCCAGGCCCGCCTCGCCGGAATCGACTGGCCGCAGTTGATCCGCGGCATCGCCTTCGGGTGTTTCGTCGGTGGGGAAGCCGCGTTCGACGTCCTTCACGATTGACAACCTCTCGTAACGGGTGGACTGCTTGACCTCCAGCCTAAGAGCCGACGCCCGCGCCGGCTGGATGAACTTGTCACACCCCGGTGGTTGCATGCAGCCATGTCATACACCTGGGACGACGAGGCGCAGGCTCTGCTGGCGCAAGGGCTGCGCGGGCAGGTGCGTGTCCTCGGCGGTCCCGGTACCGGCAAGAGCAGCCTGCTGATCGACGCCGCGGTCGCCCAGATCGACGCCGGTGTCGAGCCGGAAACGGTTCTGCTGCTTACCGGTTCCGGTCGGCTCGGGGTGCGCGCCCGCAGCAGCCTGACCACCGCGTTGCTTCGGCCCCGCGCCAGCGGTCCGTGCCGCGTCGCCGTCCGCGAGCCGTTGGTGCGCACCGTGCACAGCTACGCATACGCGGTCCTGCGGCGGGCGGCCGAACGGGCCGGCGACGCGCCACCGCGGCTGGTCACCAGCGCCGAACAGGACGCCATCATCCGGGAACTGCTGGCCGGTGACCTCGAAGACGGACCGCGCGCCGCGACGGCGTGGCCTTCTCATCTGCTGCCCGCGCTGAGCACCGCCGGTTTCGCGACCGAACTGCGAAACCTGTTGGCCCGCTGCACCGAACGCGGCGTGGACCCGAAGGAACTCGAACGGCTGGGCCGCCGCTGCCGGCGCCCGGAATGGACGGCTGCGGGTCAATTCGCGCGGCAGTACGAGCAGGTGATGTTGCTGCGGGCGGCGGTGGGCACGGCGGCGCCGCAGGCGACGACGCCCGCGCTGGGTGCCGCCGAGCTCGTGGGCGCCGCTCTGGAAGCCTTCGCGATCGACCCCGAATTGCTTGCGGCCGAACGTAATCGGGCGCGGGTGTTGTTGGTCGACGACGCCCAGCAACTCGATCCGCAGGCTGCCCGCCTGGTGAAGGCTCTTGCGACCGGCGCCGAGCTGGCGGTGATCGCCGGCGACCCCAACCAGGCGGTGTTCGGGTTCCGTGGCGGGGAATCCGCCGGATTGCTGGCCGACGATTCACGGTCGGTGATGTTGACGGTGTCGCAGCGCTGCGCTCCCGCGGTCGCGCGTGCTGTCAGCGGCGTCGCGCACCGACTGCCGGGCGGCAGCGGCGGCAAGCGGATCGACGGCACCGGGGCCGACGACGGGTCGGTCACGGTGCGCCTGGCCGGGTCGGCGCACGCCGAGGCGGCGATAATCGCCGACGCGCTGCGGCGTGCGCACCTGATCGACGGCGTGCCGTGGTCACGGATGGCGGTCATCGTCCGGTCGGTGCCCCGGGCGGGCGCGCGTTTGCCGCGGGCGCTGGCCGCGGCGGGCGTGCCGGTGGCGGCGCCCGCGGCCAGCGGACCGTTGTGCGAGGAGCCGGCGGCCCAGGCGATGCTCACGGTGCTGGCGGCCACCGCCGACGGACTCGACGGCCGGCAGGCGATGTCGCTGCTGACCGGTCCCATCGGTCGCGTCGACCCGGTGGCGTTGCGGCAGCTGCGCCGAACGCTGCAGCGCGCCAACCCGCAACGTAGGCCCGGTGACTTCGCGGATCTGTTGGTAGCCGCGCTGTCCGGCGAAAAGCTGCCGGCGGGGCCGCAATTTCGCCCGCTACAGCGGGTGCGCGCGGTGCTGGACGCGGCCGCGAGTTGCGATGGCGCGGGCCAAGATCCGCGCTACACGCTGTGGGCCGCCTGGCAGCGGTCCGGACTGCAGCGCCGCTGGCTCACGGCCAGCGAGCGCGGTGGCCCGATCGGCGCCCAGGCCACTCGGGACCTCGAGTCGGTGACCACTTTGTTCGACATCACCGACCAATACGTGTCCCGCACCTCCGGCGCGTCGTTGCGTGGACTCGTCGACCACATCGCCGCGCTGCAGCTGCCGGGCGGCAATGCCGAACCGGTGTCGCCGGTGGAGCAGGTCAGGGTGCTCAGTGCGCACGCCGCACTGGGGCACGAGTGGGATTTCGTGATCATCGCCGGGTTGCAGGACGGGTTGTGGCCCAACACGATTCCGCGCGGCGGTGTGCTGGGCACGCAGCGGTTGCTGGACGCGATGGACGGCATCACCGAGGACGTGTCGGTGCGTGCGCCCCTGCTGGCCGAGGAGCGCAGGCTGTTAGTGGCGGCGCTGGGCCGGGCCCGGCGTCGCTTGTTGGTGACGGCGGTCGACAGCGACAGCGATGGGCCGGGCCAGGAGGCCGCGCTGCCCTCGGCGTTCTTCTACGAGATCGCGCAATGTTCCGACGGCGGCAACGATCTGGCTGCCGTGCAGCCGATTTCAGCCCCGCGGGTGTTGTCCGCGGCGGCGCTGGTGGGCCGCTTGCGCGGCGTCGTCTGCGCGCCCCAGGGCGCCGTGGACGACGAGGCCCGAGATTGCGCGGCAACGCAATTGGCGCGGCTGGCCAAAGCGGGTGTGCCGGGCGCCGACCCGGCCGGCTGGCACGGCCTGACGCCGACCAGCACGAGCGAACCGTTGCGGGGCAGCGGCGATGTCGTCACGTTGACGCCGTCGACGCTGCAGACGCTCAGCGATTGCCCGTTGCGCTGGCTGGCCGAACGCCACGGCGGGACCAGTCCGCGTGATCTGCGGTCGACCATCGGTTCGGTGCTGCACGCGCTGGTCGCCGAATCGCACAGAAGCGGAAACGAACTACAGGTCGAGCTCGAGCGTGCCTGGCGGCACCTGCCCTTCGACGCCCAGTGGCATTCCGCCAATGAGTTGGACCGGTACCGCGCGATGGTGCAGGCATTCACCGAGTGGCGCACCCAAACCCGCGGCGCACTGACCGAGGTGGGCGTCGAGGTCGAGATCGACGGGACCCTGACCACGCCGCGGGCTGACGGCGGCGAGGTTCGGCTGCGGGGGCGAGTCGACAGGCTGGAGCGCGACGCCGCCGACAGGCTCGTGATCGTCGACATCAAGACCGGCAAGACGCCGGTCAGCAAGGACGACGCCCAGCAGCACGCCCAGCTCGCGATGTATCAGCTGGCGGTGGCCGAAGGCATGGTCGTCGATGGCGACCAGCCCGGTGGCGCACGGTTGGTCTACCCCGGTAAGACCGGGGCCGCGGGTGCCGTTGAGCGCGAACAGGATCCACTGACCCCGGCAGGACAAGACGAATGGCGCGATGTCGTGCGGCTGGCGGCCGACGCGACGGCCGGGCCGCAGTTCGTTGCCCGGCGCAACGACGGTTGCACGCATTGTCCGATACGTCCCTCCTGCCCGGCGCAGGTCGACGGGTCGACGCGGTGAACGCGCGCTACACCCCCGGCGAATTGGCAAGCGCGCTGGGGCTTTTCCCGCCAACCGCCGAGCAGTCGGCCGTCATCGCGGCGCCGCCGGGGCCACTGGTCGTCATCGCCGGCGCCGGCGCCGGCAAGACCGAGACGATGGCCGCGCGGGTGGTGTGGCTCATCGCCAGCGGCTATGCCGAGCCGGGCCAGGTGCTGGGGTTGACGTTCACCCGCAAGGCCGCCGGCCAGCTGCTGCGCCGAGTCCGGGCCCGGCTGGGCCGGCTGGCCGGCATCGGCCTGGACCTGACCGGTGGCCGGGCGGACTCCGAGCCGGCGGGTGCCCCGGTGGTCAGCACCTACCACGCCTTCGCGGGATCGCTGCTGCGTGACCACGGGCTGCTGTTGCCCGTCGAACCCGACACCCGGCTACTCGGCGAAACCGAGTTGTGGCAGCTGGCTTTCGACGTCGTGAGCGGGTACCGCGGCGAGCTGCACACCGATAAGACCCCGGCCGCCGTCACCTCGATGGTGCTGCGCCTGTGGGGACAGCTGACCGAACACCTGGTGGACACCCGGCAGCTCTGCGACACCCACGTGGAGCTGGAGCGGCTGGTCCACGCCCTTCCCGCGGGCCCCTACCAGCGGGACCGCGGACCGAGCCAGTGGCTGCTGCGCATGCTGACCACTCAGACCGAACGCGCCGAGCTGGTTCCGCTGCTCGACGCGCTCAACGAGCGGATGCGCGCCGAGAAGGTGATGGATTTCGGTATGCAGATGGCGTCGGCGGCGCGGCTGGCCGCGGCCTTCCCGCAAGTCGGCGCGGACCTGCGCAGCCGCTATCGGGTGGTCCTGCTCGACGAATACCAGGACACCGGCCACGCCCAGCGCATCGCGCTGTCGGCG
>NZ_JAFAUS010000451.1 GCF_019243155.1 Mycobacterium sp.
AGCACGAAGTCGATCAGCCGGTAAGCGCCGCCGAAGGGAACCGCGGGTTTGGCCCTGTCCGCGGTCAGCGGATACAACCGCTTGCCCTCACCGCCGGCCAGGACGATGCCCAGCACGTGTGGCGCTTCCCTCATGGTTTCAAACCTATCGGCCGTTGCGGGGCGCTGCCAGGGGGGATGCCGTATTGACCGCGTTCTGTGCGGCTGTCCGTCAAGGTATTTGGCTCTGCGCGCGTGTCTATCACCCCTACTGACTACCCGGCCCGACTCGCGAGACTCGCGGCCGTCGAACTACGGTGCGGGTATGCGGGTGGCGATGATGACTCGGGAGTACCCACCAGAGGTCTACGGCGGAGCCGGAGTACACGTCACCGAACTGGTCGCCCAACTGCGCAGATTGTGTGCGGTGGACGTGCATTGCATGGGGGCGCCGCGGCCGAACGCCATCGTGCATCAGCCTGATCCGCGTTTGCAGGACGCCAATGCGGCGATGTCGACGTTGTCCGCCGACTTGATGATGGCCAACGCCGCATTTGCGGCCACAGTGGTGCATTCGCACACCTGGTACACCGGCATGGCCGGTCATCTGGCCGCGTTGCTGTACGACGTCCCCCACGTTTTGACCGCGCATTCGCTCGAGCCGCTGCGGCCGTGGAAGGCAGAACAGCTCGGCGGCGGCTACCGGATCTCGTCATGGGTCGAGCACACCGCGATGCTGGGCGCCCACGCCGTCATCGCGGTCAGCGCCGCGATGCGCGAGGACGTGCTGCGGGTCTACCCCGCGTTGGATCCCAACCAGGTGCACGTCATCCGCAACGGGGTCGACACCGACGTCTGGTATCCGGCCGGTCGCGGCGAGACCAGCTCGCAAACCGGCTCTGTGCTGACCGAACTCGGCGTCGACCCCAGTCGGCCCACCGTGGTGTTCGTCGGGCGGATCACCCGGCAGAAGGGCCTCGCCCACCTGGTGGCGGCCGCGCACCGGTTCAGCCCGGAAGTGCAGGTGTTGCTGTGCGCGGGTGCCCCGGACACCCCGGAGATCGCCGAGGAGATCGCCGCCGCGGTGGCCAACCTGGCCGCCGAGCGCCAGGGGGTGTTCTGGATCCGGGAGATGCTGCCCATCGGAGAGATGCGCGAAATCTATTCGGCGGCAAGTGTTTTCGTATGCCCATCGATATATGAGCCGCTGGGCATCGTGAACCTGGAGGCGATGGCGTGCGGAACGGCGGTGGTCGCCAGCGACGTTGGCGGGATACCCGAGGTTGTCGCCGATCAGATCACCGGGACGCTGGTGCATTACGACGCCGACGACCCGAGCGGATATCAGGCCGGATTGGCTGAGGCGGTCAACGAGCTTGTGTCAGACCCGGAGAAGGCGCAGCGGCTCGGCCAGGCGGGACGCCAGCGCTGCATTGAGGAATTCTCCTGGGCCCGCGTCGCTGAGCAGACCCTGGAAATTTATCGGAAAGTTTGTGCCTGACGCCGCCGACAATTGTCGGGCGGCAGTCGCTAGGTGGAGCTGGTGACTCCCTTGAGTTCGTCGCCGAGAGCAGCGGCTTCGTCGGGCGTCAACTCGACGACCAATCGGCCGCCCCCCTCAAGTGGTACCCGCATCACGATGCCGCGCCCCTCCTTCGTCGCTTCCAGAGGACCGTCTCCGGTCCGGGGCTTCATCGCCGCCATCGAGTGCTCCCTCCAGGTTCCAGCTGGCCCGCCCGCGCGGACCTGGTCGGCGCCGAGCATGCCCCGCCAGCGAATTTCCAGCCATACCCGGCATCAAAATGCCAAATCACCCCCCTATTGTTCCCTATCCAGGTCACCGGTTGCACGAAGACCCGCATCTGGGTTCTCAACGGGCCTCAAACTGCGTGGGCGGGCACCCAGCAATCACTGATGTGGTCGTCGACCATTCCGGTCGCCTGCATCAACGCGTAGGCGGTGGTGGGGCCGACGAAGCGGAACCCGCGACCTTTGAGTTCACGCGCCATGGCCTTCGATTCCGCAGTAGCCGAGGGGATTTCGGAGGGGCCGGCCGGCCGGGGCCGCGGCGACGGGGCGAATGACCACAGCAGCTCCGACAGGTCGGCGGGAGTTCCCAGCTCAGCGGCGGCGCGCGCATTGGCAATCGTGGCCTCGATCTTGGCCCGGTTGCGCACTATGCCCTCGTCGGCCATCAGCCGCTGCACATCGGTGTCGGTGTAGCTGGCGATGCGCTCGACGTCGAACTTGGCGAACGCGCGCCGGAAGTTGTCCCGCTTGCGCAGGATGATCAGCCACGACAGCCCACTCTGGAATGCCTCCAGGCTCATCCGCTCGAACAGGGCCACGCCGTCGCGGACCTGGCGGCCCCACTCCTGATCGTGGTAGTCGCGATACAGGTCGAAGTCGGGGCCGGGCCGAACGGTCGCCCAGCTGCAACGCACAAGTCCGTCGTCACTCACATTGAATCCTGACGATCCTCGCCACCGTCTGGTT
>NZ_JAFAUS010000016.1 GCF_019243155.1 Mycobacterium sp.
GCGTACGAATCCGCTGAACTACGCGGGAAGGCAGATACTAGCCGGATTAGTTGAGGCGACTTCCCACATGTGTGGAGTGTGTATTGGGTCTGTAAGCGCCCGCGGGTTCTTCCTGACCAGATCCTTCCGGCACGCGCTTGCTCGCAACGCGTACCCCATTTTCCCTTCATCGCAAACCGCATCGGGTGGTGGGATGCGGCACCTGGGCGCTTGCTCTACCCGGGTCGGGCCGTAGCGTTTTATGCCGTCGCCGTTCGGGTAACCGACGGCACAATTGTGACCGCAGTGGCACGGAGTTAGCAGGGCGAATGAACACCGGCGTATTGCTCGCCGGCCGCTATGAAGTCCGCGGCAGGCTGGGTCGTGGTGGCATGGCCGAGGTTTGCGACGGCTGGGATTGCCGACTGCGGCGCCCGGTCGCGATCAAGCTGATGCATCCGGTGGTGAGCGCCCAGAGCGGCATGCGGAACCGATTTGACGCGGAAGCTTACGCGGCCGCGGCACTCAACCATCCGAATATCGTCGGGATCTACGACATCGGCGAGCATGACGGCAGGCCCTTCATCGTGATGGAGCGGCTGCCCGGCGGAACCCTGGCCGACGAGGTGCGCGATGGTCCGCTGCCGCAGGAGCGGGTCCACGTCCTGCTCGACAACGTCCTGGCCGCGCTGACTGCCGCACACCGCGCCGCCATCCTGCACCGCGACATCAAGCCTGGAAACATCCTGCTTGCCGAGGGCGGCGAAGTCATGAAGGTTGCAGACTTTGGGATTGCGAAGACGCCAGAAGCCACCAACACGCTGACCGGCCACATCCTCGGCACCATTGCATACCTGAGCCCAGAGCGACTCGCCGGTGCACCTGCATGCGTCACCGATGATCTGTATGCGGTCGGCGTCGTGGGCTATGAAGCACTTGCCGGGCATCGCCCGTTCCCGCAGGAGAATATGGCGGCGCTCGCCGGTGCCATTTTGCACGGACACGCGCCGCAGCTAGCCGGGCTGCGACCCGACGTCGAACCCGGCCTGATCAGGGTGATCGAACGCGCGATCGCACGCGACCCGCGCCAGCGGTTCGCTAGTGCAGAGGAGATGCGCGCCGGGCTGCACCATCGTCGTACCGCGGCCGCAGCCATGCCGGTCCCCCCGCCGCCCCACCCGGCCACCAAGTTGCTGGAAGTGCCGGTTCCCGGCTCGCCCACGAACACTTTCTTCCCCGCACTGGTGTCTTCGACGAGCAGCCGCAGGAGAAAGGTGCTGAGCGTCCTGGCGGTCCTGGCGGTGCTGATCCTTGTTCCATTGGCGCTTGCGCTTGATGCGTCGTCCTCGCACGCACCTACTGAGCCTGTCACCACCACCAGTTCGGCGGCTCCGGTTCCGGTCAGTAACGCCCCGCCACCACCCTCGCCAACGCAGCAGCCTCCCGCCCCACCAGTGCACGGCCCTGGTAAAGGACACGGCAAGGGAAAGGGCGGCGACCAGGGAGACTAGAGCGGCTACCCCGAGCGGTTCAGGCCCTGCCCTAGGTGCGCCAGTCGCTCAACTCTCCTGCGTTACAGTGAGTTTCGTCATTACGCCCTACAGCTGAGAGCCAGTGCCCCCAGTCGGACTCGAACCGACACTGGGCGGATTTTAAGTCCGCTGCCTCTGCCAATTGGGCTATGGGGGCCCGGCGGCGAATCTAGCGCGCGATCCCCGGATCCGTGACATCGCATGCCACCCACCGTCGCATCCGAAATTAGCTGAATCCCGACATGCGTCCGCCGCGGCATTGAAGTAAGATCCGCGCGCCGCGCGTACTTGTGCGCCTGATCACCCCCGGCCAGATGACGTTGCTATGTCGCCCGACAGAAGCTTGTTAAAACTGGCGGCGTCGGCGTTAAGAAGCCGTAAACGGATGTCACGCTGGCCTTTTGGGCGGGAACGTTGGGTCGTGGGTCGTTAGCCTTTTGCCAACGCACAGGGGCTATTACGTAAACACCCAGGGTCGGCCACCGCGAGGGGGCCGGCATTTCTTGAACCCGAGGAGCAAAAGATGTCCTTCGTAAGTACGATTCCACCAGAGTTGCTCGCCGCCCAGGGGCAGTTGACGGCAATCCTTAGCAACCTCGAAGCGCAGAACGCGGGCGCCGGTTCGGCGACCACCGTCGTCGCTCCCGCCGCCGCCGACCCGGTATCGATTCAGCAGGCAGCGATCTTCTCGGCATACGGCACTCAGTACCAGACGACCGCCGCCGCGGCGCAGACCCAGCTGCAGCAGTACGCGAGCACCCTGGGGGTCAGCTCGAACGCCTACGGCGACACCGAGGCTGTCAACGCGGCCCAAGCCACGCTTTCCAGTGCGACTTCCAATGCGACCAATGCGGCGGCCGCTGCGCCCGGGAACACTCCCCTCGACTGGCTCTCCTACCTCCTCGGTAGCACCGGCAACGGCACCAACCCGCAAATGCTTGGCGGGATCTTCGGCCTCTCGAGTAACGGCGCCAATATCTTGAACATCGGTGGTGGCAACTGGGCGTCTGCCGGTTCCGATCTGATTGGTCTGGCCGGTGGTGGTCTGGCCGACACGTCCGCTGATGCCGCGGGCGCCGGGTTGGCTGCGGACATCGCCGCCACGCCGGGCGTCGGAGCCACCGGTGCCGCGGCCGGTGGCCTGGGCATGGTCGGCATGGGCGGGGTGCCCATGGCCTCGATGGGCTCGGCGACCATGGTCAGCAGCATGTCGGTGCCCCCGAGCTGGGCGGGCACCGTCGGTGCGGCGGCCCCGATCACGCCGGTCACCACCGTGGGCTGGACCGCCGCCGCGCCGCAAGCCGGCGTCGGCAACGTCATCCCCGGCATGCCCGGCATGGCCACGGCCGGCCGCAGTTCCGCCGGATTCGGTGCACCGCGCTACGGCGTCAAGCCGATCGTCATGCCGAAGCCGCAGGCCGTCTAGGCAACTGTCGCCAAAGTCAGCCAACACTCCGCAAAATTCGACCATCTAATAGGAACGGGATACAGAAATGCTTGAAGGTTCACCACCGGAAGTCATCTCGGGACTCATGTACGCCGGCGCAGGCGCCGGGCCGCTGATGGCCGCCGCGGCGTCATACGCCAACCTGGCCGCAGAGGTGAGCAGCACGGCAACGCAGTGGGAGTCGATCATATCGACGCTGACCACCGGCGCCTGGACGGGTGGTGGGTCGTCAGCCGCGGCGGCCGCGTCCGAGCCGATCGTGACCTACCTGACCCAGACGGCCGCGGCGCTCGAGCAGGCGAGTACCCAAGCCACCGCGTCGGCGGCGGCGTACGAGGCCGCGTACGCGGCCACGGTTCCGCCGGCGGAGATCGCCGCCAACAGGGCGCTGCTCGCGCAGTTGGTCGCGACGAACTTCCTGGGGATCAATACGCCCGCGATCGCCGCCACCGAGGCGCAGTACGCCGCAATGTGGGCGCAAGACACCGCGATGTACGCCGCCTACCAGGCCGCCTCGACGGCGGCGGCGACCCTCACACCGTCGACGCCGCTGGCCTCGACCGCCAACCCGGCGTCCGCCTCGGCGGTCGACAACGCCGCGCTCGTCGGCAACGCGACCGGCGGGACGGCCCAGGCGGCGGCAGCGCCGCTCGCCCAGGCGGCGTCCCTGCCCTTCACGACCAACGGCATTCTGGGCTCGATCGACAACTTCCTCGGCACCCCGTCGGTCCTCAACGGCATCAACGGCGCCGTGAACACCTCCGCGTGGTGGGTCTGCAACACCATTCCGACTGCGGTGTCGCTGGGCCACACCCTCGGCGCCGTGCCGAGTGTCGCGGTCAGCGATGTGATGCCCGCCGGTGCGGGGGGCATCACGGAAGGCGCCATGGTCGGCTCGGTAGCGCCGGCGGGCGGCATGGGTGGTATGGCATCCATGGGCACAGCGGCGTCGGCCGGCGTC
>NZ_JAFAUS010000380.1 GCF_019243155.1 Mycobacterium sp.
CCTGGCGCACGCGCTGATCGGTTGGACCCGCGGCACCGGGCTGATGGGCCACAACGACGCCATCGTCGACGCCGTCGAGGAAGCCGGTGTCACCACCTACTCCACCGATGAGATGGCCGGGATGCTGTTGGACCTGTGCGACATCGAATCGAAGGTGGCCGCGGCGAGCACGCCCATCAAGGCGGACCTGACCGGCGGTTTGGGTGAGGCCGATCTCGACATGGCCGAACTGGCCGCGAAGGCGCGCGAGCAGGCCACCTCCGGCGAGGAGGCCGCGGAGGACACCGCGGCCGAGGGCACGATTGCCGCGCTGCCGTCTCCGCCGCGCGGGTTCTCCCCGGCGCCTCCGCCGGAATGGGCGGACCTCGACGTCGACCCCGCCGATCTGGTGGTCATCGTCGGCGGTGCCGAACTGGGCCCGTACGGCTCGTCGCGCACCCGCTTCGAGATGGAGGTCGACAACGAACTGTCGGCGGCCGGCGTCCTCGAACTGGCCTGGACAACCGGAATGATCCGCTGGGAGGACGACCCCCAACCGGGTTGGTACGACACGCAATCCGGCGATCTGGTCGACGAGGCGGAGCTGGTCGAGCGCTACCACGACGCCGTGCTCGAGCGCACCGGCATCCGTGAATTCGTCGACGACGGCGCGATCGATCCCGATCACGCCTCACCGTTGCTGGTATCGGTGTACCTGGACAAGGACTTCGCCTTCGTGGTGTCCTCGGAGGCCGACGCTCGCGCCTTCGTCGAATTCGACCCCGAGCACACGGTCATCCGACCGGTGCCCGACTCGACCGACTGGCAGGTCATCCGCAAGGCCGGCACCGAGATTCGGGTGCCGCGCAAGACCAAGCTGTCGCGGGTGGTGGGCGCCCAGATTCCGACCGGGTTCGATCCGAAGGTGTGGGGCATCAGCCCCGACATGGCCAACTCGATCGACCGGGTCGCGTTGTGGAACCTCGTCGCGACCGTCGACGCCTTCCTGTCTGCCGGGTTCAGCCCCGCCGAGGTGATGCGCTACGTGCACCCGAGCCTCGTGGCAAGCACACAGGGCACCGGCATGGGCGGCATGACGTCGATGCAGACCATGTACCACGGCAACCTGTTGGGTCGGAACAAGCCGAACGACATCCTGCAGGAAGTGCTGCCGAATGTTGTTGCCGCGCACGTGGTTCAGTCCTATGTCGGCAGCTACGGCTCGATGATTCACCCGGTGGCGGCCTGCGCGACCGCGGCGGTGTCGGTCGAGGAGGGCGTCGACAAGATCCGGCTGGGCAAGGCCGAGATGGTGGTGGCCGGCGGCTTGGATGACCTGACGCTGGAGGCCATCATCGGCTTCGGCGACATGGCGGCCACCGCCGATACGTCGATGATGCGCGGCCGCGGTATCCACGACTCCAAGTTCTCCCGGCCGAACGACCGGCGCCGGCTGGGGTTCGTGGAAGCTCAGGGCGGCGGCACGATCCTGCTGGCTCGTGGCGACCTGGCTCTCAAGATGGGGCTGCCGGTGCTCGCGGTGGTGGCCTACGCGCAGTCGTTCGGTGACGGGGTGCACACCTCGATCCCGGCGCCGGGTCTGGGCGCGCTGGGTGCCGGCCGTGGCGGTACGCAATCGCCGCTGGCGCGTGCGCTCGGCAAGCTCGGGGTGGGCGCCGACGACGTCGCGGTGATCTCCAAGCACGACACCTCGACGCTGGCCAACGATCCCAACGAGACCGAGCTGCACGAGCGGCTGGCCGACTCGATGGGCCGTTCCGAGGGCGCCCCGTTGTTCGTGGTGTCGCAGAAGAGCCTGACGGGCCACGCCAAGGGCGGCGCGGCGGTCTTCCAGATGATGGGCCTGTGCCAGATGCTGCGCGACGGGGTGATCCCGCCCAACCGCAGCCTGGATTGCGTCGACGACGAGTTGGCGGGTTCGGCCCACTTCGTCTGGGTGCGCGAGACCCTGCGGTTGGGGGAGCGATTCCCGCTCAAGGCCGGATTGCTGACCAGCCTCGGCTTCGGGCACGTTTCCGGGCTGGTGGCGCTGGTGCACCCGCAGGCGTTCATCGCCGCGCTGGATCCCGACCAGCGTGCCGATTACCAGCGTCGCGCCGACGGACGTCTGCTCGCCGGTCAGCGCCGCCTGGCCTCGGCGATCGCCGGTGGGGAGCCGATGTACCAGCGCCCGCCGGACCGTCGCTTCGACCACGACTCGCCGGAGAAGCGCCAGGAGGCAGCGATGCTGCTGAATCCCGCTTCCCGACTCGGCGACGATGACGCCTACGAGGTCTCTGCCGGATGATGTCGGTCATCGGTTAGCCTGGCGATCCATGGGCATCGTGGGTGTGGGGATCGACGTCGTCTCCATTCCAGATTTCGCTGAGCAGGTCGACCAGCCGGGAACCGTCTTCTCCGAGACGTTCACGCCGGGTGAGCGCCGCGACGCGTCGGACAAGAGTTCGTCGACGGCGCGCCACCTCGCGGCCCGCTGGGCCGCGAAGGAAGCGGTGATCAAGGCATGGTCCGGATCCCGGTTCGCCCAACGGCCCGTGCTGCGTGAGGACATCCACCGCGACATCGAGGTGGTGACCGACATGTGGGGACGCCCTCGGGTAAGGCTGACAGGCGACATCGCCAAGCATCTGGCCGACGTGACGATTCACGTGTCGCTGACGCACGAGGGGGATACCGCGGCGGCCGTGGCCATTTTGGAGACATCCTCCGACTAGCCTCGAGGGCATGAGCGATCTGGTTGAGCGCGTCCGCGAGCTGCTGCCGTCCGTACGGCGCGATCTGGAAGACCTGGTGCGCATCGAGTCGGTGTGGGCCGATCCCGAACGGCGGCCCGAGGTGCACCGCAGCGCGCAAGCGGTGGCGGATCTGTTGTCGCAGGCGGGTTTTGGTGATGTGCGGATCGTCAGCGAGGACGGAGCGCCGGCGGTGATCGCTCACCACCCCGCGCCACCAGGCGCGCCGACGATACTGCTGTACGCCCACCACGACGTGCAGCCCGAAGGCGACCGCAGCCAGTGGGCGTCACCTCCCTTCGAGCCCACCGAACGTGACGGCCGGCTCTACGGCCGCGGCAGCGCCGACGACAAAGCCGGTATTGCAACGCATTTGGCGGCATTCAGAGCGCACGGCGGGCGGCCGCCGGTGGGCGTGACGATCTTCGTCGAGGGCGAAGAGGAATCCGGCTCGCCATCACTGGGCCGATTGCTCGCCGCCCACCGCGATGCGCTCGCCGCCGACGTGATCGTCATCGCCGACTCGGACAACTGGAGCACCGACACCCCGTCGCTGACGGTGTCGCTACGCGGCCTGGTGGATTGCGTGGTCGAGGTCGCCACGCTGGACCATGGCTTGCACTCCGGCATTTGGGGCGGCGTGGTGCCCGACGCGCTGAGCGTCCTGGTGCGGCTGCTGGCCAGCCTGCACGACGACGACGGCAACGTGGCGGTGGCCGGTCTGCACGAAACCGATATCGCATCGCTGAATTACCCCGAGTACCCCGCACAGCGGGTCCGTGCCGACTCCGGTCTGCTCGACGGTGTGTCCGAGATCGGCACGGGCACCGTGCCGCAGCGATTGTGGGCCAAACCGGCGATCACGGTGATCGGCATCGACACCACATCGGTTGCGGCGTCGTCCAATACGTTGATCCCGCGGGCGCGAGCCAAGATCAGCGTGCGGGTGGCGCCCGGCGGCGACGCCGCGGCGCACCTGGACGCGTTGACCGCCCATCTGCAGCGGCACGCCCCGTGGGGTGCGCACGTCAGCGTCACGCCGGGTGAGCTCGGCGAGCCGTACGCGATCGAGGCCAGTGGCGCCGTCTACGACGCCGCCCGCGCGGCGTTCCGGCAGGCCTGGGACGCCGAGGCCATCGATATGGGCATGGGCGGCTCCATCCCGTTCATCGCCGAATTCGCCGCCGCGTTCCCACAGGCGAAGATCCTCGTCACCGGTGTCGAAGACCCAGCCACGCAAGCGCACAGCATCAACGAGAGCCTGCACCTCGGTGTGCTTGAGCGCGCGGCGATCGCCGAAACCCTGCTGCTGGCCAACCTGGCCTGATCACAGGGGTCGGGTCACCCCACGTCGGCGCCCGGGCAATACGCGTCGCGAGCTGCCGACTTGAAAGCGATCAGCTGAGGGCCCGGCGCGATGCCCTGGGTAGCGGCATCCGCGGAGACCGTTTCCATTGCGACCACCCAAGGGGCCGTCACCCCAAACGCGAACCGCGGTAGGTTCTGCGAGTCGCAAAACCGATGTGCGATAGCGATCTCCACGCCTCGATCGCCCGGCAGGGCTGCGGCGTCCAATGCCGAAAGGAATTGGGCGTCATTGTCCTCGGCATTCGCCACGGCCGTCGGCGTGATCCCCTGCATCGCGGCGACCATGCACAGCGCGAACATCCTCCTGACGTGGGCGGTCGCCTTCACGTTGCACCGGTTGACCATTCGCATCGTCGCTCTCTTGCTGAGTCCAGAGGGATTAGTTCCGAGATCACGAAGCCTACGAGGAATGGAATCCGCGCAAGCGTTATGCCCGGAAATGCTTTTAAAGAACGACCGTCTCGTCGCATACTGCTTCTACATGCAGCCACTCGTCCGCAGGAGAGGCCACGGTGACTACGGAAGACACCCGGACCGGCATCACACGCAAGAAGGCCGGCACCACCACCCGTTACCACTTCGATCGCCACACCCCGGAGTATCGCGAGCGGTTCGCCGCGATCACCGAGGAGATGCACGCCAAATGCCCTGTGGCGTGGACCGACACCTACGACGGGCACTGGGTGGCCGCGGGCAACCGGGAAGTCTTCGAGCTCGCTCGATGCCCACACGTGTCCAACGATCACGACGTGACCGGCGAAGGCAGCGGCTATAAGGGCATCACCATTCCCACGCTGCCGCAGGGCACCGGCGTCCGTGGCGGCATGCTCGAGATGGACGAACCGGAGCACTCCGCCTACCGCACCATCCTCAACCCCTACCTGTCGCCGGCAGCCGTCAAGCGCTGGAAGCCGTTTGTCGACGAGATCGTGCGGGCGAGCATCGACGAGAAAATCGAAGCCGGGCGGATCGACTTCGTCGACGATCTCGCGAACGTCGTGCCCGCCGTCCTGACCCTGGCACTGATGGGCGTTCCGCTGAAGAAGTGGCAGCTGTATTGCGAGCCGGCCCACGCCAACGTCTACACCCCCGCCGATTCTCCGGAAGCCCCAAGGGTTTTGGAGCAGACGATGGCGATGGTAGCGGACCTGTTCAACCACCTCCTCGAGATCCGCGAGAACCCACGCCCCGGGATAGTGGACGCGTTAGCAAGACTGCAGATCGACGGCGAACCCGCCCCCGACACCGAACTGCTCGGAATGCTCAGCTTGATCATCGGCGGGGGTTTCGACACGACGACGGCACTGACCGCGCACGCGCTCGAATGGCTGGGCGAAAACCCCGAGCAGCGCGAACTGTTGGGGCGGGATTTGGAAACGCTGCTCGACTCGGCGACCGAGGAATTCCTGCGTTACTTCACGCCTGCGCCGGGAGACGGTCGCACGATCGCCGCCGACCTAGAAATCGCGGGCACGCAATTCAAGGAGGGCGATCGACTGTGGTTGTCCTGGGCGATGGCCAACCGCGACCCCGCGGTCTTTCCCGATCCGAATCGACTGGATCTGAACCGTAAGAACAACCGGCACTTCAGCTTCGGGCTCGGCATCCACCGCTGCATCGGCTCTAATGTCGCGCGCGTCGTGTTCAAGTCGATGCTCACCGCGGTGCTCGACCGGATGCCCGACTACCGTTGCGAACCCGAGGGCACCGTGCACTATCCGACGATCGGCGTGATCCAGGGCATGCAGCACCTTCCCGCGAGCTTCACGCCCGGCAAGCGGCTTGGTCCGGGGATCGACGAAACGCTGGAGAAGCTGCAGCGTATTTGTGACGAACAGGGATGCGCGCGGCCGATCACCGAGTACACCGCGGCCGTCGTCGTCGACTAGACCGACAGGTCGCGCCGTAGCTTGGCGACGTGGCCGGTTGCCTTCACGTTGTACTGCGCGAGGGCGATCTTGCCCTTTTCGTCGACCACGAACGTCGAGCGGATCACGCCCTGCACGGTTTTGCCGTACATCTGCTTCTCGCCGAAGGCGCCCCAGGCCGTCAGTACCTTGCGGTCGGGATCCGACAACAGTGGGAAGGTCAGCTTTTCGGCGTCGCGGAATTTGGCGAGCTTCTCAGGTTTGTCGGGGGAGATCCCGATGACATCCAGCCCGGCGTCGTTGAGCTCGTGCAGGTTGTCGCGGAAATCGCAGGCCTGCTTTGTGCACCCCGGCGTCGAGGCGGCGGGGTAGAAGTACACGACGAGGCGGCGACCCTTGTAGTCGGAGAGCGACACTTTGTTCCCGTCGGCGTCGGGCAGGCTGAAGGAGGGCGCTTTGTCGCCGGGCGCAAGCCGCGTGGTCTCGGTCAACGGAGGGACCCTTTCTGTTCACCGGAGCGTTGGGGGTTACCGCCAGCTGATCTAGGGTAGTGCGGGCAGGTGTATCAGCCGGACAGTGGGCGACTTGGAGGACACAGTGGCGGACCGGGATCCCGAAGCCATCAAGCGAGACATCGACGTCGCCCGCGACCAGCTGGCGAGCACCGTCGATTCACTTGCTGAGCGCGCGAACCCTCGTCGCCTCGCCGATGACCTCAGGGCGCGGGTGATCGGGTTCGTGCAGAAACCCGTGGTGCTGGTGTCGCTGGCCGGGGCCGGGGCGCTCGTCGCGGTTGTCGTGGTGCGACGGGTCAGGAATCGCTGACGCCCCTGTCGGTGGTTCGGGCGCCTAGACGCCCGGCATCGATTCGGCGGTCAAGATGCCGTTTTCCGAGCCTGAACCGTTGAAAAGCAGGTAGACGGTCTTCTCCTTGCGCAGCAGCGCCGCGCAGTTTTCGAAGTCCGCCAGGTGATAAAAAAGGTTCACCTGACCCCCGCTCTTGTCGTCAGGAGGCAGTGTCTCGCCGTCGGGGTAGAAGATCAGCTGGCCGATGAAGGTTTCGGAGTTCAGTAGCCAGATGCGGGGCGGAAAAGTGTTGGCCGAGTACATCACTTCGTAATCGGTGATCTGAATCGTGGCCACAGTAAGCCTCCCGGTTCCTTGCTGCAGGAAATCGCAATAGCCACCTGCGCTATTCACGTCGTCGATCCCTGCTTACCTGCCGAGCCGGGAGTCGCCAAGGGCTCGGTCCGGTGGCCGGACCGAGCCGTGCCGGTCAGGGGTCGACGATGCCGGTGGCGGTGCCGCTCTGGATGTGGACCGGGATGTCGTCCGCCCAGGGCTGAGCGGTGGCCATGTCCTCGACGTGGCAGTACCCGCGTTCGAACTCGCCGGTCGCCGCGTCGACGAGCCGGTACTCCTGACGCTGGAGGTGGATGGGCTGAGCGTCGAGGATCACCACCCGCACGTCGCCGGGTTCGAAACCACACCGCTGCTGCAGTGCTTCGATCAGGCACTCGTTGTGCAAATGCCCGTCGCCGAAGTTCCAGCCGAGCACCGTCGCGCACAGCGTCTCGCCCTCGCACAGGTTGTAGTCGTCCTCGTCGTAGCCGGCCAACGCGCGGTGTACCAGGGTGAGCAGTGCGCGCCCGTGCGTGTTCATGCCCCGGAACGCCAGCGCGAGGTGCATCGGGATCAGCGTGTTGTCTTTGCTCTTGTACAACCGCTCGAGCTGCAGATGCTGCAGCGGGCCGAGCGCGCGCGAGCCGGTGCGGAACTTGTCGTCGACGGAGGGCTTGACGCACCACACCGTGGTGTCCCAGTTGCCCGCGTAGTAGCGCATGCCCGGCAGGAAAGACACCTTGCGGGGGCACAGGTTTCCGACGACGACGGTTCCGGCGATGACCGCGAGCAGGAGGGCGATCAACAGTGGGTGCCCGACGGCCGACAGCCCCACGCCCGCGTGCGCGACGAACAGCCACAGCACCCCGAAGATCATGAACACGTTCCACTCCAGGGGCACGCCCATCGGGAATGCCAGCAGGATGTTCAGGTGGAACACGATCATCACAAACGCTGCGAGTGCCGTCGGCCAGCCGCCATGCGAGAAGAACAGCACCAGGGGCACCAGACCTTCTACGGCGGTGGAGAAGTGGGCGATGAAGCCGGCCAGGTCGCTGGGCCGCAGGTCGTCCGGGTAGTGCTTGAACATCGAGCGCTTGAGCGGCCCGGAGGGGACGAATGGGTTGTTGGCCAGCATCGTCGAGATCACGAATGGGAAGTGCCGGTTGAGCTTTGACGTCGCCGCGCCCAGCCAGATCACCAGGAAGACCACCTTGGCTCCGACCACGATGTCGGCCCCGGAGAACAGGAACACCAAGGAAAGTGGTGCGTACACCTCGCTGCGGGCGGCCAGATAGATGATCTTGTCGCGCAGGCTGATCGCGGCCAGTACCGCGAGGATCGCGACGGTCTGCCACCAGGGCAGCACGCCGATCATGGTGTGCAGGGCCGGGATTGGCCCGCTGCCGTCGGAGACCAACGCCACCGCGAGCAGCACGAGCAGGGCGCCGTAGAGCGCCGCATCGAACGGAGTTCTGTTGTTGCCTTTGGTCATCGGCACCCGGTTCGGCCAGGGTGGCAGCCGGATGGTGCCGGGCCGCAGCCAATAGAGGATCGATCCCATCGGCGGGAAGTACCGGCCGGCCAGCGGCCCGAAGCAGCAACCGATGCCGACGACCTCGAACAACATGGTGAAAAGCACGGCCTTCTGGAACACGATCGGTTCCGTCCACCAGGCGGTGACCTGCGTAAAGCCGCCGATGCCCCTCGTCGACGCCGCGAAAACCCAGCCGCCGAGGATGTACAGCGCGATCTTCACGCCGTACGTGATCGGCATCACCAACGGCGTGCCGAATCCGTTTTCGGCGATATGGCGAGCCATCGGCACGATCCGTTCGGCGCGGGTGCCCTTGCTCCACTCGGGTATGTCGACGACGGGCAGGTTGGGCTGGATGAACCCCATTGCAGCTCCTTCGACAAAGGGGAAACCCGTCGGCGTTCGCGGACCGGTGTCAGCAGAAAGCTACCCCTACCGCGTTGGGATACGTGAGCAAATGGCACGTATGAATTAGATTAGCCAGGCAGCCGACTTTTCGTTGTCCGCGTCCAACTTCGCCGCGACGTTGGGTTTGCTGTGACGGCTACTTCGCCAGGTGCGGCAAAGCGCTTGTGGGGCAATCGATTCAAGCCGCGAAGATCACTCTTCGGGCGGGTCGTGATTCTCCATGTAGGCCATCCACGCCGCCCGGCGCAGCTCGCGGGTGTGCAGGTCCTGGCAAATCTGCTTGGCCTCGTCCAAGGTGTAGACCCGCGCCAGCTCGTGATGAAAAAGATTCTCATCGACACGCTCGGCCCGGTAGCCGTCGCCGGCCGCTAGAGCGTGGACGCGAAACTCGCTGTGGTCGTCACGGATCGCGTGGAAGTGGCCTTCGTGCCGCTCGTGCCAGACGAGATCGCGGTCGGCTTTCAATCTTCCCCCTCGATCTTCACAAGCTGGGGCGGATTTAAGTTGTGCGCCGTCAGGGTTTCGAACCCCGGACCCGCTGATTA
>NZ_JAFAUS010000389.1 GCF_019243155.1 Mycobacterium sp.
CCGATGCCGCCGAAGAAGTCGTCGCACCGGCCATGCCCGCCGAGTGCCTGTTGGACCGAAACGCCCTGATCATGGGCTACTCGGGCGTCTACTCCAGCTTCCTCAAGCACGCCATCCGCCAGTCGGAGCGTTACGGAGTGCCGGCCCACCAACTGCTGCACCGGGCCGGCCAGCGCAAGCTCATCGGTGGCCAGGAGGACCAGCTCATCGACATCGCGCTGGAAATCAAGCGCGAACAGCAAAGCGGCGCCACGGCTACTCGCTAGCCTGCGGTTTTCGGGGGATTCCCACACAGGCGGCGCATAGCAACCGCGAGTACTCTGACCCGCATGCGCACGACACACAAGAAGGTCGGCCTGCTCGCCGGGGGGCTGCTGACCGCTACCGCCGCGACGATGATCGCACTGCCCGTGGCGGGCATAGCTAACGCGGATCCGCAATGCAATCAGGACGTGGGTTCATCCATAGACTCCTACCTGCAGCGGCATCCCGACCTGCACCAGAAGCTGCAATCGCAGTCGGAGGCCGAAGGCGGTGGCCCCAACGTCATCGACTATCTGAACCGGCATCCCGACATCCGCCAGCACCTGATCGACCTTTCGCACTCGTGCCCGCCCTAGTGAGCCGGCCTCGTCTTTGAACGTTGCGGCCGACGCGCGGGAACGTTCGCCATTGACGAAAAAGTAGAACACGTTCTAGCGTCTATGCGTGTTCTCTGATCCCCTTGCCTCCGCGATCGCCGAGGCCGAGAAGTTGGTGGCCGCCGCACCGTTCATCGAGACCGAAGCGGACCTGCTCGAAGGACTGCAGTATCTGGCCGGCTGTATTGCGGCCTGCACGCATCTGGCCTTCGACTACGAACGCGACCACCCGTTCCTGCAGTCGGGCACCGGACCGTTCACCAAGATGGGCCTGGACAACCCGGACACCCTCTACTTCGGTACCCGGGTGCATGCCGACCGTGACTACGTCGTCACCGGCGTGCGGGGCACCACCACCGACCTGAGCTTCCAGCTGCTCGGCGGTGAGTACACCGACGACAACGTGCCCGCGAGCCAGGCGGCGTTCGACGATCGAGAGCTCGAAATCGCCGCCGACGGCAGCTTCGAGTGGCGGGTTCGGCCGTCCAGCGCGGGGCAGTTGGTGATGCGCGAGGTATACGGCGACTGGTCGGCCCGGCGCGGCACGCTGGCCATCTCCCGACTGGACACCGCGGGTACCGCGCCGCCGCCTCTTACTCGCGAGACGATCGAAAAGCGTTACGCCACTGCGGGAAAGCAGCTGGTGACCCGGGTGAAGACGTGGCTGCAGTTCCCGCAGTGGTTCTATCTCGACATCCCGGTCAACACCATGGTTCCGCCCCGGCTGACGCCCGGCGGTCTGGCCACCCAGTATTCGTCGGTGGGGCACTTTGACCTGCAGCCCGACCAGGCGCTGGTGATCACCATTCCAGTCACCGACGCCCCCTACCTCGGCTTCCAGCTGGGCAGCCTGTGGTACATCTCGCTGGACTACATCAACCACCAAACCTCGCTGAACAACACTCAGGCTCAAGCGGATCCGGACGGCATAGTGCGGATGGTCATCGCCGACCAGAATCCGGGAGTGACCAACTGGGTCGAGACGCTCGGCCACCGGCGCGGCTTCCTGCAGTTCCGCTGGCAGCGGGTGTCCCGTCAACTCACCGATGCCGACGGTCCGACCGTCGAGCTGGTCGACCTCGATGCGGTGGCGGGCAAGTTGCCATACTTCGAGCACAACAAGATTTCCGAGGACGATTGGCGTGCGCGAATTGCGCTGCGCCAACAGCAAATTGCGGCAAGGATGCTGGGGTGACGATGTCAGGGATGCTCGATCAAAAGGTTGTCGTCATCAGCGGCGTCGGGCCGGGACTGGGCACGACGCTGGCGCACCGATGCGCGCAAAACGGCGCCGACCTGGTGCTCGCGGCGCGGACCGTGGAGCGGTTGGAGAACGTCGCCAAACAGATCAACGACACCGGGCGCAAGGCCCTCGCGGTGCGCGCCGACATCACCGACGACGACGAGGTGAATTACCTCGTCGAGACCGCCACGGCGACCTTTGGCAAGGTCGACGTGCTGATCAACAACGCGTTTCGCGTGCCATCAATGAAGCCGTTGGCGGGCACCAGTTTTCAGCACATCCGCGACGCGATCGAGCTCAGTGCGCTCGGCGCGCTGCGGCTCATCCAGGCCTTTACGCCCGCGCTGGAGTCCGCTGACGGATCGATCGTCAACGTCAACTCCATGGTGCTGCGTCATTCGCAGGCCAAGTACGGCGCCTACAAGATGGCCAAGTCGGCGCTGCTGTCCATGTCCCAGTCGCTGGCGACCGAGCTCGGCGAGAAGGGTATCCGCGTCAACTCGGTTGCCCCGGGCTATATCTGGGGCGAGACGCTGCAGGGCTACTTCGAGCACCAGGCCGGAAAGTACGGCACCACGGCGGACCAGATCTATGCCGCCACCGCGGCTAACTCCGATTTGAAGCGTCTGCCCACCGAGGACGAGGTCGCCTCGGCCATAATATTTTTGGCAAGCGATCTGTCGAGCGGCATCACCGGCCAGACCCTGGACGTCAACTGCGGGGAGTATCACACCTGATGCCCGTCGCCGACGATGCGGAGCGCAGCGATGAGAAGGAGGCGGCGCGACAATGACAGATCGCACCGACATCGGCACCGTCGAGGACCTGCACGCATCGGCTAGCAAGCTGATCGGGCTCGACGACTTCGGCAGCAACGACGACAACTATCTCGAAGCCCTCGAGACGCTGCTGAGCTCCTACCGGCGGGAAGCCGGACTAACGCCGTTGGGCAGCAAGATGAATCGGTTCTTCTTGCGCGGGGCACTGGTGGCTAGGCTGCTGTCCGAAGCCTCATGGAAGCAGTACCCGCAACACGCCGACGTCGTCATCGAACGCCCGATCTTCGTCACCGGGCTGGTGCGCACCGGCACCACGGCGTTGCACCGGCTGCTCGGCGCGGACCCGGCCCACCAGGGGCTGCACCTGTGGCTGGCCGAGTTCCCGCAGCCGCGCCCACCACGCGAAACTTGGGACTCCAACCCATTTTTCCGTCAACTCGACGACCTGTTCACCAAACACCACAACGAGAACCCCGACTACACCGGTCTGCATTTCATGGCCGCATACGAGCTGGAGGAGTGCTGGCAGTTGTTGCGCCAGTCGCTGCATTCGGTGTCGTATGAGACCCTGGCGCACCTGCCCACCTACGCCCAGTGGCTGTCGCAACAGGATTGGACGCCGTCATATCAGCGGCACCGCAAGAACCTTCAGTTGATCGGGCTCAACGACGCCGACAAGCGTTGGGTGCTCAAGAACCCCAGTCACCTGTTCGCTCTGGACGCGCTGATGGAGACCTATCCCGATGCGCTGGTGATCCAGACCCATCGCCCGGTGGAGACGATCATGGCCTCGATGTGTTCGCTGGCCCAGCACACCGCCGAGGGATGGTCGACAACGTTCGATGGCGCCCAGATCGGCGCTGACGCAATGGAAACCTGGTCGCGCGGTCTGGAGAATTTCAACACCGCCCGCGCGAAATACGATTCGGCCCAGTTCTACGACGTCGAGTACAAGGATCTGATCGCAGATCCGATGGGCACGGTGGCAGATGTTTACGAGCACTTCGGCATGACACTCACCGATGAGGCGCGAAAGGCCATGGCAGACACCCACGCCGAGAGCCAGACCGGCGCGCGGGCCCCGAAGCATACCTACTCGCTGGCCGATTACGGCCTGACCACGGAGACGGTCAAGGAGCGATTCGCCGGGCTGTGATCAGTCGTCGTCCGGCTCGTCTTCGAGATAGCCCTCGGCGACCGCGTGTTCGATGCTGTCGCTCAATTTGGGACACGACCGGGTGCGCGCCGTGTCCCCACCCGATTCGCGCACCTCGGCGAAATACGCGCAGCGCTGCGACGCTTCGGTGTTCCACTGCACCGCGGTGTGACCCGGGCCCAGTCGCCGGACGGTGACCGTGACATGGCAGAACCGGCAATCCACCGGCAGCAGCCCCGAGTTTAGATAGCGCTCGCGGTCGGCCCGACTGGCCTCGGCAACCGCGGCGGCGCGCTGCGGATCGTTGGCGAAATCCCTTGCCTTCGACCAGCTACCGCCGTCGCGTCCTGGGCGAGCCGGCCGCTCGTCGTGGTCGTCATGATCGCCGTGCAGCATCAGCATCGACCGGGCTAGCCGATCGACGTCAGGCGGCTGCTCGGGTGAACTCATGTAGCCGGCTGCTCGGTCTTCTCTTCTTCAGCCCGCTTTGCCAGGTTTTCGTCGACCTCGACGTGCCACTTCTCGTTGGCGATGGAGGTGTCCACCTCAATCTCGAAGCGGTCCGTCATATCCGAAGTGACGTCGGCAGCATCGACGTAGAACTGTTGATACCAGCGTCGCATCTGATACACGGCGCCGTCTTCCTCCACCAGCAGCGGATTGTCGATGCGCGTCTTGTGCTTCCAGATCTCGACGTCCTGCAGGAAGCCCTTGCTGACGCCCTCGGTGAAGACCTTGGCGAGCTTGTTGGTCATCTTTTCGTCCATGCCCTTGGGCTTTTCGACGATGACGCCCCACATCAGCACGAACGAGTTCTGAGTGACCGGGTAGTGGCAGTTGATCAGGATCGACTCGGCCTTGTAGTCGCCGTATTTGTTGTGCAGCCAGTTGATCATGAACGACGGGCCGAAGTAGGACGCCTCCGAATCCAGGTGTGCCTCGCCGTAGGAGGTGCCCAGATCGTTGACATCGGGCCTTCCGACGTTGTGCAGGTACTGCGAGGCGATGTGCCCCTCAAAGACGTTCTTGAAGTACGTGGGCAGACCGAAGTGGATATAGAAGAAGTGCGCCATGTCGGTCACGTTGTCGATGATGTCGCGGCAGTTCGACCCCTCGATGAGGATGCTGTTCCACCGCCAGTCGGTCCACTCGTCGCTGTGGGACTCCGGGATGTCCGGAATGCGGACGGCGGGGTCCGGCGGGTTGTTCTCGTGGTCGTGCCAGACGAACAGCAGGCCGCCGCGCACATCGGTCGTCCAGGCGCGGGTGCGGGCCGTCTTTGGCGTGCGCTTGGCGTAGGGCACCAGCTTGCACTTGCCGTCGCCGCCCCAGCGCCAGTCATGGAACGGGCAAGCGACCTCGTCGCCCTTGATCGTGCCCTGTGCCAGGTTGCCGCCCATGTGCCGGCAGTAGCCGTCCAGCACGTGCACGTCACCGTGCGAGTCGGCGAACACGACGAGGTGACTGCCGAACGCCTCGATCCCATGTGGTTCGCCGTCGAGGTAGTCCTTGACGAGCCCAAGGCAGTGCCAGCCGCGTGCATAGCGGTCGGGCAGGGTGCCGGCGTCGATTTCGCGAACTTCGGCGGTTTCGGTAGCCATGCGGCCTCCAAACTCAGCGGGCTTCTAACTAGAACACGTTACAGTTTTGCGGCGGGGGCGCGCAACGACGGTGACCGTGGCCATGACATATGCGCACTGGGGTATATCTAAACGATGCCGCTGTTTTCTTTTGAAGGCCAGTCGCCGCGGGTGGACCCCACCGCGTTCGTCGCCCCGACCGCCACGCTGATCGGCGACGTTGTCGTCCAGGCGGGGGCCTCGGTCTGGTACAACGCCGTATTGCGTGGCGACTACGGGCCCATCGTCGTGCGGGAAGGCGCCAATGTGCAGGACGGGTCGGTGCTGCACGCGCCGCCGGGCATCCCGGTTGACATCGGCCCCGGTGCCACGGTGGCCCACATATGCGTCATTCATGGGGCCCACGTCGGCAAAGAGGCGCTGATCGCCAATCACTCGACCGTTCTGGACGGCGCGGTGATAGGCGCGCGCAGCCTGGTCGCCGCGGGGTCGCTGGTGCTTGCCGGCACCCAGATTCCGGCCGGGATGCTGGCCGTCGGATCGCCCGCGCAGGTGAAGGGCCCCATTGCCGGAACGGGTGCGGAGATGTGGATCAATCTCAACCCGCAGGCCTACCGCGACCTGGCTCAGCGGCACATGGCTGGCCTGGAACCGATCTAGTGCCGATCTAGACCTTTCGGGTGCTCGCCGTCGCGCGGTCCATCTCCCAATACGCGCGCAGGGCGACCATTTGGCCCTCGTCGTTTGCTTTGTAGGTGAACACACCTTCCGCGGTGACCTGGTAACCGGCGGTCGTGATCAGGATGTGCCCGACGTTGGCTTCCTCGTTGCCGCACTGATAGGTGTCGCGGAAGACGAACTCGATCTTGTCGGTGGGGGCGATGGCCTTGTCCCAGAAAGCCGAGATCGCGTCGCGCCCGCGGTGTCCCTTACCTTCGGGGTCCAAAGCCGATGGCCCGATGGGGTCTTCGACGATGGCGTCCTCGGTGAACACCGCCAGCCACGCGTCCTTGTCCCTGGCGGTGACCGCCTCGCGGGAGCGACGCCCCGCCTCGTGCGCGGGGTGCTCGGACTGGGTCACGAGCGCCACTCCTCCTCATCGCTGCGCTCTGCATCGTCGCCGGCGCGGGTCATGAGCGCGGTTTTTCGCGCTCCGGCTTCTCGCTGGCGACCACCCACATGGAGTAGTACTGCGAGCCGCCGCCGTAGGCGTGTCCCAACGCTTTTCGCGCATCCGGCACCTGGTGATCGCCGCCCTTGCCCATCACCTGGATGGCCGCCTCGGCGAAGCGGATGAGACCCGAGGCGCCAATGGGATTCGACGACAGCACCCCGCCTGACGGGTTCACGGGCAGTCGGCCACCGATCTTGGTTTCACCCGCTTCGGTGAGTTTCCAGCCCTCGCCTTCGGCGGCGAATCCCAAGTTTTCCAACCACATTGGCTCGAACCAGGAGAACGGCACGTAGATTTCGGCGGCATCGATCTCGTCGATCGGGCTCTGGATGCCGGCGGCCTTCCACAGCGCGGCGGCCGCGTCACGGCCGGCCTGCGGGCTGACCTGGTCACGTCCGGAGAACTGCAACGGCTCGGTGCGCAGCGCGGTGGCGTGGATCCATGCCACCGGTTGCCCTTCCGCCAGCCGGGCCTCGGCGCTCTCCTCGTTGCCGATCACCACGGCGCAGGCGCCGTCCGATGACGGGCAGGTCTCGTCGAAGCGAATGGGGTCCCACAGCATCGGCGAATCCATCACCTTCTCGACGGTGATGTCGGGTTGATGCAAGTGCGCCAACGGATTACGGGCGCCATTGAGTCGGTCCTTGACGGCGACGATCGCGCCGATGTTGTTCGGCGCGCCCGAGCGGCGGATGTACGAGCGGACGTGCGGAGCGAAATAGCCACCCGCCCCGGCGCCCACCGGCTTGATGAAGGGGATCGGAATCGACAACGCCCACATGGCGTTTGATTCCGACTGCTTCTCCCACGCCATCGCCAGCACCCGACGGTACTTGCCGGACTGCACGAGGCTGGCGGCGACCACGCCGGTGGATCCGCCGACCGAACCCGCGGTGTGCACCCGGATCAGCGGCTTACCGGTAGCTCCGACGGCGTCGGCCATGAACAGCTCGGGCATCATGACGCCCTCGAAGAAGTCCGGCGCCTTGCCGACGACGACGGCATCGATGTCGTCGAACGTCGAACCGGAGTCGGCCAGCGCTCGGTCGATGGCTTCGCGGACGAGACCGTTCATCGAAACGTCTTTGCGCTTCGCGACGTACTTGGTCTGTCCGGTACCCAGCACCGCAGCGAGGTTTGCCCCTGCGCCTGCCATCAGTTCTTTCCTTCCATAACCGCGACCAAGTTCTGTTGCAACGCAGGCCCGCTGGTGGCGTGCGCGAGCACCCGCTCCGCTGACCCACTCCAGATGTGTTGTGCCGCAAAGCCGATTCGCTCAAGTCCGGCTACGAACATCGGATTCGCCGCTAGCGCACCGCCGGAAGGATTGACCTTTGTCGGCCCCGGTATCCGGATCGCCTCCGCGATGATCAGGTGCTGGTGGGTGAACGGTGCGCAGATCTCGGCGACGTCGAGGTTGTTGGCCCTGCCACCCAGGGCGACGTGGGCCGCGGCCTTCGTGGACTCGGACTCGGTGAGGTCGCGAACGCCCAGCGCCGGCGACTCGATGCGGTGCTCAATTCCGGTGATCCAGGCCGGGTTTTCGCGCAGCTCGCGCGCCCGGTCGCCGGCCGCGAGCACG
>NZ_JAFAUS010000437.1 GCF_019243155.1 Mycobacterium sp.
ACGTCGGCAAGGCAGTCGTTGAGGTCCCGCGCGAGCGCGGTGGCGTCGGCCGCGCCCGACAGGAACGCGGTGCCCGGTGTGGACACCGAGAGGATCGCGGCGCCGACGTTGAGTTCGGCCATGGTCGCCAACGACCCTTCCGGGCTCCATTCAGGCAACGCGCGGCCCCCAGCCTCGTCAATCTCGGCCTTTTGCAACAACTCTCGATAGAAAGAAGGGATGGCGTGGTGGTGAGTGTCGATCCGCAACATCGTTGCGCTGCTCCTTTTCGGCTCGGCGATCAGCGGTCCGGAACGCCCGCGCCGGCGAGCGCGGGAACCACGCCCTCGTCGTGCAGCAGCGACGCGACGCCGATCTTGACTTGAATGAGTTAGTCGATGATCGTTTGTCCCTCTGGAGTGTGGCCCCAAATGCTGATGCCTTGCTAGGTCATCGGCTCCCACCCTGACATCGGAGGTTTTGCTTTAGCGGGCGCACTCAGATGGAACGATCACCCCATGGACATGGCAATGATGGGCCTCATGGGCACGGTCGTGGGTGCATCCGCCGTGGGCATCGCGGGCGTCGCGAAGTCCACCGCCGATACGGTGCTGCCACGGATGATGGGAAGCATCGACCACAAGCACCAGATGACGATGCATCTGCATGGGCAGCGCTGCGAAACGATTCACGGGTGGCGGACCGGCTTAGCGGGCGCGCGCGATGTCTACCAGCAGTGGGCTTGCGGGCCCCGCGACGGCGATCCGCCCAATGTGGTGGGCGACGCGTGGTTCGAAGGCTTGAGGCCGCACCTGCCGACCACCGGCGAGATGGCGAAGTACCGCACCGCTCATGAAGTCCACTGCGACAATCCGACGCTCACCCTGCTCTCTCTCGAGATCGGGCGGATCGAAACCGAATGGACCGAAGAGGCGAAAGGCCGTCGGCGGCGGCGGCGCAACCGGCCCGACTGACGACTACCGTCCCCAAGCCTGCCAGCGCCCATTGGGCAGCCGATCGAGCCGTACCGCGTCGGCTAGAAGCTCCGAGTCGATCTGCACGCCATGCTGAATGCTGCCGCCCCGGCCTCGTTGACCCGCGCTCTCGACTCGGTGCTCGACCGTCGCTGAGTCCCCCTTCGCGAATACGATGCGCTCGCTGAACCTTCCGTCGCTCACCGCGAAGACCAGTCGTTCCATCTCGTCGGCCGCGTCGCCCCAGGTTTCGTCGCACGCGTCGCACCCACAAAACGGGAAGGCCTCGCGATAGCGGACACCTGCCCGGATCTCGACACCCGGAAAGTTCGTGAACCGGAACACCAGTGGGGCGGCGTCGAGATGTTCGGGCGTGACGGCGATGAGTTTCGCGGTGTCCGGCGTCGAATGCTCAAGTGCCGCAACATCGGTCAGATACGTCAGCCGTAGGTGCTCGATCAATGCGTCCGCGATATCTTGCAGCGGCGCAAAGCGCTTCGGGTTGCTCACGCGCGAGTAGGAGTCATCCGGCGGCGAACCGTCCCATCGCTTGCCGTAGCCGATCACCGCGCCGGCTTCGTCTGGGAACTGCCGGGCTTCGACAACGGGGCGGGTGTACTCGGGCATCAGCTGTCGAAACGGTCGCACATGGTCGACCGAGCACGCAAGCACGGCAGCTGGGTGACCACAGCATCACGTTGCGCCACAAGCATTTTGACGTGACGCTAGATAAGCGTCACGTGGTGACGGAGAGAACGGCTTGCGCCAACTCGGGACGGCAGATTACCAGATCCGGCAGCTTCGGGTCCGGCTGGTTGTAGGCCAACGCCGAACCGTCGATGCGGGAGGTATGCAGTCCGGCCGCCCGGGCCACTGCCACCGGCGCGGCCGAGTCCCATTCGAACTGGCCGCCGGCGTGCACGTACACATCGGACAACCCTTGAACGATTGAGGCCACCTTGGCCCCGGCGGAACCCATCTCGACCAGGACGCCGTCCAGCGCGTCGCGAACGGCCAGGGCGATCGCCGGCGGCCGCGTACGCGACACCACGATGCGTGGCTTGCCTGGCACGGCAGGAGGCGATGCAACATCCGGGGTCGCAAACGTGATGCCCTGGGCGGGCAGCGCCACCGCGCCGGCAACCAGCTCGCCAACCTCCCAGAGCGCGACGTGCACGGCCCAGTCGTCGCGCCCGAGTTCAGAGAACTCCCGCGTCCCGTCCAGTGGATCGACAATCCAAACCCGCTGTGAACGCAACCGGACCGGGTTATCGGCGCCCTCTTCGGACAGCACCGCGTCATCCGGCCGCTCGTCGGCGAGCTGTTGCATCAAGTAATCGTGAGATCGCTTGTCGCCGGCTGCTTTCCGTTCACCGGCTTCCGCATCGGCGAACTCGTCGCGCACCCCAAGCAGCAACTGTCCAGCGTCCGTGGCCAACCGGGCGGCCAGTTCGTGGTCATTCATCGATAACCTCACAAACCATCTCTTGAATCTTGAATATGTTGGTCGTGTTGACCAACTTTACCGTTCCGTCATTCTGCGGACAGGCACTACCCCCAGATGAGAGACTTCGCCCGTAATCTGTTGAGTGTGAGCGGCAACGGGGGAATCGTTCCATCATTGAGCCGATGGCGACGGATGCCACGGGGGCGTCTGATCGCAACGGGCATTGTCGTGGCTGTCGCGCTGATCGGCGTCCTCGTCGTCGTGGGCGTGCGCTTGTCCCATGGGCACCAGACCACTGCATCGTCGGCCCAAGGACCCGCTGCACCGCAGAGCTTCGCCGTCCCGGGCTGCTACAACCTGTCCGTTCCACCGGTCGAACGTCCGAAGAAGCTCAACGTCTTGGGCTGCGCCAGCGTCGCTGTTGCACTGCAAGACATGTCGTGGAGCTCCTGGGGACCACAGGGCGCCGACGGGACCGGTACCGCCGTTTTCAAAATCTGTGATCCGAATTGTGCGGCCGGCTATCAGCTCACCAAGCCCGTCGTTGTGCACGCGTGGAATCCGCAGCAGCCGCGCCCCGACGCAATCTGCCAAGTCGGCCTCAAAATCTTCGGCGACATGATCCTGGCCTTCCCGGCCGGCGCTCCCCCACCCACCGCGCAGAAGACCAACACCCAGTACAACGGGATGCCGGCGGTGCACTTCACCGATTACTCAGGCACCGACAAATCCGATAGCCAATTCATCGGCTATACGTTCTGCAACTAGCGATCGCCGCTAGACCTCGATGATGACGGCGCCGCCCTGACCGCCGCCTGCGCACATCGCCGCGACGCCGATGCCGCCACCGCGACGGGCCAGTTCGTAAGTCAACGTGGTGACCATGCGCGCGCCCGAGGCGGCGATGGGGTGGCCGAGGCTGCAGCCGCTGCCGGAGAAGTTCACCTTCTCCTCATCGATGCCGAATTGCCGGCACGCGGCGATCGGCACGGAGGCGAACGCCTCGTTGATCTCCCACAGGGCCACGTCGCCGACCGAGAGCCCGGCCCGCTTCAGGACCTTGTCGATCACCGCGAGGGCACCCAGACCGCAGTCCCGGGGCGGCACGCCCGCGGCGCCCCACGCCTTGACGGTGGCCATCACCTTGAGGTTCTCGGCCGCGGCGTAATCGCTGTCCACCAGCGCGACCGCCGCGGCGGCGTCGTTGGTGCCACTGCTGTTGCCCGCGGTGATCGAGAAACCCTCGATCTCGGGGTGCAGGACCTTGAGGCTAGCGAGCTTCTCGACGGTGGTGTCCCGACGGGGATGCTCGTCGACAGAGAAATCGGTCACCGAACCGTCGAACTGGGTGATCTTCAGCGGAAGGATCTCATCGGCGAACTTGCCGGCATCCATGGCCGCAATGGCGCGCTCATGTGACCGGGCAGCCCAGGCGTCCATCTCCTCGCGAGTGATGCCGACCGACTGCGCGGTGTTCCAGCCGACGGTGATCGACATGTCCTTGGCGGGCGCGTCCGGGGTCTCGACGTGGGTCGGCGGCATCCAGGGCTCCTCGAACTTGAGCTCGGGGCCGGGGATCCGCCAGTTGGTCAGGGGCGTCATCGACAACGACTGCACGCCGCCGGCGATCAGCACGCGCTCCATGCCGGAGCCGATCTGGGCCGCGGCATTGCCGATCGCCGTCAGGCTGCCCGCGCAGTGCCGGTTGACCGACTGGCCCGGGACGTGTTCCATGCCGGTCGCGGTCGCCGCGTAGCGGGCCAGATCCCCACCGCCGTAATGGGATTCGGCGAAGATGATGTCGTCAACGGCCGACGGGTCGACGCCGGACCGGCGGACCACCTCCGGAAGCACGGCGGTGATCAGGGTTTCGGGCGGCGTGTTGACCAGCGTTCCCTTGAATGAACGGCCAATTGCCGTCCGGACGGCTCCAACGATTACGGGTGTACCCATGTTTTCAACCTCGAACGTTTGGCAGCGGTCAGTCGCGGCGAATCGTATCAAATACTGTATAGACAATAGTAATGGTCTAAGTTCGGTATGCCGGGGTCTGTGACGGCGCTAACAATTAAGCGGTTCGGGTAAACACGGAGGCCAACCGGTGAAGACCAAAGGCGCGCTGGTCTGGGACTTGAACGAGCCGTGGGTGATCGATGAGATCGAGATCGGCGATCCCCGCAAGGGTGAGGTGACCGTCCAGCTGGAGACGGCCGGTCTGTGCCACTCCGACCACCATCTGTTGACCGGTGACTTTCCCATCCCGAGCTTCCCGGTGCTCGGCGGCCACGAGGGCGCTGGTGTCATCACCGAGATCGGCGAGGGCGTCGAGAACCTGGCCGTGGGTGATCACGTCGTCATGTCGTTCATCCCGTCCTGCGGAACATGCACGCCGTGTCAGACGGGGCTGCGCAACCTGTGCGACCTCGGCATGGGCCTGTTGTCCGGTCAGTCGGTGGCCGACGGTTCGTTTCGAGTGACGGCCAACGGCCGCAATGTCATCCCGATGTCGCTGCTCGGGACGTTTGCGCCCTACCTTGTCGTGCACCAGACCTCGGTGGTCAAGGTCGACCCCGCGATCCCGTTCGATGTGGCCTGCCTGGTGGGCTGCGGCGTGACCACCGGGTACGGCTCGGCGGTGCGCAGCGCGGCGATCACGCCGGGTGACGACGTTGCGATCATCGGCATCGGAGGCGTCGGCGTTGCCGCGTTGCAGGGCGCCCGCATCGCCGGAGCCCGACGGGTTTTCGCGATCGATCCCGTCGAATGGAAACGCGAGCAAGCGTTGAAGTTCGGCGCCACAGAGACTTTCGCCGATGTTGCCGACGCCGCGGCCAACATCGCGCAAGCCACCCGCGGCCTGATGTGTCACAAGGTGATCGTCACGGTTGGCCGCAGCGAAGGCCGCGACGTGGAGTCGTGGATGGGGCTAACCGCGAAAGGCGGCATATGTGTCGTCACCGCCATGGGTGGCGTGCTGGACACCGACGTCACGCTGAACCTCGCCGGGCTGTCGCTGCTACAGAAAAGCTTGCAGGGCAGTCTCTTTGGAGGCGGCAATCCGCAGTACGACATTCCCGAAATTCTCGAACTCTACAAGCTGGGTCAGCTGAACCTCGATGGCATGGTGACGCGCGAATACCGGCTCGAGGAGATCAATGACGGCTACCGCGACATGCTTGAAGGCCGCAACATTCGCGGCATCATCCGCTACACCGACGCCGACCGGACCTGACCGCCGGGCGTGAGCGCTCAGCGTGACGCCACTGCGAAAATTTGGCCGAATTTTCGCCGTGACGTCATGCTCGCCCGCACCAGCCTGAGACATATCCACGGCACACGACACAATGGTTGCCATGACCACCACATCGCTAGCCCAGCGTGCCTCCGCTCAGACAGCCGCGTACCGACTCGCGGCCATGCTGATCGGCGTGGGCACCGTCCACTTCCTGGCGCCCAAGCCGTTCGACGACATCATTCCCGTCGAGTTGCCCGGCAGCCCGCGGCTCTACACCTATGTCTCGGGCGTCGCCGAGCTGGTGGTCGGGGCGTTGCTGTTGCCGCAACGCACTCGTCGCGCCGCCGCGACCGCCGCAGCGGCCCTATTCCTGGCGGTGTTTCCCGGGAACCTCAACATGTGCCGGTTGTGGTGGGACAAGCCCTGGCCCATGCGCATCGCCGCACTGGCCCGGCTGCCGCTTCAGATTCCGATGGTCACCAGCGCGCTCAAAATAAGGCGCCACAGCTAGCGGGAGGCCATCGTGGGCAGGACGGGGATCGCGGCGGCGCTCGCTTTGGCCGCCGCCGTGATGATCGGCGTCGGCGACGTGATCCAGCAGCGATCGGCCCAGCAGGTCACGGACAAACCGGTCGGCACGCTGACGTTGTTCCGACAGCTGCTGCGCGATCGCCGCTGGTGGTCGGGCAGCCTGGTGGCCGGCGCCGGATTCGGTCTGCAGGCCGCGGCACTCGGCCTGGGCTCCGTGGTGCTCGTGCAGGCGCTGTTGGTGACCTCGTTGCTGTTCGCAATGCTTATCAGCGCGGCCGTCAATCGGCGAAGAATAACTCGCTCGCAAGCCATTTGGGCCGTATTGCTCGTTGCGGCGGTCGCCGTGGTGGTGACGGTCGGCGACCCTCAGGAGGGAACGCCGCGCGGGTCGTTACGGACGTGGATCATCGTCGCGGCCGTCATGGGCCCCGCGCTGGTGCTGTGTGTGCTCGGCGCTCGAAAAACCTCGCCGGCGGTCAGCGCACTGCTGCTCGGGTTCATGTCCGGTTCACTGTGGGGCCTCTTCTCGGTGTTGACCAAGGGCGTGGTCGACCAGCTCGATCACGGCATCCCGGCATTGCTGCGCATGCCCGAGGTGTATGTCTGGCTGGTGGTGGCCGTGGCCGCCACCGCCTGGGAGCAGTCGGCGTTCCGGGCGGGCCCACTCACCGCGTCACTTCCCGCGGTGAACGTGGCCGAGCCGATCGTCGGATCCGTGTTGGGCGTCACCGTGCTGGGCGAAACCCTGAAGGCCAACCACGTCGGCCTGGCCGCGCTGGCGTTGTCGGTCGCGGTGATGATCGCCGCGACGGTCGCCCTGGCTCACAGCCAGGCCAGCGCCAAACCCCCGGTGCCGCAAGCAAACACGCCTGACCAAACGGCCTAGCCGATCCGCGAACCGATGCGGTGCAGCGTGCCGTCCGGGTCGACGTAGGCGAATTCCAATAGACCGTAGGGTGTCTCGTGCGGAGCGGATCGTGCTCGCGTAGCCTCTTGCCACACCAGCCACATGGGTACACCGGCACCGCACTCATGGCCCGATCGCAAAACGTGATAGCGCTGGTGCTATCACGTTTCAAATTCCCTGTGAGCTTCACAAAATAGTGACTCATTTGGCAGTTGTGACTCGCTCGTTCGAATAGCTACCCGACCGCGCGACGCTGTCGTATGCTCCATCCGCAAACAACCTCAAAATAGCTGACGCGCGGGGTGTGCGAAACGCTTGGGGAATCGACTCAAGCAGAAGGGCACTCAACAATGCGCCACGTCAGAACGGCTGTGGCCGTCGCAGCAATCGGAATGTTCGTCGCCGCCTGCGGCGGTAACAACGAGGGTGGCACCGCTTCCTCGACCACGACGACCACGACGACAGCGTCGAAGCCTCCCCTTGCACAGGCCGCGCTGGCGACTCTTCTGCTCACGCCGGCCGAGATCGACAGTGCGCTAGGCGTTACGGGAGCGAAGACCGACCGGCCGATCGACAAGCCGCAGGACGACAATCCCGCCAACGTATTTCCCAAGACGTACAAGTTCCCCGACGAATGCCTGTACATCACGGGCCCCGCCGAAGCTTCCGTCTATACCGGGAGCGGCAATACCGCAGTGCAGGGCGATCATGACACGGCGTCCCTTCCTCCCGGATCCAACGATCCCGACCCGGAAGTGACGCAGGCCGTGGTGTTGTTCCCCACCGCCGATCAGGCAAACGCCTTCTTTACCAACTCCTCTCAGCGCTGGCCAGCCTGCGCCAACCGTCAGGACACCGTTCCCGGCGACGCGGACAATCCGGAGATCGTCTGGAAGGTGGGATCCGTGTCGACCGCCAACGGAGTCTTGCGCACCACTACGTCGGTGACCGCGAGCAAAAACGGTCAGAGCATGTCCCAGAGCTGTCAACGCGCGCTGACAGTGCGCGATAACGTCGTGATCGACACCGAAGCGTGCCGCAAGGACCCCGGTGACGTGGCCCTGAATATCGCCAATCAGATCGCAGGAAAACTCGACAAACAGTAGCGATCAGCCTGTCCACCAACTGATTTCGCGTCGGACTAGACAACAGCGCCCGAAACCGCGTTAGCTCGCCGGCAACCGTATCTGCGATCGCCGCTCATCGTTCACCGGCGCGCTGTAGCTACCCGCGGCGACCGAGGCGTACGATTCTCGGCCGGGCCGGTGAAGCGCCGACACTTGCGCCAGCACCGAACCGGGTTGTATGCCGTACTTGCACGAAGCTGGTGGGCAAACTGCGAGGAGGGTATCAAGTGAGCGCATCCGAGAAGGCGCCCGAGCTACGGGGCGACCTGCCGGTCATCCACCTCTCACAGCTGTTGCGCGCACCCGTGGTGGCCCGCTCCGGCGAGGCCGTGGGCCGCGTCGAAGACGTGATCGTGCGGCTGCGCGCCGAGGATTACCCGTTGGTAAGCGGGATCGTGGCGGGAGTCGGGGGCCGGCGCGTGTTCATCGGCAACAAGTCCATCGACGAGTACAGCGCGCACCGAGTTGTGCTGACCAAGAACAAGGTTGACGTTCGCAGCTTTGAGCGCCGCGAGGGTGAGGTGCTGTTGCGTGCGGATGTTCTGGGCCACCGGTTGATCGATGCGAAGGCGGTGGAGCTGGTGCGCGCCTATGACGTCGAGCTGGAACACGCCGGCGGCGAGTGGGTCCTCGCACGACTGGACACCCGCAGGCCACCCAAGTTGTTCGGGCTGATCAAACATTCCGGCGGGCACGCGGCCCGTGACTGGAAGGCGTTCGAACCGTTAATCGGTCACGCTCGCTCAGACGCGGTCCGGCGCTTGTCGGACCGATTCGGCGAATTCAAAGCTGCCGAAATCGCCGATCTTCTCGAGGAGGCCGACAAGGCCGAGGGTGGCGAGATCCTCGACCGCGTACACAGCGACCCGGAGTTGGAAGCCGACGTCTTCGAAGAATTGGATCCCGACAAGGCCAGTCGTCTGCTCGATGACATGCCCGATAGCGAGGTCGCCGCGCTGCTCGGCCGGATGCGCGCCGACGATGCCGCCGATGCGATCACCGATCTGCGTCAGTCGCGGCGCAGGCCGGTGCTTGACCTGATGCCGGCACCGCAGCGCACCAAAGTCATCACGCTGATGGGCTTCAATCCCGAAAGTGCGGGCGGTCTGATGAACGTCGACTACGTCTCCTGCGCGGCAGGCACCATGCCGGCCGAGGCATTGGCGGTGATCGCCGCGGCCCGCGTCGTACAGCCCGAAGCGCTGATCAAGGTGCACGTGCTCGACGCGGAAAAGCGGCTCGACGGGGTGGTGTCGGTGATCACCCTCCTGCAGGCCGACCCTACTAACAGCGTTGGCGAACTTGTGGATTTTGACCCGGTTCGGGTCAATCCGGAGGCCGACCTCACCGATATCGCGCTACTGATGGCCGATTTCAA
>NZ_JAFAUS010000078.1 GCF_019243155.1 Mycobacterium sp.
GCGTTGACCACGATGTCGGGCACGCCGAGCTCGGTGTTGATCGTGTCCCGCAGGGCATCGACTTGGGAAGGGTCGGCGACGTCGGCCGCCAGCGCGCTGATCAGCTCGGGGCGCTGTTGGGCGGTGGCCGCCGCCGCGGCCTCGTCGAGATCGGCGGCGACCACCCGGTGGCCCTGCGCGGCGAACGCCAGCGCTACCGCCTTACCGATGCCCGAACCGGCACCGGTCACCACCGCGAGGCTGCTTTGTGAACGAGTATTCATCGCCGACGAATTTACGTTCACCGCAGCCGCCGGGTCAAGGATGCCAAGACTGGCCGGTAGTCTCGCTGCATGCTTAGGCTCCAGCGGCTGGGCTGGCTCGCTGTGGACGTCGTCGGTGTGCTGGTGTTCTGCGCCGTCGGGCGCCGCAGCCATGCCGAAGGGCTGACCATCACCGGCGTCGCGGAGACGGCATGGCCGTTTCTGACCGGAACGGTTGTCGGCTGGCTGGTCTCCCGGGCCTGGCGTCGACCCACCGCGGTGGCCCCCACCGGTGTGATCGTGTGGCTGTCCACCGTGGTCGTCGGCATGTTGCTGCGCAAGGCGAGCTCGGCCGGTGTGGCCGCAAGTTTCGTCGTGGTGGCGTCCACGGTCACCGCGATTCTGTTGCTCGGGTGGCGAGTGGTCGTCGGGCTGCGCCTGCGTTCCAAGGTTTGACGACGATGGCGCCGACGGCCGACGTGGGGGTGACCGCGACGCTGGGGGCGGCCGCGCGGGCCATGGCCACCAACAAGGGGCTGATGGACGATCCGTTCGCCGAGCAGTTGGTCGTGGCTGCCGGGGTGGAGAACGTCGTCCGGATGATCTCCGACGAGCGGTTCGCCGCCGACGACGGCGATGCCGCCGCGATGAACGGGCTGATGGATGCGCTGGCGGCGCACACGCGGTTCGTCGACGAGTTCCTTGCCGACGCGGGGCGGGCCGGGATCCGACAGGTGGTGATCCTGGCGTCGGGCCTGGATACGCGGCCCTACCGGATGTGGTGGCCGCGCGCGACAACGATTTACGAGGTCGACCGGCCCGAGGTACTCGATTTCAAATCCGAAGCACTACGCGGCCTGGGCGCGCAGTTGGCGGCGAACCGGTGCGCGGTCGGTGTTGACTTCCGCCAGGACTGGGTGGCCGCGCTGCACCGCATCGGATTCGACGCCGGCCAACCCACGGTGTGGGTCGCCGAGCAGCTGCTCGTCGGGTATCTGCAACCCGACGTACAGAATCAACTGCTGCACGACGTGACCGCGGTCAGCGTCATTGGCAGCCGCTTCGCCGCCGATCACATGCCGACCTGGAGCCCGTTGCAGCTGGAGGCCGAGCGGGCCTTCGTCGATGGCTGCCGCCAGAACGGCCTGGACATCGACTTGGCGAGCCTCACTCATCCGGGCGAATACCATTATGTCCCTGAGTATTTGGCGAGCCGGGGCTGGGCGACGGTGGAACGCGACATCACGGGTCTGCGCGGTGGCATGGGGCTGGCCAACCAGCGCCATGCTGGTCCCCGTGACACGGCGTTCGTGCCGGAATACCTGACCGCGACGCGGGTTTGAGTGTGTTGTGATGTCCGAAGACCCAGGGATGCAACAACTCCGATTCGTCTCGGCGACGCACAATGACCCATTGGCGCAGCCGCTGCTGGCCGAACTGGCGGTCGAGTACGCGGAGCGATACGGCGGCTCGCCGAGCACTCACCTGACCTGGCTGCCGGTGCCCGAGGCCGAGTTGGCGGCGCCCGACGGTGGACTGCTGATCGGCGTCCTGCACGGGGTGCCGGTCACCGGCGGTGCGTTTCGGCGCTACGACGCCGAGACCGCCGAACTCAAGAGGATCTGGACCGACCGCGAACATCGGCGCCGCGGCTATGCGAGGGAACTGCTGATGGCGCTGGAGGCCGAAACGCGTTCGCGGGGGTATCGGCGGCTCTACCTCATCACCGGAAACCGGCAGCCCGAGGCCGAGTCGCTCTACGACGCCACGGGCTACACCAGGATTGCGCCCGACCCGTTGCCGTCCTGGGGCCCGTTCCTTCCCATCGCATTCGAGAAGTGGCTGACGCCGTCGGATCAATGAGTTCGCGGCGCGATCGACTTGGCGACCGTCACAGAGCCCCCGCTTTTTTCAGTGCGGCATTCGTCGCCTCGCGGATGGGGCCGCGCCACAGCGGGCCGTGGCCGGGCGCCAGGATCTCGGTTTCCAATTGGGCCAGCGCCGACAGGGTTTCGATGCAGTTCTCCTGGCTGTAGCTGAAGATCGCCGGCAGCAGTTGCGGCCCATCGTGACGTATCAGCGGGTGTCCGGTGATCAGCGCGTCGCCGCTGACCAGCACCCCGTCGACCAGGTACGAGCAGTGGCCTCCCGTGTGGCCGGGGCTGAATACGGGTGCCGGGCGCCCCGGCAGTCCCGCCGCGATTTCGGG
>NZ_JAFAUS010000352.1 GCF_019243155.1 Mycobacterium sp.
TGCGCACCCTGTGGGATGTGCCTGCCGTCGCGCTCGTCGGAATCGGCAACGGGTCCCAGGTGGCGCTGGCCTACGCCGCGTCGCGCCCCGACCGGGTCTCGCGGCTGATCCTGGACTCGCCGGTGGCGTTGGGCGTCAACGCTGAAGCCGCCGCCGAGCAACAGGTCAAGGGTCAACAGGCCTCGCTCGACGCGTTCGCTGCGCAATGCCTCGCGGTGAACTGCCCGTTGGGCCCCGACCCCAAAGGCGCTGTGAGCGCACTGCTTTCCGATGCCCGCGCCGGCCGGGGCCCCGGCGGCGCCTCGGTGGCCCAGGTTGCCAATGCCATCACCGTCGCCCTGGGCTTCCCCTCCGGCGGCCGCGTCGACGCCACCACGAGCCTGGCCGGCGCGCTGGCCGCCGCCCGCTCCGGCGACGTCAACCAGCTGAACAACCTGATCAACCGTGCCGACGCGGCCCAGGACTCCGACGGCCAGTTCATCAGCTCCTGCAGCGACGCGATCAATCGCCCCACCCCCGACCGGGTCCGCGAACTCGTTGTCGCTTGGGCCAAGCTGTACCCCCAGTTCGGCACCGTCGCGGCACTCAACTTGGTCAAGTGCGTGCACTGGCCGACCGGCTCGCCGCCGGCCCCGCCGAAGAGCCTGAAAGTGGACGTCCTCTTGTCGGGTGTGCAGAGCGATCCGATCGTGGGGAGCGAGGGCGTCGCGCAGACCGCCGCGACGATCATCAACGCCAACGCCGCCAGCAAGCGGGTGATGTGGCAGGGCATCGGCCACGGCGCCAGCATCTATTCAAACTGCGCCGTTCCCCCGCTGATCGGCTACCTCAACACCGGCAAGTTGCCCGCCACCGACACCTACTGTCCCGCTTGATGCTGCTTTCTGCGACGTGCGCGCGCCGGTGTACGGTGCGCTGGTGACGGCAGCTGAATCGACCCGGACCGGCTTTCGCGATCGAATACTCGCCGCCTTCGGTTCCCAAACCAGCGCCCCGGGCGCGGCGACGATACTGCGGTCCATCCTGTGGCCGTTGGCCATCATGTCGGTCCTGCACCGCAGCATCATCCTGCCCGCCAACGGCAACATCACCGACGATTTCAAGCCGGTGTACCGCGCGGTGCTGAACTTCCGGCGCGGCTGGGACATCTACAACGAGCACTTCGACTACGTCGACCCGCACTACCTGTACCCGCCCGGCGGCACGCTGCTGATGGCGCCGTTCGGGTACCTGCCCTTCACCCCGTCGCGATACCTGTTCATCCTGATCAACGCCGTCGCGATTCTGATCGCCTGGTACCTGCTGCTGCGGCTGTTCAACTACACGCTGGCTTCCGTCGCCGCGCCCGCGCTGCTGCTGGCCATGTTCTGCACGGAGAGTGTCAGCAGCACGCTGGTGTTCACCAACATCAACGGCTGCGTCCTGCTGGCGGAGGTGCTCTTCTTGCGCTGGCTGCTGGACGGGAAGACCGGGCACCAATGGTGGGCCGGCTTAGTGATCGGCCTGACGCTCACGCTCAAGCCCGTGCTGGGCCCGTTGTTGTTGCTGCCCCTGCTGAACCGCCAGTGGCGGACGCTGGTGCCGGCCATCGCGGTCCCGATCGTCGTCAATGCGATCGCGTGGCCGTTGGTCAGCGATCCAAAGGACTTCGTCACGAAGACGGTGCCCTACTTCCTGGGCACCCGTGACTACTTCAACAGCTCGGTCGAGGGCAACGGCGTGTACTTCGGCCTGCCCACCTGGCTCATCGTCTTCCTGCGGATCATGTTCACGGTGCTCGCGATCGGAGCAATGTGGCTGCTGTACCGCTACTACCGCACCCGCGATCCGCTGTTCTGGTTCACCAATTCGTCCGGGGTGCTGTTGCTCTGGTCCTTCCTGGTGTCGTCGCTGGCCCAGGGCTACTACTCGATGATGTTGTTCCCATTCCTGATGACCGTCGTGCTGCGCAACTCGCTGATCCGCAACTGGCCGGCATGGCTGGGGATCTACGGCTTCATGACGCTGGATGGCTGGCTGCTCTTCAACTGGATGAGATACGGCCGCGCGCTGCAGTACCTCAAGATCACCTACGGCTGGTCGTTGCTGCTGATCGTCGTGTTCACGGTCCTCTACTACCGCTACCTGGACGCCAAGGCCGAAGACCGGCTGGACGAGGGCATCGATCCGGCTTGGCTGACGGCCGAGCGGGATCGCGCTAACTTGGTTGCATGACCTCCCCCGACGTGTCGCGCCCGAAGCTGCAGCTGACCGATGACGAGTGGCGCCAAAAGCTCACCCCGGACGAGTTCCAGGTGCTGCGCCGCGCCGGCACCGAACACCCCTTCACCGGTGAGTACACCGACACCAAGACCGAAGGCGTTTACCAGTGCCGCGCCTGTGGTGCCGAATTGTTCCGCAGCACAGAGAAATTCGAGTCGCACTGCGGCTGGCCGTCGTTCTTCGACCCGGCCGACTCCGACGCGGTGATCCTGCGTCCCGACCGTTCGCTGGGGCGGACGCGCACCGAGGTGCTGTGCGCGAACTGCCACAGCCACCTGGGTCACGTGTTCGAGGGCGAGGGGTATCCCACGCCGACGGACCAGCGCTACTGCATCAACTCGATCTGCCTGACGCTGGTGCCGGCGGGCGCCTAGCCCGCAGGCCTAGCGCCTCAGTCGACGCGGGTGGCGTGCACTTCCCAGAACGGGGCGTGCACGCGTCCGCCCTGTAGCCAGGGCTCCATCGCCTTGAACCTCGCCAGCAGGTCCTGAGACTGCTCGGCCATATCGGGATTGCGCGCGGCCATCATCTCGATCT
>NZ_JAFAUS010000195.1 GCF_019243155.1 Mycobacterium sp.
TTTCTGCCCACAGTTCAGACCGATTATGCAGCCCAAGTGGCTTCTTTGGGCCTGGGGCTGGACCTGGCCTTGGGCCGGATCGCAGCACTCGTCGTCCGGCGATGAGGGCGTCGGGGCCACGGTCGGCGACGGGTCCGCGACGGTTCGTTGCACGCCGGCGCCGTCAACGCCGCTGAGCACCAAGGCGAGCACAGCGGCCCCACCACACGCTCCGGCTATCGTTCTGGCCATTCGATTTGCCATAACCAGTAATTGTAATTTCTCCGCGCCAAATGTACAGAGCAATAATGCGGCATAAACGGTACCGCAGGTATTAATACTTTTATGTGCGAATGGCGCCGCGAACGACGAGTCAGACCAAGTTGGTGGCGTCAAAAACCCAGCTGGTGTCGCCGGTTGTCAAGCCTTCGAAGTGATTGGGAGGCGCAAAGCCGACGAGGCTGTTGAAGTCCCAATAGTCTTTCCACACAGTGACTTTGCCGTCCACGACCTCGTGTACCGTCACGAATCTCAGCACACCTTGCTCGCCGGTGGCGAATGTCCACGTTTCCGAGTGCTCATACATCACGTCGGAGCCGTTGGACACCAGCACACCGTCGTGGTTTTCGTAGCCCGCCAGTGGCTCGAGCCCCATTTTGAGGCGTTTGACGATGTCGTCGGGACCACGCGCAGCCAATGCCGGCACCGGCATATCAACGTAGAGGCAGTCCGAAGACAAAAACGATTTGACGGCATTCCAGTCTCGCCGCGAAAGCGCCTGCCATAACCCGACGACGACATCTTCAACCGTGATCGTAGAACCCTCTGTCATAACGGCAAATAAACTCCGTTGCACCACGGGTGTCAATACGACAGAGGCTGCGGTGAATCGCCGATGAGCGCGCGGGTAAAGATTCTGATTGCGATCGCGCTCGGCGCAATCCTGGCCGGCGGCTGCGGCGCGATCGCTTATGGGTTCTGGGGCGTCAGCCAGGATTGCCACCAGTGGGCTAACAGCCGCGGCTACGAGCTGCTGCACGACGCGTGGTGGGCGAAGACTCGCGGCTGCACCGCCAGAACAGCGGACGGCGCCGAAGTCTTCCACAGCGAGCAGCTGGGCGACCAGGCGATCGGATGGCCTTGGCAAGCAGCAATTTTCGCGACAGGCACGTTGCCCGCGGTGATCATTGTCGCGGTGTACGCGATCCGCTGGCGAAAAGGCTCACCCGGGGCGGACACCTAGCCGTCGACGCGAGCCAGCGACCGCGGGCCTAAAAGCACCGGGAGCGATGCCCACCCCCGCAGGACCCGGGTGTCGCGCCTGCTTCCGGCGCCCGCCGCGCGCGCGTTGGGGAAGCGCTCGAAGAGTGTGCGCAGCCCGACTTCGCCCTCGGCCCGCGCAAGCGCCGCCCCCAGGCAGAAGTGCCGACCGGCGGAGAACGCCAGATGCCTTCCGGCATTGGAACGTTCGATATCGAAACGGTGTGGATCGTCGAACACGGACGGATCCCGGTTCGCGGCAGCCAGATAGACCACCACCAGCTCGCCGCGGTCGATCCGCCCGGCGGGATGCTCGACGTCTTTCAACGCGACCCGTGCGGTGAGCTGTACCGGCGGTTCCAGTCGCAGGATCTCCTCAACGGTGTTGGACCACAACTCGGGACGTTCGCGCAGCACTTCTAGGTGCTCGGGTGCATCCAGCAACATTCGAATCCCGTTGCTCAACAGGTTCACCGTGGTCTCGAAGCCCGCGGCCAATACCAGCCCGGCAATTCCCATCAGCTCGGTCTCGCTGAGATATGTTTCGGCAGAACCACTTTCAGCCCTCTGGATCAGTTGGCTCAACAGATTGTCGCCGGGGGTGCGCCGCAGTTTCCGGAGGTGATCGGTCAGCCAGAGATCGAATCCGGCGATCCCTCGCTGCACGCTGATGTACTGCCGCCAAGGCAATCCGATGTCCAGGCTCGGCGCCGCGAGTTCACCGAATTCGAGCACGCGCCCGCGATCCTCGTCGGGCACACCCAGGATGTCGCTGATGATCTGTACGGGAAGTTCAGAGCAATACCGCGGGACGATGTCGACGACGCCGGAGTCTTCGGCCAGCCGGTCCAACAGGCCAACGGCTGTCTGCTCGACTCGATCACGCAGGGCAGCGACCGCCCTCGGTGTGAACACCGCCGACACCGACTTGCGGTAACGCGTATGGTCCGGCGGCTCGACTGCCAGCAATGACGGCGGCCGCAAGGGATGTAAAAGGTCATCGCGGGTTCGGCGCTCCAACCATCCCAATGCTCGTGGCAGGTTGGAGCCCATCATCACCACGCGGAAGTCGTCCGACCTCAGCAGCTCACCGGCGAGCGCATGGTCGACCACCAGATAGCTGACGCGGCCCTTCACCATCGCGCCGTGGGCCCGCACTTCGTCGTAGAACGGCACGGGGTCCGCCCTCACCCGCGGGTCGGCGATCAATCGGGAATTGACCTCACCCCGCCGGACCCCGATCGCCGCGGCGCCCCGGAAAAACCCGTGCATCGCCAACCAGTGCAGCTTTTCCTTCACTGGCCCTCCCCATCGATCAGCCGATCGTCACCAAGCCTAGGCCCGCAGGCGTGGGGGAGTCAGCATTCGGCGGTGATCCTGAAGTCTGCGGTCACCGTTTTGTCGGGACTGCTGCTGTTGATGCCGTAGGCACTGCCGCTGATGGTGTACGCGTCATTGGTGACGTCGGCCTGCGCGTCTCCCACGCCGCCTTGCCAGAAGCTGCCGGTGAATCCGTTGACGTTGCGGATCTTCACCCATTGCGGAATGGCCCGGTACCCACTGATCAGGACCACCGCTTCCACCCCTCCGTCGCGGTCCGAGATGTTGATGGTCCGATACAGCTGGTCCTGGTGGCACGCGGGTGGGCGGGCCGTGTGACTGCTGCCGTCGATGGTCACACGAGCGGCTTTTAGCGGCGTGGTCTGCGCGTGCCCGCAGCCGGCCGTGCCGGCACCGGCCACCAGGATGACGGCGATCGCGATCAAACGCCTGCGCACCGGTTCACCTCCATCACCGCGAGTCCTGCGTCAGCCTGGGCAGGGCTTTGAGCATGCGGGCCCGCACGAACTCTGGGCTGAGGCCCTTGAGCAGGTCGATGAGCCGAACGCTCTTCGGCACATACCAATGGAGCCGCTTCGGGTTGTGGTAGGCCTGCCACGCCACCTCGGCCACGCTGGACGCAGGCATCAGACGCAACATGCCCTTCTTCGGCGCGGTGGCGCGCAGTTCCTCAGCCGACATCTTCTTGGCGGCGTCGTCGGAATGGTTGGTCGTTGTGGTGAGGATGGCGGTGTCGATCAGGCCGGGCAGCACATCGGCCACCCGTACACCGTGGCGGTGCCACTCGACGCTGAGCGCCTCGGTCAGGCCTTTGACCGCGTGCTTGGTGGATGAGTACACGGCGATGCGCGGCATGCCGTAGGTGCCCGAGGACGACGAGGTCGAGAACATCAGGCTGCCCGGGTTTTTCTTGAGGTAGGGGAGTGCGCCGTACGCGCCGGTCAACACGGCCTTGTAGTTGACGTCGACGAGGCGCATGGTCGCTTCGTAGGGCACGTCCTCGAACCAGCCCGATTCGCCGATGCCTGCGTTGTTCCACATCATGTCCAACCCGCCGCCCGGGTTGCCGGCGCAGAAATCCGCCAGGGCGCCGTCGAGGGCGGCCTTGTCGGTCACGTCGACCGCGCGGGTCCACAGCCGTTCGGCACCGAATTCATCGTTCAGCGTCGCCAGGCCGTCGCCGTTGCGGTCCACGGCGCCGACCCGCCAGCCGTTGGCGTGGAACAGCTTTGCGCCTTCGCGGCCCATGCCGCTGCCCGCGCCGGTGATGAAAACCGATTTCACGGGGCGTCGGCCCGCTCGACCACATCTTTAATGCGGTTCAGCGTTTTCGTCATGTCACGCACGTTGCGGCGCTTGCGCAGGAAGCCACCGAATAACCAGTACACGCCGAGCCACGGCGCAGGGTTGAGGCGAAACGACTCGGTCACGTCGGTGCCGCCGCCGCTGCGGGCCAACCGGTAGTGCCAGTTGTTCACCGGCCGGTCGCCGAGCAGAACCGTGAATCCGAATTCGCGGCCGGGTTCGCACGCGGTGACTTCGCAGGTTGTCCAATACACGGGCCCGATCTCATTGCGTCGAACATGACCGCGGAATTTGGCGCCGAGGGCCGGGCCATTCGCTTCGCCCAGCCACTCGGCCTCAAACACTTCCGGAGAGAAACGGCCCATGTTGCGAACGTCCGCGATCACGTCCCAGATCTTGCCCGCGGGCGCCGCCATATGAACGGTCGACGAACCTTCCATGGGCTGATCCAAACACAGCTTCCTGCTCGGTCATAGACCGACGCGGGTTGATCATCAGTGCGGGGTGGCCGCCTGGATGAGGCCGTTGATGATCTGCTTGATGCCCTGTGCCGGGTGCGAGTACCAACCGATCGGGAGGCCCGACTGGGCGCCGCACTTCGGCCACGCCTCGACGCCTTCTTCGGCGAAAACCCGATTGGCCACGGCGATTTGCTCTTCCCGCGTTGCCTGCGCGGGGTTGCCGTAACCGCCGTAGCGGGCCCAGGTCGCCGGTTTGAACTGGAGCCCACCGTATTCACCGTTACCGGTGTTGGCCTGCCAGTTACCACCGGATTCGCATTGCGCGATCGCATCCCAGTTGGGAGTGGTGGCCGCGCCCGCCACGCCTGGGTTTGAAGCCATCAACGCTGCAACGAACCCGCCAATCACCAACCACTTGACGAGAGACTTGCAGAGAACCTTCATGTCAAGCATTTCGGGCCCTGTGGCCAAAGCGTTACCTATTCGAAAATGCCGCGATATAGGCCATCTATCTGCGGAAATCGCATTATCGGCTGCTAATTGCCAGGCTTAGGAATTGGTGAGGAAAAAATAAATTATTGCTGGCAATATGTTTGGGTCGCCAACGACAGAGCCTGCTGATAAAGCCCGTCGAGCTGACGTCCCTGCACGACGCCGGTCCTGGCGGCGTCGAGCTGGGGAGCGCAGGCCGGCGAGCGCAACACGTCCCAGTTGGCCGCGAGCTGGCCCAACATCGTCTGGTTGAGGGTGTCGATCGCCGACCGCGAGGCCGACAGGTCGGGTGGAGCCGCCGGAACCTGCCGGGGGTTCAGCTTCCAATCGGCGAAGCGGCTGTACTCGATGGCTTCGGTGGCGTTGATCTGGTCGCCGAAGACCCGAGCGACGTAGTCGGGGTCGACGTGCCGGCCGTCGGCGTCGGCACGCAATTTGCCCAATTCCTGCTCGACGCGGCCCGGGTCTTCAATGGCACCGTGCGCATTCCACTTATAGGCGGCAACCGGCTCGGCAATCTGCAGCCGTTGCGCGGCGGCATCGACCAGCTCGGTCAGCGGGCTGACATTGTCGGCATGAGCCGGCGACGCGACGAGCATTGCCAACGTACCCAGAACGCCGCCGCACCGCGCCGCCAGTCCGCCGTTCGCCATGACAATGATTCTGGCGTGATTGCGGTCGACGTGGGCCCGTTCGGGGTTAGCGTGGCTTGCTGATGCCGTCCAGTGCCGAGAATCGCCGCCCGGTCCGGATCGCCGGGAAGCCTCCAGAGCGGTTGCGCTCGAAGCGTATTCGCGTGTTGATCGCTGCCGCGCTGGCGATTCCGCTGATGCTGGGTGGTGCGTACCTCGCGGTGGACCGCCTCCAGTCGTCCGACGCCCTTGACCATCCCGCCCATCCGCTCGACGACAATCAGTCGAAGGGTCAGGTCGTCGATCCGGTCAAGGACATCGTCAGCCTCGCCCAGCTGCAGGCGTCGTCGGCGGGCTACATGCTGATGTCCTGCACGAACCAGAACGAACCGCCGTACCAGGGTGCGATCTACCTGACCTTTTCACTGCCCACCGATACGCAGCCGGCGACGTATTTCGGGGCGATCGCGGCGACACTGGTCGGCCACGGCTGGACCGAGGGACTGCCGCCCAACAATCACGCGTTCGCCAACAGCTTCGTCCGGGATGGCGTCACGGTGATCATTTATCGCCAGGACGATGACCCCGGTCGCGGCGTGCTGCGGGCGCACGGCGAGTGCCGGAACACGAATGACCATCGCGCGGACACGACAGCGTGGATCGACATCACCGACCAATTCGCCCGGGCCCGTTGACGTCCCTCAACGCGCTACTGCGCCTGACGGTTTGTCGTCAGGCGCAGTAGCAACGTCAAGCGAGCGGGGGAGTTATCCGCCGCCGCCCGGGGAGGCACCCAGGACGCCCTGCAGGTCGGGCTTCATGGCGTTGAGCTGGGCTCCCCAGTACTCCCAGCTGTGGGTCCCGTTGGCGTTGAAGTTGAACACCGCGTTGTGGCCACCGGCACCGTTGTAGGCGTCCTGGAACTTCAGGTTGCTGCTGCGCACGAAGTTCTCCAGGAACTCGGCGGGCATGTTGGCCCCGCCCAGCTCCGACGGTGTGCCGTTACCGCAGTAGATCCAGAGGCGGGTGTTGTTACCGACCAGCTTCCCGACCTGAAGCGTCGGGTCGTTGCGCTGCCACGCCGGATCGCTCGACGGACCCCACATGGCGTCGGGCTTGTAGCCGCCGGCATCGCCCATTGCGAGACCGATCAGGGAGGGCCCCATCCCTTGCGAGGGGTCCATCAGGGCCGACAGCGAGCCGGCGTAGATGAACTGTGCCGGATGGTTCACGGCCAAGATCAGCGCTGAGGAGCCGGACATGGAGATACCGACCGCAGCGCTGCCGTTGGACTTGACGCTCTTGTTGGAGGCCAGATACCCGGGCAGTTCGCTCGTCAGGAAGGTCTCCCACTTGTAGGTCGAGCAACCGGCCTTACCACACGCGGGCTGATACCAGTCGGCGTAGAAGCTGGACTGGCCGCCGACCGGCATCACGATCGACAGCCCCGACTTGTAGTACCACTCGAATGCGGGTGTGTTGATGTCCCAGCCGTTGTAGTCATCCTGAGCTCGCAACCCGTCCAGCAGGTACACCGCGGGGGAACCGCTGCCGCCGCTCTGGAATTGGACCTTGATGTCACGGCCCATACCCGCGGATGGCACTTGCAGGTATTCGACGGGCAAACCCGGGCGCGAGAACGCCCCTGCGGTTGCCGCGCCGCCGGCAAGACCGATCAGACCTGGCAGCGTGACCGCCGCCGCTGCACCGACCAAAAGCCGGCGCCCCCAGGCCCGGACCATCTCGCTCAGATCACTCATACCTGCCCCTTGTCGTATGTGATGGCGGTCTCAGGCTGGAATTTACCGGGAAAATAGGCCAAATGTCGATCAGGACGCGAACGCGTCTCGGTTTCATATCGGCATTTAACTAAGAATTTTCGCCGCCGGCTTCCATCGCGGCGACCGCGCCCGGGAAAACCCCAGGTAGGCGGGCGATTGAGCGCGGGGCGGCCCGGAACTGCCCGTGAGATACGCGGCGTTATATAACGCACCGATAACCATGCCCTGGGCATGATTTCGTGGCGCCGCAACGCGCAAGCAAGGCACCGCCGCAATAAAAGGGGGGTCGAACGGCGACACCGATTGGAAGCCGCGCCTAACCCGTCGCGTCGCACGATCGAGACCAGCAACGCGCCGCCGTTTGCTGCCGGTACCCGTTGCCTGGCGCGTCGTCGGACAGATGTTGAACGATCTTGGACCGGGGCAGCCGAACTTGCATCGACCGCGTAGGCTCTCTCGAAGCAAGCCGATGGAGACCAGGCTATCTCGGGTCTGTTCCGGCTCTCACGAATCACCGCACCAGCGCTTCTTGGTGCGCGTCGGTGGTACTGAGGGCATCGGAGGTCCGGGACCGATTGGGGCACAAACTTGGACACGGTTCTAGGGCTATCCGTGACGCCGACCACCGTTGGGTGGGTCCTCGCAGAAGGGCACAGCGCAGACGGCACCATCCTTGACCACCAGGAATTGGAGCTACATGGCGGCCGCGGCGTGCGCGCCGTGAACACCGCGGAGCAAGTGGCAGACGAGGTTCTGCGGGTCGACGCGCTGGCCGTTGAAAGCGAGCAGCGGCTGCGCGTCATCGGAGTGACGTGGAACGACGAGGCGGCCGCGCAGGCCGCATTGCTCTTGGAAGCGTTGACCGACGCCGGTTTCGACAACGTCGTGCCGGTGCGATTCCTCGAGGCGGTCGAGACGTTGGCGCTGGCGATCGCCCCCGTGATCGGTTACGAGCAGACGGCCGTCTGCGTTCTGGAGAACGACGGGACGACCGTCGTCATGGTCGATACCCACGACGGGGAGACCCAGACGGCCACCAAGCACGTCCGCGGCGGCTTCGACGGTCTGAGCCGCTGGCTGACCGGCATGTTCGAGCGCAACGGCTGGCAGCCGGGCGGGGTGGTCGTCGTCGGGCCGCACAACGACATCGACGGCTTCTCGTGGCAGCTCGAAAAGACGTTGCCGGTACCGGTTTTCGTGCAGACGATGGCGCAGGTGACCATCGCGCGGGGCGCAGCGCTGTCCGCGGCGCAGAGCACCGAGTTCACCGACGAGCAGTTGGTGGTGGAGGCGAGCAGCGAACCTGTGCCGACTCCCGCGCGTCAGCGGCAGTTGTCCTACGCGGGAGCTGCGACGGCGTTGGCCGCCGGCGCGGTCACCTTCGTGTGCTCGCTGTCGCTGGCCGTCGGTATCGAATTCGGTCCGGCCAGTGCGAAACCCGCTTCGGCGCGCCACGTGACGCATTCACCGATGCCCCAGATCGCCGAGGCCGTGGCGCCGCCCCCGGCGGCCGCGCCACTGACCCCGCAGGCCAAAGCGCCTACCGGTGAGCCGGTCGCAGAGCCGAGCGTTCCCGAAGAGCAACCGCGCGTTCCCGCCGAGCAGCAACCGGACTCCGGCAACCGTCAGCCGTACCTGACCAGGGTGCTCGAACACATTCCCGGCGACGTCGGTGACTCGGCCGGCTCGCACCCGCCGGCCGAGTCGCAGCCCTGATCAACCGCGCCGGACAGCCGTGCAGTAGTAGTTCTCCAAGAACCCGGCATTGACCTGGGTTTGGGGTATTACGGGTAGCCCGTGGGTTGCCAACAAGTCGTTCAGTTTCACCTTGACGCTGTGCCAACCGTGGCTGTCCAGATATGTCACAACGTCGTTGCGTTCGACGTCGTAGCGCAGGTCGGACAGCTCGATGTCGAATCCGTGCGCCCGCCACCGATCGCTTGCGGTCTGCAACAGGTCCGGCGCTTGCTCTCCGTTGACATCGGGCGCGGTGGCGAAGATCTCCGCCGCCAGTCGGCTGCCGGGGGCGCTGAGTTCGGCGATGTTGTCCAGCAACCGATCTTGGGCGTCCGGCGGCAGGAACGCGAGCAGGCCTTCGGCGATCCAGGCGCTGGGCCGTGCCGCGTCAAAACCCGCTTCCCGCAACGCAGTTGGCCAGTCGTGCCGCAGGTCGATCGGAACCGGGCGCAGCTCGACCGAGGGGTGCGCACCCAGGCCCTCGAGCGTGGTCTTCTTGAACTCGATGACCAACGGCTGATCGATTTCGAACACCGTTGTTCCGTCGGGCCAGGGCAACCGGTAGCCGCGCGCGTCAAGGCCGGACGCGAGGATGACGGCCTGGCGAATGCCCGCCGCCGTCGCGTCGGCAAAGAACGAATCGAAGTAGCGGGTCCGGGCACTCATCAGGTCGGCCATCCGCTGCAGCCCCCAGGCCTCCTCGGCGACGTCGACGTCGGCCGCGGTAACGTCACCGTTGACCCAGCGTGCGAAGAATTCGATTCCCACCGCATGCACCAGGGGCTCGGCGAAAGGATCGCTGATCAAAGGCTTTTCGGCCTTGGAGGCCACCGCCCGGGCGGCGGCGACCATGGTCGCGGTCGCCCCTACGCTGGTGGCCAGGTCCCATGAATCATTGTCTGTGCGTGGCATCTCGGCCCTCTCAGAAAACAGAAAAGTAGATACTTAGCGGAATTAACGAGCTGTACCCGAGGGTACACGCGCCGGGCCGAACGCCCGGTGGAGATCAGTCGTCCTTGGCGTGAACCGCGCTCAACGAAACCGACACGTCATCCGCGACCTGGACCGAGCCCATCAGCAACGAGTAGGGCTTGATGCCGTAATCCGTTTGCCGAACCGAGGATTCGGCCGACATTCGCCACGCGTCGCCCAAATCCTCTGTGCGCAAGTCGATTACATGCTCGCGCGATCTTCCGCGAATCTGCAGCTGCCCGGTGAGACGGTATCCGTCCCCGGTCTTCTCGATGGTCTCGGCTCTGAAGCGGATCTCGGGATGGCGGCCGGCGTCCAGCGACTTCAACGCGTTCGCCTTCACCACGGCTTTTTCCGGGCCGGACAGTCCAGTGATGCCACCCTCGCCGCGCAGCACGCCAAAAGAATCGACCTCGACGACCAGCTCGACGCTGACCGGTTCGTCACCCGCCCAATCGACACAGGCCTGCCAACGGTTCATCGAGATAATGAGCCGATGGCCCATTCTGGCAGCCCGGCCCGCCACGCCAGTCCGAAGCAGCAATTCGCCGTCGGCCGCGCTAAGTGTCCACACCACGCTGTTGGCGGGGGTCACATGGTGAGCACGGTGCGGTAGTGTGCCCGCCCGCGCTCCAAGGCCTCGTAGCCCTCCGCGGCCTTGGCCAGCGGCAGCTCCTCGATCCACGCCCGCACACCCGCCTGGACGGCGAATTGCATGGTGTCCTCGATCTCGCTGGCGGTCCCGGACGGATGACCGATGATGCTGAGCCCGGGCGTGATCAGCTGGAGCGGGCTGATCGGCATCGGTTCGGGCGTGACGCCGATGGTGATCAGTTCACCCTGGGGCAGCAGGCCGCCGACGGTCGCGGCCATCGCCTGGGAGGCGCCCGCGGTGCCCAGCACCACCGCGACCCCGCCAAGGTCGTTCAACGACTCTGAGACGTCGCCGTCGCTGGCGTCCACGTAGTGGTGCGCACCCAGCTTCAGCGCGTCCTCCTTCTTGGCGGTGCCGCGATTGATCGCGATCGTCTCGAAACCCATTGCCCGGGAGAACTGCAGCCCGAGGTGGCCGAGCCCGCCGACACCGAGAATCGCCACCCGGTCGCCGGGCAACGCCTTGGTGTGCCGCAGCGCGTTGTATGTAGTGACGCCCGCGCAACCCATCGGGGCGGCTTCGGCGTCGGACAACTCGTCGGGGATGCGGGCCAACGCCGTGGCCGGAGCGGTGACCGATTCGGCGTAGCCGCCCGGGTAGTGCCAGCTCGGAACCTTGCCGTTCAAGCAGTGGATGAACTGGCCCTTGCGACACTGCGTGCAGTGGTTACAGTTGCCACCGAACCAGCCGATCGCAACGCGGTCACCAACCTCGAAATCCTCCACGCCATCGCCGACTTCGGCGATCTTTCCGGCGATCTCATGCCCAAGGGTCAGCGGCCATGACATGCCGGGAAAGGCACCCGCGACGAAGTGAGCGTCGGTGCCACAGATGCCACAAGCGGCGACGCTGACGCGTACCTCGCCGCGGGGCGGCGGCTGGGTCTCGACCTCGGCGAGCTCGAGTGACCCGCCCGCGGACTTGACGTGCACTGCTTTATGAGACGGCATGGCCGTAGCCTAATGCGCTACAGGGCAATTCGCTGCCCCGTTGGTGTGGTAGTCGACCTGCCAGTGCTTGATTCCGTTCAGCCAGCCCGACCGCAGCCGCTCGGGCTTGCCGGCCGATTTAAGATCGGGCATGGCGTCGGCGATCGCATTGAACATCAAGTCGATCGTCATCCGCGCCAGATTGGCCCCGATGCAGTAATGCGCGCCGGTACCGCCGAACCCCACGTGCGGGTTGGGGTCGCGCAGGATGTTGAAGGTGAACGGGTCGTCGAACACTTCCTCATCGAAATTGGCTGAGCGATAGACCATTACGACGCGTTGGCCCTTTTTGATCTGAACGCCGGACAGTTCGTAGTCCACCAGGGCGGTGCGCTGGAACGACGTCACCGGGGTGGCCCACCGGACGATCTCGTCGGCCGTCGTGATGGGACGCTCCCGCTTGTACAGCTCCCACTGGTCGGGGAAGTCGGTGAAGGCCATCATGCCCTGGGTGATGGAGTTGCGGGTGGTCTCGTTGCCGGCCACGGACAGCAGGATGACGAAGAAACCGAACTCGTCATCGGAGAGCTTGTGGCCGTCGACGTCGGCCTCGACCAACTTGGTGACGATGTCTTCGCCGGGGTTCTGCTGCCGGTCCGCGGCCATCTGCATGGCGTAGGTGATCAGTTCGACCGA
>NZ_JAFAUS010000282.1 GCF_019243155.1 Mycobacterium sp.
CGGCACTGGTGGAATGACAGTTATGGGTAACGGGGACAGGACGATAAACGGGGCTACCTGGCGGGCTCATTGGCCACTGCGCAAAACGAGGACCACGCTGTACCAACTCACCGATCGGCTGCACGGGCACACGGCCCGGGTGCCGGCACATCAGGTCAGCGCAACGGTCTCCGGGTGGCTGGCCGAGGTGGGAGCGAAGAGCCCGTTGGTCGACGACCTCGCCAGAGCGGTCAGTGACGGCGACTGGGCGGCTGTGCACGCCCTGGGTGACTGCTTATCCATCGAGATCGCCGTGGCCGGCGAGATCGCCGTCGCCGGCTGATTCGTTTGCGGCCGTTTGGGGCGGCGGCCCGGAATGGGGGGTTTCCGGGGCCGCCGCGGCATCCAATGTGACCATCCTTGCGACCGGACGCGGTAGGGACCGAAGTCCCTAATCCGGGCGATCAGGAGAAGGCATCCCTGAGGGTGACGGTCTGCAGATTGCGGCTGCCGATCAGGTCCAGCAGTTGTCCATAACAGTGCGTCACGGTCGGCAGGTTGGCATGCATGAGCACGATCTGGCCCGGTTGAAAGGAATTCGTCGCGCGATCCATCAGGGTCGCCTCGTTCTCCGGAGCCGAGTCGCCGACGTCCCCACTCCACATGGCGATCGAGGTGTAGCCCTGGTCCGCGGCAATCCGGTCGATGTCGGGGTTGTGGACCCCGAAGGGCGGACGGAAAAACGGGGTGCCGTCGGAACCGTAGGTGTTTCGCAGGAAATCGGCGTTGCGGCGGATCTGGTCGACCACCGCGCCCTGGCCGATCCGGTCGAGCCGCGGATGCGACCAGGTGTGGTTGGCCATCAGTACCTGACCGGAGTCGACCAACGGCCGAAGCGCCGGCGCGTTCGCCGACCACGAGGCGTTGGCTCCGTTCACGAAGAACGTGAACCGGGTCCCGCTGTCGCGGGCGAATTGGGCGAAGGCACCGACAACGGCGACGCTTGCGCCGTCGTCGACGGTGAGCGCGATCCGGTTGCCATCCCCGGGTAGGCGGGTGATGACGATCGAGGGCGTTACCGGGCCCAACGGGATAGGTGGACGAAGTGGAGACGCGATGGCCGACGGAGTGCGAGTCATGGCCGCCAGCACGCCCCCGGCAACGGCGCACAGCATGGTGCGCCGATCGATGTACGGCATACGACCATTGTTCCTCCCGTGGTCGTCGCCAACCGTTGGCGTAGAAGGAATTTCGACTGATTGTCGACTGGAGGACAAATTCGGAGGGTTGCTGGCTCAAGGGCGTCGATTTTAATCGACATGATTGCTGGTTTTAATCAACAGTTTCGCTGACGTATATCGACTTGCCCCAAGGTAGCGGGCGTGTCCGACCTTCCGACACAAACCAGGTATTTGCATGCCTCGCGCAGCCGGCGTTCGTCGAACCATTCTTCCGACGAGCGCGAACAGGCCATACTCGCCACGGCCGAGCGCCTCCTGCAGGAACGGCCGTTGGCCGACTTCTCCGTCGACGACCTTGCAAAAGGCGCGGGAATCTCCCGCCCTACCTTCTATTTTTATTTCCAATCGAAGAACGCGGTGTTGCTGTCGTTGCTGGACCAGATGAACAATAAGGCGCACGCGGCACTGCGAGAACTCCGCGGCATATCGTCTGGCGAACCCGCGACGGTGTGGCGGGCGCACATCGAATCGTTTTTCGAGGTTTCGGGATCGCACCGGGCGGTCGCGGTGGCGGGGGCCGCCGCGAAGGCGACCAACCCCGAGGTCCGGCAGCTCTGGTCGACCCTGATGCAGCAGTGGGTCTCCTACACCACGTTGGCGATCAAGGCCGAGCGCGGGCGGGGCGCCGCCCCCGACACCGTCCCGGCCGAGGACCTGTCGATCGCGCTCAACATGCTCAGCGAGCGCATGATGGCCGCGACCTTCACCTCCGAGGAGCAGGCGATTCCCGAAGAGCGGGTCATCGACGCCCTGCTGCACATCTGGCTTTCCAGCATCTACGCGGACTGACCGAGGACCTGCCGCGCGCGCCGCAAACTCGCGTCGATCAGGTTGGCGGCCGCCCCTAGGTAGGTTGCCGACGGATCCTTGCCCGCCAGCTCGGCGATCGCCCGTTGCTCACCCAAAACGTCTGCCGATCCGAGGTTTTCGGCCATCCGCTCCGCATTGACCTCCAGGCCCGCGAGCAGCTCAGCGCACTGGGAGCCCGCCACGACGGTGCGCCGGCACAGGGTGCGCAGCGTGTCCCATTCCGCATGCCACGCGCCGTCGGGCCGCTCGTCGTTGGCCAGCGCGGCCGCGGTGTGCAGCGTCGCCGCCAAGGGAGGCGCCGCGATGGCCGCCCGCCGGATGAGAATGGACAACACCGGGTTCTGCTTGTGTGGCATCGACGACGATCCGCCGCGGCCTTCGCCCGCCGGTTCACCCAGTTCGCCGATCTCGGGACGGGCCAGGGTGACGACGTCCGAGGCGATGCGGCCCCAGCAATCGGTGCAGCCGACGATCGCGTCGGCGACGGCGGTCACCGGCGTCCGCGTGGTATGCCAGGGCGAACGGACCTGTATCCCCAAAGCGGTTGCGGCGCTTCGCACTAACTCGACGGCGGCCTCGCCCGGCGCGGGTCCGTCGGACAGCAGCGCGGCCAGCTCCGCCGCGCCGGCCAGGTTCCCGGCGGCCCCGCCGATCTGGATCGGAATGACCAGTGTGGTCAACCGCTCGGTGGCGTCGAGCACGCCGGTCAACCAGCCGGCCACCTTTGCCCCGAACGTGGTGGGTGCCGCGTGCTGCGTGAGGGTGCGCGCCACCATTGGCGTCGCCCGGTGCAGTGTCGCGAGCTCGATCAGCGTTGAAACCTGTTGCCTCAGTTGGGATATCAAGTCAACGATGACGGCGCGCACGGCGAGCATCAGCCCGGTGTCCAATACGTCCTGGCTGGTGAGCCCGCGATGGATCCACGGCGCGATCGCCGGGTCGGCCCGCCCGCGCAACAGCTGTACCAGGGGAATGACCGGGTTGCCGCCGTCCTCGGCGGCAACGGCCACCGTCGCGGCGTCGTCGCGGCCCAGCAGACCCGACAGGTCCACGTCGGCGCATTCGCCCGGTGCCAGACCGGCGCCGGCCAGCGCACCCAGCCAGGCGGATTCCACCGCCACCATCGAATGCAGCAGCGCCCGATCGGTCATGTGCTCGCCGGCCCGCGGATCACCGGGCCACAACAGATTGGTCATCGACGACCGTTCCGGTACGCCAGAAACACCGTCTCCCGCGGGCCCTGCAGATGAATGTCGAAACGGTATGACATTCCGTCGTTTTCGGCGACGCACAGCAGGGTTGACCTTCGTGCGGCGTCCACGGCGGACAGCAGCGGGTCGGCGTTCGGTTCGGCGCCGGGCAGGTAGGCGCGGGTGAACAACCGGTCCAGCAGGCCGCGCGCGAACACCGTGATAGCGAAGAACGCCGAACCGGGCTGCACCGTGGTGAACGCGTAATGCCCGGCGGCATCGGTTCCACATCGGCCCCACCCGGTGAATGCGGCTCCGTCTCGGCGCAACGAACCGGCCTGCCGCGAAATGCGGCCTGCGCCATCGGGTTGCCAGAGTTCGATGAGGGCGTCCGGGACGGCGTCACCGGCCCCGTCGTAGACCGTGCCGTGCAACCGCACGGCGTGCGGATGCCGATCGTCGACCAGGTTGCGGTCGCCGGGATACGGCAATCCCAGATCGAGGAACGGCCCCACCGTTTGTCCTGGCGTGCACGCAGATTCAGTCATCTGTCGCTCGGGGTTCGTTGCGAACCGCCCAGCACGACGTCCCACTGGTAGCCGGTCGCGTACTCCGACTGGGTGAGGTCATGGTCGTAACGGGCGATCAGGCGCTGGCGGGCCGCGGGATCGAGGATCGATTGAAAGATCGGATCCAGGTCGAACATCGGATCGTTCGGAAAGTACATCTGGGTGACCAGCCGCTGCGGGAAGGCGGTACCGAAGATGGAGAAATGGATGTGCGCGGGCCGCCACGCGTTGTGGTGATTGCGCCACGGGTAGGGGCCGGGCTTGATGGTCAGGAAGCGATACGAGCCGTCGGGTCCCGTCAAGCACCGGCCCGCGCCGGTGAAGTTCGGGTCCAGCGGGGCCGGGTGCCGATCGCGCTGGTGGCGGTAGCGGCCGGCGGCGTTGGCCTGCCAGATCTCGATCAGCTGACCGGCCACCGGCCGGCCCAGGTCGTCGACGACTCGTCCGGTCACGATGGTGCGCTCCCCGATGGGTTCACCCGGATGACCGGCCGTCAGGTCGGCGTCGAGCGGGTCGACGTCCCGGTGGCCGAAGCACGGCGCGCTGCGTTCGATCTCCTCGGGATCGACGACCACCAACCGATGTTTCGGGTGACGCAGGATGCTGCTGCGGTACGGCGGGTAGTCGAGCCGCGGCTGTGGTTGTTCGCCCCGGTATTCGGCTGCGATGCGGGCGATCTCCGCCGTGATGTCACCTTGGGAGGCGACACACTCGGAGTTCATGAGCCGTGACGCTACTCTCGATCGCCGGCGTGACCCCGCAAGCGGCCGGTGTCGCCGGGGCTAGAGGGAACGCACCAGCGCCGCGCGCCCCTTGGTGCGCATTTTGTACGCCGCGGAGCCGCGGTACTGCTCCATCCGCGCGGCCATTTTGTTGCCGAGCTCCTCGAGCTCCGCCTCGGTTATCTTCACCTCCGGAGGCGCGGGAATCATGTCGCGTTCCTCCTCGTCGGCGTGGGCCTCCAGCACCGTCTTGAAGGAGTTCCACTCGTCTTCGTAATTCGGCGAGCTCTGGGGAGTCCTCAGCAGCACGGAAAGCTGGTCGACCACCTGGCGATGCTCGGCGTGGGCGACGGCTATCAGCTTGCTGGCGTCCTTGAGGGCCGGGTAGTACAGGTCGTCCTCGATGCGGAAGTGAATGTCGAGCTCGATCAGCATGTCGTCGAAAAGAGCATGCCGCTCTTCGGAATTCACCGGCGCCTCACTGATCTTGCGACCAAGGCCCTTGATCACGATGTGGTGTTCTTTCAAGACCTCGTAGGCATTCACTTGGCTTCCCCTTCCCCAATTCCCACCGCTCCGCGGAGCGCAGGCTCGGCTTCGCCGCGGACTTCGACCATCCCGTTGACCAGCCTCGCCTCGTAGCACGGCAGCGGCGCGGCCGCCGGCCCACGCAGCACGTCACCCGACTCGGCGGCGAACCATGAACCGTGCCAAGGACATACGAGTCGGCCACGGTCCAGCCAGCCGTCGGCCATGGGGGCGGCCAGGTGCGGGCAGAGCTCACCGAACGCCGCGACCTCCCCCGGCTTGGTCTGGCACACGACCAGCCCGACGCCGTCGACCTCGACGCGCACCGGCTTGCCGTTCAACGAGCTGGCAGGCAGCACCGGCGTCCACTCCCTGGTGCGCAGTCGCGCGCCCGACTGGTCGATTCCGATGCCGGACTCGAACACCAGCGCCCCGCCGAGGTAGCTGCCGGCGACGGTGATGCCGTAGCCCAGTGCGGTCAGCACGATCCCCCGGCCGTGCCGGCCTCGTCGGCGATCCCACCACGACTGGGCGTAGAGCACGGTCGCGGCCAGGTTGACCAGGCCGTGCACCGCGCCCACCCGGCGGTCCTCCTCGTGGGTGTGCTGCCAGTCGGTGACTCCCGTGATGGCGGAGCCGGCGCTGGCCACGATGCCCACCCCGAGCGCGCGGGTAGCGAATCGCGATGCGTCGGCGACCTCGGCTTTGGGCTGGCCCGGCAGCAGGCTCACCGCGTCCAGCGCCACCGTCGTACCGAGCGCACCGCTGGTCAACGACGCCAGCGGCGGATGAACCGGGTGTCCCAACCAGACGCCGTTGAGCGCGTTGGTGACGGTATTCCGCGCGCCACCCAGGCTGTTGTAGGCGAAGCTGAGCAGGTGTTCGAACCGATAGCTGGGTCGATCCAGCCATTCCTGGCGCCCGATGGCGGCCACCAATCGTGATCCGACCTTTTGCAATCGACCCCCCTGTGGCCGATCAACCATGGCACCAGTCCTTCCTCGGTTCACGGGCAGACGCGGCTTCTGAGTCCCAGAAACCGAACGATTACCCGTCTTTACGTCGCGCTCACAGGCGCGGAATGGCTGTTGCGACCCACGGTAGCCTCGCATTTCCGGCTTTTGATTGCGCGCCACCTGTGAATTAGCACAAAGCGTTCTTGTAGAAACCTGGCGGTGCGCCCACCTGGGTGATTGACCATCGCCGACGACTGCGGGATTCTTTCTTGCGGAGATAACTTCTGTAGAACAGAGGGGCCATGCCAGACCAGCGCGGTGAACAGGTCTTCGAGAACGTCCGTCGCGGGATGATCCCGGCTCACATCTACAACGACGCGGAGTTGTTCGCGCTGGAAAAAGAACGGTTGTTCAGCCGGGCGTGGACGTTCGTGGCGCACGAGTCCGAGATCCCCCAGGACGGCGACTACGTGGTGCGCCGGGTTCTCGACGACTCGTTCATCATCACCCGGGATTCCGACGGCGAGATCCGGGCCCTTTTCAATATGTGCCTGCATCGCGGAATGCAGGTGTGCCGGGCCGAGCTGGGGAACGCCTCCAACTTCCGCTGTCCCTATCACGGCTGGACCTATCGCAACGACGGCCGGCTCACCGGTCTTCCGTTTTACCGGGAGGCCTACGGGGGCGACGACGGATTCGCCAAAGGCGGCCAAAACCTGCTTCCTGCACCAAGTTTCGCGAGCTACAACGGCCTGTTGTTCGTCAGCCTGGATCCTGATGCCGAACCGCTGCAAGACTTTCTCGGCGACTTCCGGTTCTATCTGGACTTCTACACCAAACAGAGCACCAGCGGTCTGGAACTGCGCGGGCCGCAGCGCTGGCGCATCAAGGCGAACTGGAAGATCGGTGCCGAGAATTTCGCCGGCGACATGTACCACACCCCGCACACCCACGCCTCGATCGTCGAGATCGGCCTCTTCCGGGAGCCAAAAGCCCAGAAGCGCAAGGACGGTGCCACCTATTGGGCACACCGCGGTGGCGGCACCACCTACAAACTTCCGCCGGGTAGCTTCGAGGAGCGAATGCGGTACGTCGGCTACCCCGACGACATGATCGGCCGGATCAAATCCGTGTGGACGCCGCAACAGCAGCGCGTGGTCGGCGAGGACGGGTTCATGATCTCGGCGGCCACCTGCTTTCCGAACCTAAGCTTCGTGCACAACTGGCCCCGCGTGCACGACCACACCGATGAGGTGCTGCCGTTCATCTCGATCCGACTGTGGCAGCCCATCAGTGAAAACGAGACCGAGGTGTGCTCGTGGTTCGCCGTGGACGCCGCCGCTCCCCCGCAGTACAAAAAGGATTCGTACAAGGCGTATTTGATGTGCTTCGGTTCCACCGGCATGTTCGAGCAGGACGACGTCGAGAATTGGGTGTCGCTGACCACCACCGCCGGCGGTTCCATGGCGCGCCGACTGCTGCTGAACAGCCGGATGGGGTTGCTGTCCGACGACCGCGCGGTTGTCGAGGCGCTGCCCGCCGAGATGTTCCACGGGCCGGGACGCGCGCAGGTCGGCTACAACGAGCACAACCAGCGGGCGCTGCTGAACATGTGGGCCGATTACCTGCAGGGCATCCCGGAATGAGAAAGCCATTGCCGTCATTGCCATTTCATGACAATCGGCACCTCGCGGCGCATCAGTTCCTGGTGGACGAGGCATACCTGCTGGATGCCCAGCGCTACGACGAGTGGCTGGATACGCTGACCGACGATGTCTGCTACCTCATGCCGGTGCGCGTCACCACCGCGCGCGGCGCCGGGTTCGACACGTCCCCGGGGATGGCCCACTTCGACGAGGACAAGTACTCGCTGAGCCAGCGGGTGGCGCGGATGGGCACCGAGCACGCCTGGGCGGAGGATCCGCCGTCGCGGCTGCGCCATTTCATCACCAATGTGCGGACTTTCGAGTCTGACGACGCCGCGCACCTGCGGGTCGAATCGGCCGAACTGCTGTTCCGCAGCCGCGGCGACGTCAACGAGAACGCGCTGATGTCCTGCGGACGCGAGGATGTGCTGCGCTGGTGCGACGATCGATGGAAATTGGCCCGTCGCACCCTCATCGCCGACGAGTCGGTGCTGCGAATGCAGAACCTGGCGGTGTTCCTGTGAACGAACTCGAACGGCTACTCCAGGGGGCCGTCGGCGAACCCCTCACCGTCGCAAACGAATTCACCGAGGTCATAGTGCGCCGCGTCGACACCCGCAACGGGTCGCGGCTGCTGATCAGCACACCACGAACCGGGCGCTGGATCACCCTGGACGCACTCGAGATCGAGGCGTTGACGTGGCAGAACACTCGTACGCTGGCGGCGATGGTCGGCAATCCACAGGCGCCGCTGCTGCCCGACGACCCCGAGGAGGGCGATGACAGGCTGGCTTGACGGTAAGCGCGCACTGGTCGTGGGCGCCGGTTCGGGGATCGGGCGGGCCGTCGTCGACGCCTTCCTCGGTGAGGGCGCGAGAGTATCTGCCCTGGAACGAGATTCACGCAAGTGTGCCCGGCTGCGCGACGAGCTGCCCGTCGTTGCGGTGGTCGAAGGCGACGCCGTCACCCGCGAGGCCAACGAGCGGGCCGTCGCCGCCGCGGTGGATTCCCATGGCGGGCTGGACATCCTGGTCAACTGCGTCGGCGTGTTCGACTTCTATCAGGGCGTCGACGACATCGACGGGGACGACCTGTCGACCGCCTTCGACGAGATGTTTCGCACCAACGTCCTGAGCCACCTGCAATCGGTGAAGGCCGCCGTCCCGGCGCTGCGGGCGGCGGCCGGATCCTCGATCGTCCTGACCGCGTCGGCCTCGTCGTTCTATCCCGGCCGCGGTGGCGTGCTGTACGTGTCGTCGAAGTTCGCCGTGCGCGGCCTGGTGACCTCGCTGGCATACGAACTGGCGCCGCAGATCCGGGTCAACGCGGTGGCGCCGGGCGGCACGCTGAACACCGACCTGCGGGGCCTGGCCAGCCTGGACCAGCAGGGCACCCGACTGGACGACGCGCCCGATCGGGCCCGCGAGGTGGCAGCGCGATCCCCGCTCAACGTCGCGCTCTCCGGCGAAGATCACGCGTGGGCCTTCGTGTTCCTGGCCTCCGACCGGTCCCGCGGGATCAGCGGTGAAATCGTGCGCCCCGACGGCGGATTCGGGCTCGGACGAAAGGAGCGGACATGACCGATGAGCTGGACCGGCAACGCGCCGAGGTGGCGCAGGCCTGCCGGGTCGCGGCCGCCCGCGGATTGGTCGACGGCATCCTCGGTCACCTGAGCCTGCGAATCGACGACGAGCACCTGCTGATCCGCTGTCGCAGCGACACCGACACGGGCGTGGCGTTCACCCGCCCCGCCGACGTCCGGCTGATCACCTTCGACGGGACCGCCGGCGCCCCAGGCGAACTCGACGGCTACCGGGTTCCCAACGAACTGCCGATCCATCTCGAAACCATGCTCGCCGACGCCCGGCACCGGGCCGTCGCGCATCTGCATCCGCCCGCCGTCGTCGCGGCCGACCTCGCCGGCATCGTGATCCGGCCGATCTACGGCGCCTACGACATTCCCGGCGCCCTGCTGGCGCGCGGCGGCGTCCCCGTCTACGAACGCGCCGTGCTGATCCGCAATTCACGGTTGGGCAAGGAGATGGTGGCCGCGATGCGTGGGCGGCCCGTGGTGATCTGCCGCGGACACGGAATCACCAGCGCCGCAGCCACCGTGCCGCAGGCCGTGCTGCAGGCGATCAGCCTCGACGAGCTTGCCCGGATGTCGCTGCGGGTGTGTGCGGCGGGCGGCACCCTGCGCGGTATCGACGAGGCGGACTGGGACGAGTTGCCCGACCTGGGGGGCTCGTTCACCGCCGAGGCGGCATGGCGCCACGAAGTGGCGCGGCTGGAAAACTAGCCGAGCTGGTCGCCAATCTCCTTGGCCCCGGCCATGAGTGCGGCGGCCACCGCGGAGTATCGCGAGCTGTCCAGCCGGTTCTGGGGCGCGGCGGCGTTGAGCGCCAGCCGCAGACCGGGCGCCCGCGTCGGTATCGGCACGGCAACCGATGCGACGCCGTCCTCGCTCTCCTCGCGATTGGTGGCATAGCCCCGCTCGCGGACACCGGACAGCTCGGCTTCCAATTTGGTGCGGGTGCCGATCGAGTGCGCGGTGATCCTCTGCAACCGTTCGTGCGGCAGCAGCTGACGCAGCTCCGGCTGCGACAACTGCGCGAGCATCGCCTTGCCCGTCGACGTGCAATGCGCGGGCATGGTGCGGCCCAACCGGGACGCCACCCGGACGGCCGTCGGCCCCTCGACGGCGGCGACAAAGCGGACGCTCGCGCCGTCCAGCATCCCGACGTGAATCGTCTCGCGCAGCTGCTCGCTCAAGCCCCGCATGATCGGCACGGCCGATCCCTGAATGTCGATGCGGCCGAAGATGGCGAACGCCACGCCGCTCAACGACGGGCCGGGCAGGTACGCCTTGGACGCCGGGTCTTGGCGGACGAACCCGCGGTAGGCCAGCATCGCAAGCAGCCGATGCGCCGTGGAGGACGCCACTCCCAGGTAGCGGGTCGCCTCGCTCAACCGGATCTGGGGTTGCTCACCCAACAGCAGCAGCAGTTTGAGCGCGTTGTCGACCGACTCGATCGGATACTGCGGCGCAAGCGAAGCGGCGGCCTGGGCCTCGTCCCGCTTTTTCGGCATGACAGTGACGGTACCTGGGACAACACCCGCCGAGTACGCAAATTCACAGCGCGCTCAGCACACCCGCGCCCAACAATCCCGCAGCCACCACCACGACCGTCGTCACCGCGGTGACCTTCCATCCAAAGCTGCGGGCGACCATCGCAGCCCCTGGAATGCTGACGGCGGGAAGCGTGATCAGGAGCGCTCCGAGCGTCCCCGCCGAGACACCGAGCAGAGCGAGGCCCTGCAGCACCGGAATCTCCCCCGCCGTCGGGATGACCATCAACGTGCCCACTACCGCGACCAGCGCGACAATCAGCAGGCCGTGGTAAGCGGGTTGGCCCAAGGTGAGCAGCCAGCCTCGAACCGCCCCCACCAGCAGCACCAAGATCGCGTACTCGGGCAGCAGGAACACACTCAGGTGCAGCAACGCCCGCACGAACCTGCGCAGCCTCGCCGCTTCAGGCGCGGCGATCGGAGGCGCCGGTGATGTGCTGTCGTCGGCGCGGGTGACCAGCCCCACCACCGCGGCGGCGCCAACCACGGTGACGACGCCGACCAGCAATCTGGTCAGCGTCCACTGCCAGGGCGCCACAAAGACCAGGAAGACGAGCACCGCTGGGTTCAGCAATGGATTCCCCAGCCAGTACGCCACGGCCGCGGGGGCCGTGACACCGTTGCGCCGCAAAGTGACGGCGACCGGAGCGGCGCAGCATGTGCACATCATCGACGGCATGCTGGCGACGCCACCGACCAGCCCGCTCGAGACCGGCCCGCGGCGGTTGAACACAGAAGGCAGCCACGACCGCGGCAGTAGAGCCTGAACCGATGCGCTGATCAGCAGCGCCACCACCAGCGCCGGCCAAATCGATAACACGTAGGCATGAAAGAACGTGGTGGCGTCGTGCCAGGTCGGGCGGTCCCCGGCATGCACCCCACCGACCCCGAGGATGCTCGACGCGGACCAGTGGTGGGTGTGCTGCGCCCGCACGGCCTTCGCCAGGTAGGGCATCCATTTGGCCCATAGCAACCCCGCCACGAAGACCGCAAGGGTGAAAAACACACCAATCGCGACTTTCGGCTGACGCCAGCCGCGGATTTCATTGACCTCCAACGGCTTAGCCATGGTCAAGAACGCTAGTGCAAACCCCCGATCGACGCCGATGTCAAATTCCGCATGAATTCTCTCGGCCGAATGGGCCACGCCAGCGCCCCCCCGAATCGAGATCGGCATTATTCTCGGCATCGTGAGCGCGGCTATCGATGCTGGGTATCGGCGTTACGTCGCCATCGGTGACAGTCAGACCGAGGGCTTGTGGGACGGCGACGACGTTATCGGCCTTCTCGGATTCGCGGACAGGCTCGCCGCAATGGTCGACTCGCTCTGGCCGGGCCTGCAGTACGCCAACCTGGCGATCCGCGGCAAGCGGGTCGGCCACGTGCTCAACGAGCAGGTCCCGCGGGCGTTGGCGATGCGGCCCGATCTGATCACGGTGTGCGCCGGGATGAATGACGTCATCCAGCCCGGGCGATCCTTCGGTCCCGCCCTTCTCGATCTCGAGCGCGTCTACGCGGCGCTGGCCGACTCGGGGGCGACCGTGGTGACGACTACCTTCCCGAACGTCGCGCAATTCCTGCCGCTCGGCCGCCTGGTGTCGACGCGGCTCGCCCAGATCAACAACGCGATCAGCGCGGCCGCTCAGCGCTACGGGTTCCGGCTGGTGGACCTGTACAACGCGCCCTCGATGCGCCAGTTGGACACCTGGGCCATCGACCGGGTGCACGCCTCCACCAAGGGGCACATGTTGTTCGCAGCCGCGGCCGCTGAAGCCCTCAATCTGCCTGACAGCAACCATGATTGGGCCGTGGGAGGTCTGGGCCCCACGCAACGGACACTGCGGGCCGGAGCCTACGAGCAGTTTCGCTGGACGCAGGAGAGTTTCTTTCCGTGGATCTGGCGCCGCCTGCGCGGCCTGTCGTCGGCCGACGGGCGCGAACCCAAACGCCCGCAGCTGGAGGTTGTCAGCCTGCCGATCGCGTCCGACATCGCGACACCGATGCAAGGCCAGGCATAAGGGCGCGGATCGAATCTCGGTCAGGCATCCTTGACGCATGAACGTGGAGGCCCTCCTGCACTCGATCCCGCCACTCGCGGTCTACCTCGTGGTCGGCGGTGTGGTCGGGATCGAGAGCCTGGGCGTGCCCCTCCCCGGTGAAATCGTGCTGGTCACCGCGGCGCTGATGTCTTCACATGACCATCTGGCCGTCAATCCTGTCGGGGTCGGCGTCGCCGCCGTGATCGGTGCGGTGGTGGGCGACTCGATCGGCTACACGATCGGGCGCCGGTTCGGCATGCCGCTGTTCGACCGGCTCGGCCGGAGGTTTCCGAAGCATTTCGGTCCCGGACACGTCGCCCTCGCCGAGAAGTTGTTCAACCGCTGGGGAGTTCGGGCCGTCTTCCTGGGCCGCTTCATCGCACTGCTGCGGATTCTGGCCGGGCCGTTGGCGGGGGCGCTGAAGATGCACTATCCGCGGTTTCTGGCGGCCAACGTCTCGGGGGCCATCTGCTGGGCGGGCGGCACGACCGCGCTGGTGTATTTCGCCGGCATGGCCGCCGAACGCTGGCTGGAGCGATTCTCCTGGATCGGGCTGGTGATCGCGGTCGTGGCAGGCCTTGCCGCCGCAATCCTGCTGCGCGAAAAGACATCACGGATGATCGCCGAACTGGAAGCCGAGCATTACCGCAAGACCGGCACCACAACCGCCGACACCGTCTGAGGTATCGCTAGCTCACCGCTTCGCCGATGTCCTCCGGCTGCACCGGCCGATGCTCTTCGATCAGCACGCGGGCCATCTTCCGAGCACGCATCGCGGCGTCCAGGTCGCCCACGGCGGCCAGAATGATGGCCCCCTTCATCAGGATGTGCCACGACGAGGCGAAGTCCTCGACGTCCGTCAGCCCCGCCGCCAAGGCGCGGTGTCGGACGATGTCGCGGACATGGTCGATGTGGATGATGCAGGCCCGGCCGACCGGATGCTTCGGACCGAGCTCGAGTAGCACGTTGATGAACGAGCAGCCCTCGTAGCGGTCGCGAAGCTGAAACCAGTCGTGCATGACGTCGAAGATCGCCAGTAATTGTTCCTCGGGATTACTGCCGCGAAGCCGTGATTGCTCTTCGATGAGGCCATGAGTCCACACCTCTTCGCGGCGCTGAAGCGCGGCCAGCACGAGGTCGTTC
>NZ_JAFAUS010000365.1 GCF_019243155.1 Mycobacterium sp.
GGTGATTTGCGCTACGCGACGAATCCGCGTGAGCAGAAATCCCATACCTCTTCGGGGTGATGGGATGGACCGTCGCGTCGTCATTGCCGCCGCTCGATTGCGCGATGAACATGACCGTCTGCATGGTCATGGCGGCCACCCGCTTGGCGTTGATGGTCGTGCGCAGGACGCCGGCCTCGTCGGCGGCTTCCATCAGCTCAGTCAGCAATGTCAGTAACGGCGCGTGCGCGATCTTGACCTCGGATGGGTGTGTGACCAGCAACCTGGGGGCAAAGTCGGTGAACAGCGGCCGCTTGGCCGTCGGGTCCGGGCGGGAGGCCTCGTATAGAAGCTGAACGGCGACCTTGAGGCGCTCCAGCGGATCGGTGTGGCTTTCGGTGGCGGCGCGGATCTGGTCGGCCGACCGGCTCAGCGCATCTTCGAACAGCGCCAGCAGCAACTCGTGCTTGCCGTCGAACTGCAGGTAGAAGCTGCGCAGCGACTGCCGGGACCGGTCCACGACCTCCTGGACGGTGAAGTCCGTGCTGCCTTTTTCGATGATGATGGCCTGCGCGGCGTCGAGGAAGCGCTGAACGCGTTGCGCGGCCCGCAATTTCGCGGTCTTGATGGACCGCTCGACGGCGCGCTGCTTCCAGGCCGGCTCTTCGCTTGGAGTGGTCACGGCCGACCCAGAAGATTGCCGCGAGGGGAGAACATGGTTGGACTCTACCGGAGAACGCCGTGACATCGCTGCGCTCGACCCCCTCACGGATCACGTGTCGGAGATTGTAACTTTCTTACCGCGAGAATACTATTCTCTTAGACGTGTGTATGGAAGCGGAATCGCAAGAGTGAACTACGCCGTCGGCGGAAATCATCATCTTCCGGCGGCGCGAGTGCTCTAGGACCCCACCGGGAAGTGACGTGCAGCTGACCTTTGACGCCGACGTTGAGGCGTTCCGAGCCGAATTTGTCGCTTTCTTGGACAGTCATCTGCCCGAGCTCTTCGGTTCGCCCGATGTGCTGAAGCGCCCGGGGTCAAGCTCCGACGTCCCGGACTGGGCGCGCCGGTGGCAGCGGTTGCTGTTCGACAACGGATGGTTGCTGCCCGGCAACCCGCCCGAGTTCGGCGGCCGCAATGCCTCGTTGTTGCAGCAATACGTGTACTCCGAGGAGTTGTCGCGTCGGCGGATGTACCAAAGCTTCAATCCGCAGGGCGTAGGCATCATCGCCGCGTCGGTGTTGTCGTTCGGCACGCCCGAGCAGAAACAGCGCTGGGCCATACCCATCCTGCGCGCCGAGATCACCGCATCGCTCGGCATGAGCGAACCCGGCGCGGGCTCGGATCTGGCGTCGCTGAAAACCCGTGCCGTGCGCTCGTCGGATTCGCAAGGCGACCACTTCGTGGTCAACGGACAGAAGGTGTGGACGTCGGGCGCCCACGACGCCGACGTGCTGTTGACATTCGTGCGTACCGACCCCGATGCGCCAAAACACAAGGGCATCAGCGCTTTACTGATACCGACCGACACCGAGGGCGTGGTACGCCGTCCGTTTGCGTCGGTGTCGGACCACGAAGACGTCGACTTCAACGAGGTCTTCTTCACCGACGTCCGGGTGCCGGCGGAGAACTTGGTGGGGGAGATCAACGAGGGCTGGCGGGTGGCAACCGGATCGCTCGGTCACGAACGCGCCATGCTCTGGATGGATTACGCCGACATGCTGCACGCGCTGTGTGTCGAATTCGGTCCGTCCGGGGCGTTGCAGCGGGATCGCTACGCCACCCTGGTGATGGATGGCTTCGCGATGCGGCTGATGGGGTCGGCTTCGCTGGCCAAGGCCGCGCGTGGGGAAGAGGATGTTCCCGCCCAGTCGGTGCTCAAGCTGCTGGGTTCGGAGGCGATGCAGCGCGCCTGCGAGGACGCGCTGAATGCCGAAGGGCCACAAGGGCTTGCGCTTCGCACGGTCACCGCACCGTTCGCGCCGTTGAATCTGGACAGCCACTACGGCAGCTGGTTCGACCGGTATGTGCGCACCTTCGCCGCGACCATCGCCGGCGGTACTTCAGAGATCCAGCGCAACATCATCGCCGCGCGAATCCTCGGCTTGCCGCGCAACTAGCCGCGCTCAGCAGTTGTTGGTGGCGGGGTTGTCCAGGCACCGCTGCAAACGGTCCGGATCCTGGGAATCCAGCCAGGCGTAGTAGCCGACGGCGATGAGTCCCGCCACGATCGCCACGACGCCCAACACCATGCCCGCTATGGCCGCCCGCGGATTGGTCGCTTCACCGCGACTGACCCGCCGCCGCGCGATATCACCGGTCAGCAGCGCCGCAATACCCAGGGGCACCCCGACCAGTAGCCAGCACGTGACGAGCGCCAGCCCGCCCAGGAGCAGCGAAGCCATGCCGACCTGGTTTCTCGGTGCCTCGGGATGAGCCATGTCTGCCAATCCTAGGGGTAGGTTCTCCTAGCAGAAACAGCCGAAAACCAGCGCCTGGACAAAATCGGAGTGTGTCACGTTGATTCGCGTCATTGCGTGGGGCATCGGCACTGTGGGCACCGAGACGATCATCGATCATCGACCATCGGCTTGATCTGAGCATCGTCGGCGCCCGCGTGTACTCGGAGGCCAAGAACGTCCGGTCGGCCAGCGTGGCCACCGCCATGCAGGTCCTGGCCGCCGTGCCGGCGGTCTGCGCCGCGCCGCCGGGCTTCGCCACCATGGCCGACCTGCCGTTGCTTAAGAGCCCGATCGGATTCGGCCACGGCTAGCGGCCTATAGCTGCGCCAGTCGGGGCGCAGATCCTTTGGCCCGCAACACCTTACCTGCCTCTTGAGTGAGTTCTCGGGCACTGCCGAGCAGGTTGTCCAAGATCAGGGCCCGCTTGACGTGGTGATGCAGGGCATGTTCGGCGGTGAACCCGATGCCGCCGAGCACCTGCTGGCAGTGCTTCGCGGCGGTCAGCGCCGCCTGGCCGGCAGCGGCTTTCGCCAGCAGACAAGCCAAGCCGTCCGGATCGTCGGATGCGTCCGCGGCGGTGTGCAGAGTCGCTTCGGCACCCTCGATCGCGACCAGGGTTTCGGCCAGTCGGTGCCGAATCGCCTGAAATGAACTGATGTGCCGGCCGAATTGGACTCGGTCCAAGGCGTGCTGTCGCGCGAGCGCAAGCATGGCGCGGCCGGCGCCGACCAGCCACCAGCCGAGTGCTTGCCGCCCGGCGGCAAGGCCGGCTTGCGCGGCCGAATCACCCTCTGCGACGGGATGTATCGGTAACTCGCTGTCGATCGCCGAACCCGGGATGTCTTCGCGTTTCCACACCACCCAGGAGCCTCCCGCGAACGGAAGCGGGGTGACACCGCCGGGTGCCCGTCCGGCCGAACGCAGCAGCACATCGTTGAGAACCGGCGCATGCGCTCTGGTTTCACCGAGCAGTCGAAACACCAGAGGTATTGCGATATCCGGGATTTCATCCAGCATCTCGTGCCAGCCGAGGTCGGCCAGAGCCGCGTCGAGCTTGGCGCCGGACGCTGAGCTCATCGCGGTGCGTATCGACTCTGCCAGCAGCCGAAACTCCTCGGAGTCTGTGGTCAGATCCACGATCACTCCTTGCCGAGGTCGAGCAGCCGGCGGGCGATGATGTTGCGCTGAATCTCGGCGGTCCCGCCGTAAATAGTCGACGCGCGTGAGTACAGGTACTCCGAGCGCCACGGCGTGTCGTCGAGCTCAAGATCGCCGGGCAGTAGGTCGCGCACGGTGTCGTATAGCCGTTGCTCGGCGGAGGCGAGCAACACCTTGTCGATCGAGGTGTCCGGGCCCAGCCGAGCTCCGTTCAGCAGCCGGTGCTGGGTATCGCGGGAGCGGCAACGCAAGGTGTGCAGCGCGAGATATGCCGCGCCCAGCTCGAATTCGTCGTGACCATCGTGCTGCGTGCCACCGGATACCTCGGCGATCAGCGCATCGAAGCGGGAGTAAAGGTAGGCGATCCGCTGCCAGAAACAGCTGGACCGCTCGTACGGCAGCAGGTCCATCGCGAGTTTCCAGCCGTCTCCCGGCTTGCCCAGCATTCGGCTCGTCGGGATCACCACGTCGTCGTAGTAGACCTCGCAGAACTCGTCGACCCCGTGCATCGTGCGCAGCGGCCGGATGGTGATGCCCGGCGAGTCCAGGTCGACGAAGAACGCGGTGATGCCGTCGTAGCCCGGCCCGGTGCGGGTGAGCAACACACAGCGCGTGGAGAACTGCGCGAAGCTGGTCCACACCTTCTGGCCGTTGACGATCCAGTTGTCGCCGTCCTGGACCGCCCGAGTCGTCAGCGACGCCAGGTCGCTGCCCGAGCCCGGCTCGGAAAAGCCTTGGCACCATTGCTCTTCACCGCGCAGCAGCCGCGGAACCATTTCTGCGGCGAGTTCCGGCGGGGCGTAGTCGATCATCGTGGGTGTGAGCACCTCGAGCATCGAGTAGGGGCCGGGCTCGGCCAGCCGCCGGCCCACCACCTCCTCGCCGACGATCGCGCGCAGTACGTCGGGACCGCCCAGCCCGCCGACTTCCTCCGGCCAGCCGTAGCGCATCCAGTCGGCGTCATACAGCGCCCTGCTGACGCGGGCGAACTGCTGCATATGGCCCTGCAGCGAGTGGTCGGCTCCGGGAGTCAGGTCATTCTCGTCGAGCCACTTACGCAGACCCGTCCGGAACTCCTCGACATTCACGGCTGTGGGCGGCCGATGGCGTGCGGTCGCCCGGAGTCGTGCACGCCGCTGCGGCGGATGAACGTCATGGCCCGGGTCTTCAGCCGCCATCCGTCGGCGGTGCGCAGGTAGGTGTCGCGGTAGTAGCCGATCCGCATGTCATGCGTGGAGCCGTCGATGAAGCACAACGGCTGGGTGCCGGTGGCAGAGTCGCCGTCCAGGTTTTCGACCAGCGCGGTTCCGGTGAGGAACAAGCCTTTTGGCGCCGCGGCCACCAACTCGGGAAACCTGTCCAGCTTGTACGTCGATCCGAAGGCGCTGTAGGTGCCGTCGGGCGTGAAGACACCGATCAGTCCGCCGATGTCTTCCTGGGTGATGGTGACGGCATACCGGGCGAGCAGCTGCTGGATCTCGACCAGGTCCTCACTTCTGGTTGGCATAAACCTTGCCGCCTTTCATGACGAAGCTGACGTTGCGGGTAACCGTGATGTCTTGCAACGGATTTCCCGGCACCGCGATGATGTCGGCGAGCTGGTCCTTCGCCAGCCGACCACGGTCGGTGACGTTGATCAAGTCGGCCGCGGTGGTCGTGGCCGCGCGCAGCACCGCCAGCGGCGGCATGCCCCATTCGACCAGCGTGACCAGTTCATCGGCGTTCTTGCCGTGTGGGATCGCCGGCGCATCGGTGCCGACCGCGATCTTCACGCCTGCCTCGTAGGCCGCCTTGATCGATGTCTCCGCCTTCGGGAACATCTCGGCGGCCTTGTCCTGCAACTCCTTCGGGGCGCGGGATACGTCCATCGCCTGGGCGAGCCGTCGGGTGGTCACCAGGAACCGGTCGTTGTCGACCAGCATCTGGATGGCCTCGTCGTCCATCAGGAAGCCGTGTTCGATGCAGTCGATACCGCACGCGACCGCATGCTTGACCGCTTCCGCCCCATGCGTGTGCGCGGCGACGCGTAGTCCGCGCCGGTGCGCCTCGTCGACGATCGCGCGCAGTTCCTCGTCCGAATAGTGTTGTGCGCCAGCCTCACCCGTCAACGACATCACACCGCCGGAAACACACACCTTGATCAATTGGGCGCCGTGCTTGATCTGGTATCGCACGGCCTTGCGGATCTCGTCGACGCCGTTGGCGATGCCCTCTTCGACGGTGAGATCGAGTGCGCCCGGCATGAACGCGGCGAACATCGTCGGGTCCAGGTGCCCACCGGTCGGCGTGATCGCGTGCCCGGCCGGAACGATTCGCGGCCCGTCGATCCACCCCGCGTCGATGGCCTTGCCCAGGGCGACGTCGAGCAGGTAGCCGCCGGTCTTCACGAACAGGCCGAGGTTGCGCACCGTGGTGAAACCGGCGCGCAGCGTGCGTCGGGCGTTGCCGACCGCACGCAGCACCCGCGTCGGGGGGTCGTCCTGAACCTGGGAAAGCCCGGGCGTCTCGCCGCGCCCACCCATCAGGAGGTTGACTTCCATGTCCATCAGGCCGGGCAGCAGGATCTGATCGCCGAGATCGATCACGTCACCTTCGACGCCGCCACCGACACCGACGATGCGGTCGCCGTCAACCCGCAGGATTCCGGGCGAGACGATTTCGCCGGCGTCGACGTCCAACAGCCCAGCGGCCTTGAGCGTCAACACAGCTCAGATCACCGGCTCCCGAATCACTTCCACCCACGCCGCACCGCTGTCGGGCACCCGCGGCTGCTTCCAAGCCTCGATCGGGAACGACACCATCACCAGCGACTGCATGATGTGCATCAGGCTTTTCGCGTCGTCCGGGAGATCGTCCATCGGAAACTTGTCGCAGTATTCGATCACGTCGTTCAGCTTAGGGAATGCGACGTCGTAGAACGCTTGCATCTCGGCCATCGTCGAGGCCAGCCGCTTGGCGTATCGCTCGGGCTCGGTGGCCAGATCCCAATCCAAATATGGCTCCAGGGCAGCGAATTCAGACGGTAGCGCCATTGCGCTGGTACTCCTTCACGTAGTCACCGGTGGTCTTGTGCAGGTGGCGGATCAGGACTTCCTGGTCGCACAGCAGGAACTCCTTGACCGCGCGGGTGCCGATCATGGTCTGGGTGGCTTCCAGGGTGTTGGCGTCCTGCAGCGCGTACTCCTTGAACGTCACCGCGGCCAGCTCCTGGGCCAGGCGCTCGCGGGCGTTCTTCGGCGGCACGAAATACAGCGACGACTCGAAGATGTGCTTGTCGACCGCGGTCGGCCAGTAGTGGTAGGTCAGGTACCAGCCCGGCTCCCAGATCAGCAGCATGAAGTTCGGGTAGAACAGCCACGAGTCGATGCCCCACTGCGGCACCCGCTTTACGTTGACGCCCGGCGGCAGCTCGAAGTTCTGCATG
>NZ_JAFAUS010000071.1 GCF_019243155.1 Mycobacterium sp.
AAGCTGATCGAGCCTCCGCCGAGCCTCACCAAGGCCCAGGGCCGCCGCGAGCCGTCCGTGGAGCACAAGCACAGCCCCGACGAGCTGCACGGCATGGTCGAGGACATGATCACGTTGCTGGAGAGCACCGTCCAGCCCGAGTTGCGCAAAGGCCGCTACCCGGACCGCAAGACGGCTCGCCGGGTTTCCGAGGTCGTCAAGGCAGTGGCCCGGGAGCTCGACGCCTAGCCGCGCGAGATCTCCAGATCGACAGTTCGCGGCGTGTTTGCCCTGCGTATGGGGTACTCCCACGTCATTAACCGTCGTTCACCAGGGAGGCTGCGATGGCACAGCAAGCGCAGGTCACCGAAGAGCAGGCGAGAGCCCTCGCCGAGGAGTCACGCGAAACCGGTTGGGACAAACCGTCTTTCGCGAAAGAGTTGTTCCTCGGTCGCTTTCCGCTGGAGCTGATACACCCGTTCCCCAAACCGTCTGACGCCGACGATGCCCGCGCCCGTGCGTTCCTGGACAAGCTGCGGGAGCTCCTCGACACCGTTGACGGCAGCGTCATCGAACGCGACGCGCAGATTCCCGACGAATACGTCAAAGGCTTGGCGGAACTCGGCTGTTTCGGCATGAAAATACCGTCCGAATACGGCGGCCTGGCCATGTCGCAGGTGGCCTACAACCGGGCGCTGATGATGATCACGTCCGTCCATCCCAGCCTCGGCGCGCTGCTTTCGGCCCATCAGTCGATCGGGGTACCCGAGCCGCTCAAACTGGCCGGGACCGACGAACAGAAGCGAATGTTCTTGCCGCGGTGTGCCGCTGGGGCCATATCTGCGTTTCTGCTCACCGAACCCGACGTGGGCTCCGACCCCGCGCGGCTGGCCTCGACGGCCACACCGGTCGACGACGGCAAGGCATACGAACTCGACGGGGTGAAGCTGTGGACCACCAACGGGGTGATCGCCGAGCTGCTGGTGGTGATGGCCCGGGTGCCCAAGAGCGAAGGCCACCGCGGCGGCATCAGCGCCTTCGTCGTCGAGGCCGATTCACCGGGAATCACGGTCGAGCGGCGCAACAAGTTCATGGGTCTGCGCGGCATCGAGAACGGGGTCACCAGGCTGCACCGCGTCCGGGTTCCCAGCGAGAACCTGGTCGGTCGCGAAGGCGACGGGTTGAAGATCGCGCTGACGACCCTCAACGCCGGCCGGCTCTCGATTCCGGCGAGCGCGACCGGATCGGCCAAGTGGGCGTTGAAGATAGCGCGCGAGTGGTCGGGCGAGCGGGTGCAGTGGGGCAAGCCGTTGGCCGAACACGAAGCGGTGGCGAGCAAGCTCTCGTTCGTCGCCGCCACCAACTACGCACTCGACGCGGTCCTCGAACTGTCCGCGCAGATGGCCGACGAGGGGCGCAACGACATCCGGATCGAGGCGGCGCTGGCCAAGCTGTGGTCCTCCGAGATGGCTTGCCTCATCGCCGATGAGGTCATGCAGATTCGCGGCGGGCGCGGCTATGAGACCGCGGAGTCACTGGCCGCGCGCGGAGAACGTGCCGCGCCGGTCGAGCAGGTGCTGCGGGATCTGCGGATCAACCGCATCTTCGAAGGGTCCAGCGAGATCATGAAGCTGCTCATCGCCCGCGAGGCGGTCGACGCCCACCTTGCCGCGGCGGGCGACCTCGCGAAACCCGACACGGGGTTGCGGCAGAAGGCCGCGGCGGCCGTCGGTGCTAGCGGCTTCTACGCAAAGTGGTTGCCGCAGCTGGTGTTTGGTGAAGGTCAGCACCCCAGGGCCTACGGCGAATTCGGGGCGCTGGCGCCGCACCTGCGGTTCATCGAGCGCTCCAGTCGCAAGCTGGCCCGCAACACCTTCTACGGCATGGCGCGCTGGCAGGCCAAGCTGGAGCAGCGGCAGGGCTTCCTGGGCCGTGTCGTCGACATCGGCGCCGAGCTGTTCGCGATGTCCGCGGCCTGCGTGCGGGCCGAAGCCCAGCGCGGTGCGGATCCGGTGGTCGGTCGGCAGGCCTACAAGCTGGCCGACACCTTCTGCCAACAGGCGACCCTGCGAGTCGACGCGCTGTTCGAAGCGTTGTGGCACAACACCGATAGCGACGATGTCCAGCTGACCCGCGACCTGGTGGCGGGCCACTACACGTGGCTCGAGGACGGCATCATCGACCAGTCGGAGGGCACCGGACCGTGGATCGCCCCCTGGGAGGCGGGGGAGTCGACCGAAGCCAATTTGGCTCGGCGATTCCTGGCGGGTTGACCCGTCGCGGGCGACCATAGGAGACATGGCCTCCTACATCGCAACCGCGGGCGAATTCACCCGCGACACCAAATACATCGAAACGCGGATCACTGCCGACGGCCGCGACGGCTACCCGGTGGAGCCGGGCCGGTACCGCCTCGTCGTGGCGCGTGCGTGCCCGTGGGCCAACCGCGCCATCATCGTCCGGCGGTTGCTGGGCCTTGAACCCGTCATCTCCATCGGATTTTGCGGTCCCACCCACGACGAGCGCAGCTGGACGTTCGACCTCGACCCCGGTGGTGTCGACCCGGTCCTGAAGATCCCCCGACTGCAGGACGCCTACTTCAAGCGGTTCCCGGACTACCCCAAAGGCATCACGGTCCCCGCGATCGTCGACGTCCCGACGGGTGCGGTGGTCACCAACGATTTCGCCCAGATGACCCTGGACCTGTCCACGCAGTGGACCGCCTACCACCGCGACGGCGCACCCGAGCTATATCCCGAGCGGCTGCGGCCCGAGATCGATGAGGTGAACAAGAGGGTCTACACCGAGATCAACAACGGCGTGTACCGGTGCGGCTTCGCCGGTTCGCAGCAGGCCTACGAAGCGGCTTACGACCGACTGTTCGCCGCCCTGGACTGGGTGAGCGACCGGCTGACCAATCAGCGATACCTGGTGGGCGACACCATCACCGAGGCCGACGTGCGACTATTCACCACGTTGGCTCGCTTCGACCCGGTCTACCACGGGCACTTCAAATGCAATCGGAGCAAGCTGAGCGAAATGCCGGTGCTGTGGGCCTACGCGCGAGACCTGTTCCAGACGCCGGGTTTTGGCGACACCGTCGACTTCGTCCAGATCAAGCAGCACTACTGCATCGTGCACACCGACATCAACCCCACCAAGATCGTGCCCAAGGGTCCGGACCTTGCCAACTGGCTGGCACCGCATGGCCGGGAAGCGTTGGGCGGCAGGCCGTTCGGTGACGGGACGCCGGCGGGGCCGGCCCTCGAAGGCGAGCGAGTGCCGAGCGGCCACGGGGCGTGAAGGGTGGGGTGCGTGTCGGTGGGCTAGTGCCC